>JANWWU010000087.1 GCA_025055595.1 Planctomycetota bacterium | reverse complement strand
TGGAGGGGCCGACGCTGCTGAGCCTGCTGCGGCAGGTGCGGCAGGGCTACATCCTGCGCGACCAGATGCCCTTCCCCCACGCGCTGGCGCTGGTCGGGATGCGCGACGTCCGCGACTGGCGCGCCAGCCTGCGGCCCGAGCGCGAGACGCTCGGCAGCGCCAGCCCCTTCAACATCGCCAGCGATTCGCTGACCCTGCGCGCCTTCACCCGCGACGAGGTCGCCCGGCTCTACCAGCAGCACACCGACGACACGGGGCAGGCCTTCCCGCCCGAGGTCGTCGACCTGGTGTGGGAGCGGACGCGCGGCCAGCCCTGGCTGGTCAACGCGATCGCGCGCGAGATCGTCGAGCGGCAGCTGGCGCGCGACCATCGCCGGGCGATCACGGTGGCGGTGGCGGAGGCGGCGATCGAGGCGCTGATCCTGCGCCGCGATGCGCACCTCGACAGCCTGATCGAGCGGCTGCGCGAGCCGCGGGTGCGGCGGGTGATCGAGCCGGTGCTGATCGGCGAGGAGCACGCGATCGACCTGCTCGACGACGATGTGCGGTACTGCCTCGATCTCGGCCTGCTGGCCGACGATCGCGGCCGCCTGACCGCGGCCTGTCCGATCTACGCCGAGGTGATCGGCCGCGCCCTGTCGTGGACCAGCCAGTGCGCGCTCGATCCGGCGCTGGAGCGGCGCTGGATGGACGGGCGGCGGCTGGATGTCGACGGCCTGCTGCGCGCCTTCCAGGAGTTCTGGCGCGACCACGCCGAGAGCTGGGTCGCGCGTTACCAGTACCAGGAGGCGGCGCCGCTGCTGATCTTGATGGCCTTCCTGCAGCGGGTGGTCAACGGCGGCGGGCGGGTGACGCGCGAGTTCGCGAGCGGGCGGCGGCGGGTCGATGTCGTCGTCGAGTACGCCGGGCAGCGCTATCCGCTGGAGCTGAAGCTGTGGCGCGGGCCGCGCAGCCGCGCCGAGGGCGAGGCCCAGCTCGCCGCCTACTGCCGCCAGCTCGGCGCCGGCGACGGCTGGCTCGTGCTCTTCGACCGCCGCCCCGAACGCAGCTGGGAGCAGCGCCTGACCTGGGAGCTCGTCGAACGCGACGGCCTGCGCCTGCGCATCGTCGGCTGCTGAGAACGCCCGCCTCGCGCTTGTTCCCCGCTCCCGTCCTCGCGCTACAAGCGGGGCATGCAGTCGTGGAGCACCCGCCTCGGGGTGATCCTCGCGGTCACCGGCAGCGCTGTCGGCCTCGGCAACTTCCTGCGCTTCCCCGGCCTGGTCGCCGAGCACGGCGGCGCCTTCATCATCCCCTATGTCATCGCCTTCCTGATCATCGGCCTGCCGGTGGCGTGGATGGAGTGGACGATGGGGCGCGCGGGCGGCGCCCGCGGCACCTGCTCGGTGCCCGGGATCATGCGCGCGCTCGGCGGCCAGCGCTGGCTCGCCTACCCGGGGGCCCTGGCGCCGGCGATTCCGATCTTCCTCTGCGGCTTCTATCTCTTCGTCGAGGCCTGGTGCCTGGCCTATGCCTGGAAGTATCTGATCGGCACCGCCCCGGGTGCGGCGACCGCCAAGCAGGACTTCCTGCAATGGATCGGCGCCACCGAGGATCACGGCTACCTGTTCCTCCACGGCTCGGCCGACCTCTGGGGCGCGCTGCTGCTGGTCCTGGCGATCAACGGGCTGGTGATCTGGTTCGGCGTCTCGCGCGGCATCGAGCGCGTCTGCACCTGGGCGATGCCGCTGCTGATCGCCATCGCCCTGCTGATGGTCGGGCGCGTGCTGACCCTGCCGCCGGTCGAAGGGCGCAGCGTGCTCGATGGCCTGGCGGCGATGTGGGAGCCGCGCGAGGTCGCCAGCAAGCTGACGAGCGGCGAGGTCTGGCTGGCCGCGGCCGGCCAGATCTTCTTCTCGCTCTCGGTCGGCATCGGCGCGATCACGACCTACGCCGCCTACATGCGCCGCGACACCGATGTCGCGCTCTCCGGCCTGACCGCGGCCGCCGGCAACGAGTTCTGCGAGGTCGCGCTCGGCGGGATGATCGTCGTCCCGGCGGCCTTCGTCTTCCTCGGCGCCAGCTACGCCGCTTACACCGGGTCCTCGATCGCGATGGGCTTCTTCGCCCTGCCCGGGGTCTTCGAAGCGATGCCGGCCGGGCGCTGGTTCGGCTTCCTGTTCTTCGTCCTGCTCTCGCTCGCCGCCCTGACCAGCTCGCTGTCGATGATCCAGCCCTCGATGGCCTTCATCGAGGAGGCCCTCGGCTGGTCGCGGCGCCGCGCCCTGCTGCTCGTCTTCGCCGTCCTGCTCGCCGGCCTCGGCATCGTCGTCTGGGCCTGCCGGGGCACGGTAGCGATCGACACCCTCGACTTCTGGGCCGCCACCCTCGGGATCACCGCCGTCGCCCTGATCACCGCCCTGGTCTTCAACTGGGCTTGGGGCACGGAGCGCGGGATCGCCGAGCTGCGCCGCGAGGCCGAGATCGCGCTGCCGCCCGGCCTCGGCGTGGTGATGCGCTGGCTGGCGCCGCTGGCGCTGCTGATCATCCTCGGCTGGTTCCTGTGGGGCGAGCTCCAGGCCTTCCGCGACGGCAAGGGCATGCTGCGCACGCTGCTCGCCGAGCGCGGTGCGCAGTTGGCGATGGCCTGGATGCTGGCGACGATCGCGCTCTATCTCGCGATCGCGCGCTGCGGGCAGCGGCGCTGGGACGCGCTGATCACGAAGGAGGCGGCATGAGCTGGGCGGGATGGCTGACGATGCTCGCCGCGGTCGGCGGCGCGACCGCGCTCTTCGCCTGGTGCCTGTGGAAGGTGCTGAGCACCCCGCAGGCGACCGAGCGCCTGCACGGGGTCCCCGACACCGAGCCGCGCGACCAGCGCGAGGGCTGAATGCCCAGGCCCTGGCGCGTGCTCGGCAGCGAGCAGGTCGTCGCGTCGCCGTGGCTCGCGGTGTGGCGGGAGCGCGTCGAGACCGGCAGCGGCCGGGTGCTCGACGCGTTCTGGCGCACGCGCTCGCCGTCCTGGGCCTGCGTCGTCGCCGTCACGCCCGAGCAGCAGATCGTCCTCGTCGAGCAGTATCGCCGCGGCTGCGATGCCGTGACCCGCGAGCTGCCGGCCGGCGACTGCGAGGACGAAGCTCCCGCCGAGGCCGCCCTGCGCGAGCTTGCCGAGGAGACGGGCTACCGCGCGCGCGGCGCCCCGCTGCCGCTCGGCGTCCTGTGGCCGGAGCCGGCGCGCGACAGCGCGGTCGCCCACGGCTTCCTCGTCCCCGTCGAGGCGCAGCCGGGGGCGCGGGCCCTCGACCCCGCGGAGGAGATCGCCGTCGTCACCGTGCCGGCCGCCGCGCTGTGCCGCGACCCGCTGGCGCATGGCGTCCGCCACGCCGTGCATGTCGCCTGCCTGCTGCTGGCGGCGCGGCATCTCGGATGAGCGCTCAGGACCAGACGATGCGGCCCTCGTGCAGGCGGAACACGGTGCGCCCAAGCGGCTTGGCGATCATCAAGCGCGCCTCGGCGCCGATCGCGATCTCGACTCCGGGGTGGATGCAGTGCCGCACCGTGATCGTCGCTTGCGGATTGTTGCCGATGCGCAGCGCGGCGTTCGCCAGCACCCGCTCACAGTCCTCCACGCAGTGGATGCGCTGGGCATAGACCGCGATCGCCTCGCGCAGCTGCGCCTCGAGGCGCGCCCGCACCGCGCCCGGGTCGGCCTGGCGCGCCGCCTGCGCGAGGGTGCGGACCCGCGTCGCCGCCTCCGCGGCCTCGGCGACGATCGCCTGGTGCTCGCGCGCCGCCAGCCGCCACAGCGCGACCGCCAGCGGGTCATAGCCGGCCTGCACGACGGTGCCGTGCTCAGCGGGGTGGCCGAGCTCATCGACCTCGATGCTGCCGCCGCACTGCACGCGGGTGGAGACGATCAGCCGCGCCCGCACATCGCCGACGGCATAGATGACGGCGCCGCGCAGGTCGTTGGCCACCGCGAGATGACGGCACTTGATCTCGCGCCCCATGATGTGGTGGGCGTGGATGTCGCCGTGGGCCTTGACGCGATGCCGCCCCGGCAGGATGCCGCGGCAGCGCAGGTCGCCGCGCACCGAGATCCGCGCGTCCTCGATCGCGCCCTGGACCGTGAGATCGCTCGCCGTCTTCACCGCGAAGCCGGCGAGGATGTCGCCGCGAATGATCACCGGCAATCGGGTGCGGATGTTGCCGTAGTGCATGTCGAGGTCGCCGGGGATCTCGATCGCCGACAGCACATCGAGACGCCCGTCGGCGCGCCGCACGACCAGGCCGAGGCGCTCGGCGCGCAGCTCGTCGCCGACGACCCGTGTCGCCTCGCCCGCGAGGGCGCCGAGCTCGGCGTCGCGCGGCGGCGGCACGGGGATCTCTTCGCCGGTCACCCGCCGTCCGGGAACCCCGGGGCGGGGCGGGATGCGCCGCGCCAGCACGGTTCCTGGTTCCGCCTCGTGGAAGCGCCCCTGCTCGTGGAAGTCGACGCGGCCGTCCTCCTCAGCCAGCCGCACCGCGAAGTCGACGAGGACCTCGAGCCGCGCGTCCTGCGGCGGCTGCGGCGGCGTGCCGCGAGCGACCACCAGCTGCCGTTCGCGATCGGCGGGCTGCACGGCCTCGTTGAGCGCTGCGGCATCGATCCCGTGCACGACGCCGGCGCCGAGCAGGCGATGCAGGATCAGGCTGGCCGACAAGGCGGCCCCTGGCGGGATGCGGATCACCGCCTGCATCCCGTCGGGGCTGATCGCGATCTCGGTCGCCGGCTCCATCGCTCTCATCCTAAGCATCGGCAGCAGGCGCCGCCAGCGGCAACGAACGGCGGGGTCGGGCGCTGGCATGGACGGGCGCCCGCGTCCCGCTACCGTCTCGCGCGGAGCCCCTTGTGCGTCTCGCCGTCCTGTACGCCACCTCGATCGTCTGCGGCTTCTGCCTGATGGCGCTCGAGATCCTCGGCGCCCGCTTCCTCTATCCCTCCTTCGGCTCGTCGATCGATGTCTGGGCCGCGATCATCACCGTCTTCATCCTCTCGCTGTCGATCGGCTATGTCATCGGCGGCCGCCTCGCCGATCGCAGTACGGACAACCAGCCGCTCGGCTGGGTGATCCTCGCCGCTGGCGCCCTGTACCTCACGCTGCCGATCTACGCGCTGAGCGTCGCCGAATCCTTCGGCGACCTGCTCGGGCAGTATCGCTTCGGCGTCCTGGTCGCCGGCCTGGTGCTCTTCCTCGTGCCCTCGCTGCTGCTCGGCATGGTGTCGCCGATGCTGGTCAAGCTCGCCTTCGTCAGCGCCGAGCGCGTCGGGCGCACCACCGGCACGCTCTACGCCGTCGGTTCGATCGGCAATGTCCTCGGCATCCTGGTCACCGACTACGTGCTGCTCGAGTTCGTGCCGCTCAACGCCAACCTGCTGTGGATGGGCGCGGTGCTCGCGGTCGTCGGCTGCCTGCATGTCGCGTGGCGCCTGCGCGTCGAGCGCGCCGCCGCGCCCGCGCCGGCGGGCGCGCCATGACGCGGCGCGCGTTGTCGGCGGCGCTGATCGCGCTGCTGGCTGCCGGCGCTGGCCTCGTCTGGCAGGATCATCACTATCGGCTCGATCAGCCCGGGCTGCCGAGCGATCAGCGGGTGCTCGCGCACCGCGACAGCCCCTACACCGGCATGACCTGGGTGGCGAGCGAGAGCAACAACTACTTGCAGCTGCGCTTCTTCGAGATGGTCGAAGGCGGCATCTGCCTGCGCCCCGCCTGGCACGAGCTCGCCGCGCTGCCCTCGCTCGCCCACCTGCGGCCGGCCGAGGACGGCGTCGCCCTCGCCGGTCCAGGCAGCCTGAACAACAGCCCCTACATCAGCCTGTTCCCGGCCGGCCTGCTGCTCAACCGGCAGGTGCCGGAGGCCCCGCGCATCCTGATCGTCGGCCTCGGCAGCGGCATCGGCATCGCCCACCTCGCGCATCACTTCCCGCGCGCCGAGATCGAGGTCGTCGACATCGACCCGGCGGTGATCGCCATCGTCCGCGAGCACTACCCGCTGCTCGCCTGGCTGGAGCGCACGGGGCGCCTGCGGCTGGTCGCGCGCGACGCCCGCGCCCACATCCGCGCGCGGCGCGGCCACGGCTTCCACCTCATCGTCCTCGATGCCTACACCGCCGGCTCGACGATCCCCCCGCACCTGATGACGCGCGAGTTCTTCGCCGAGTGCGCCGCCGCCCTCGCCGAGGGCGGGACGGTGCTCGCCAATGTCATCGGCAGCCTCGGCGAGCGCGTCGGCGAACAGTGGCGCGGTCCCAAGCGGCGGGTCGTCGGCGGGGCCCTGCGCAGCCTGCGCGCCGCCGGGCTGACTGATGGCTGGGTCTTTCCGATCGTCCACGCCTACGAGAACCCGGCCGGTATCGACCGCAGCCTGCCGCGCAACCACATCGTGATCGTCGCCCGGCACCCGCTGGCGCCGCGCCGCTTCGAAGAAGGCTGGCAGCGCCTGCGCGCCTGGCAGCCCTACCCCGAGCTCGCGAGCGGCCGCTACCTCAGCCGCCAGTACCAGCTGCTCGACCGCGAGGGCCGGGCGGTCAGCACGCTGGTGCCGGCGTCGTGGATCGAGGAACGGGTGCCGCGGCTCGCTGGCCTCGGCAACCGCCCGCTGCCCGAGGGCGCGCCGGCGCACACCCAGTCGGCGCTGACCGACGACCGCGCGCTCGTCGCCGAGGCGATCGCCGCCGTCCTCGCCGCCGCCCCCGCCGGCAGCCACCTCCGCGGCTGGCGCTCCCCCCCGCCCGACGCCCAGCTGTTGCGCCGCAGCATCGACTGGACGCTGTTCCCGCGCGAGACCTGGCGCGCGACGCTGGCGGCGGCGCGCGACGCCGCGCGCTACGACCCCGATCTGCTCGTCGGCCCGCCCGACGGCCCGGAGCGGGAAGCGGCCCCGCGCAGCTGGCACATCGTCGATGCCCCGTTGTTCACCGACCAGACGCCGAACGCCGACATCATGAACCACTGAGCATGGAGACGCTTGGCGAGGCGGTCGCCGCCTACCTCGCGCACCTGCGCGACGCGCGCCAGGCCAGCGCGCATACCGTGCGCAGCTACGCCCACGACCTCGCCGCGCTGGTGCGCGTCGTCGGCAGCGAGAGCGCGCTCGACGAGCTCAGCCCGCAGCGCCTGCGCGCGCTCGTCGCCGCCCGCGCCCCCGGACTCGCCGCGAGCTCGCTCGCGCGCTTTGTCGCCTGCCTCCGCTCGTTCGGGGGCTGGCTGGCGCGCACGCAGCGGCTGCCCGCCAATCCGGCGGCCCTGCTGCGCGCGCCGCGCCAGCGCCGCCGCCTGCCGCGCTGGCTGGAGACCGCCGAGGTCGAGCGCCTGCTCGCCGCCCCGCAGGGCGAGGACTTCGCCGCTGCCCGCGCGCGCGCGATCCTCGAGACCCTGTACTCGACCGGCATGCGCGTCGGCGAGCTGTGCGCGATCGATGTCGCGCACCTCGATCTCGCCGCCGGCACCGTGCGCGTGCGCGGCAAGGGACGCAAGGAGCGGCTGGCGCTGCTCGGACCGCCGGCGCTGGCGGCGATCGAGGCCTGGCTCGCCGTGCGCGACGCTCGCTTCCCGAGCGCCGATCGCGAGCGACCGCTGTTCGTCGGAACGCGCGGCGGGCGCCTCGATCCGCGCGAGGTGCGGCGCATCCTGCAGCGCGCGATCGTCGATGCCGGCCTGGCCGGCCGGATCACGCCGCACACCCTGCGGCACAGCTTCGCCACCCACCTGCTGGCGCACGGCGCCGACATCCGCAGCGTCCAGGAGCTGCTCGGCCACGCCTCGCTGGCCTCGACGCAGATCTACACCCACCTCTCGATCGAGGACCTGCGGCGCATCTATCGCCGCGCGCATCCGCGGGCCTGAGCCCAGCGCGCCATCGCCTGCAGCGCCGCCCAGGCGGCCTCGGCCACCGCCGCCAGGCGCCCGGCGTCGAGGGTCTCCGGACGATCGCCAAGGCGATGGAAGTGCGGATTGCGGAAGCGATCGGTGTCGGTCAGGGCGATGGTCGGGATGCCGTGGGCGACGAAGGACTCCTGGTCGCCCATCAGCTGCCAGCGCTGGAAGGGCCACCAGCAGCCGCGCACCGGCAGTCCATGCCCCCGCGCCGCGCGCAAGCAGGTCCAGGCCAGGCGGCGGTCGCGCCACGCGGCCTGGACGCAGAGGAAGTCGCCGCGCGTGCCATACCACAGCGGCATCCACCACGCCGGCCAGTGCTGGCTGCCGCGGCGCGCATCATAGTAGCCGACGGCGTCGATGATCAGCGCCGCCGCGAGCTCTCCGGCGGCGAGGCGCTGGGCGTGCCGCCAGGATCCGCCGTCGGCGCGGCGCCAGCGCATCGCCTCCTCATTGGCGAAGCAGACGGCGCGCAGGGCGCAGGGCAGCGGCTGCCGAACGGCGCGCCCCAGCAGCTCGAGCAGCACCGCCACCCCGCTCGCGTTGTCGTCGGCGCCCGGCGCCTCCGGCACATCGGGCACGCTGTCGTAGTGCGCGCCGATGAGCAGCCGCGGCCCCGCTCCGGCAAGCTCGGCGACGAGGTTGTCGCCGGCCGGCGCCGGCTCGCGCCGCAGCGGCACTCCGAGCTCGGCGCCGCGCTGCTCCAGCCAGCGCGCCGCGGCCTCCAAGCCCGCCGGACAGCCGGCATGCCGCGGCCCGATGCGCAGCGCCAGCTGCTCGACATCGGCAAGCAGGCGCTCGGCCAGCGCGCAGCGAGCGGGGTCGACAGCGGCGCCAGTCATGCCCGCAGCATGCGGGCGACGGCGCGCCCGCTAGCGGCAGCCGGGCACCGCGCATACTGCGGCATGCTCGCCGCCCTGCTCGCCGAGCGTCAGCGCGCGCGTGCCGCGCAGCTGGCCGCGCGCACCGACGCCTGGCGCCTCTGCGACCAGGCCGCCGGCGACCCGCTGACCGTCGACTGGTACGCCGGTCACGCCGTCGTGCAGGTGCAGGCGTCGCCGGCCGGAACGGCGACGGTCGACCGCGCGCTGGTGGCGGAGGCGCTCGGCATCGCGCCCGAACGGGTGTTCGTCAAGGAGCGTCGCCGCCAGCGCGATCGCCAGCACGGCGGGCAATACGCGCCGCTGGCGCGCCGCGGGATCACCGCCTGGGTGCGCGAGGACGGCCTGCGCTTCCTCGTCAACCTCAGCGACTACCTCGACACCGGGCTGTTCCTCGACCATCGCCCGCTGCGCGCGCGCATCCGCGAGGAGGCCGCCGGCAAGCGGGTGCTCAATCTCTTCTGCTACACCGCTTCGTTCACCGTCCATGCCGCGGCCGGCGGGGCCCGCGCCAGCCTGTCGCTCGATCTGTCGCGGCGCTACCTGCGCTGGGCGGCGCGCAACTTCGCGGCCAACGCGGTCGGCAGCGCGCATCGCCTGCTCGCCGCTGACGCCGTCCGCTGGCTCGCCGAGGCTTACCGCGAGCGCTTCGACCTGATCGTCTGCGATCCTCCGACCTTCTCGAACTCGGCGCGCATGGCCCACGACTGGGAAGTGCAGCGCGACCACCCCTGGCTGCTGTGGCGGCTGTGGAACCTGCTGGCGCCTGGCGGCACCGCCTACTTTTCGACCAACCGCCGCGACTTCGCGCTGCGCGAGCCCTTGCCGCCGTTCAGCGAGGTAAGCGAGATCACCGAGGCGACGATCGACCTCGACTTCGCGGGGACCCGCCCGCATCGCTGCTGGCGCCTCCGCCGCGCCGCGCTTGCGCGCTGAGCGCCTCCTTTCTAATGCCCGTTCTGCCGCATCCCGCGACCCGGACGGTCCGGGCCCGCGCTGCGGCGTCACCAGGCCCCCCGGCCGCAACCCCTCCGCGTGCCGCCCGCGCGCGGAGAGCACGGGATCGCATCCATGACCAAGCGCGCCAAGACCATCACCGCGGTCGACGATGTCCTGCTCGCCCAGGAAGTCGAAGCCATCCTCGGTCCGGAGCCCGAGAAGGCCTTGTTGGCCGCGGTCTCGAGCGAGCGCCACCAGTATGAGCCACGCTCGATCGTCACCGGCTTCATCGTCGGCGTCGACGACGACAGCGTCGTCGTCGACATCGGCTACAAGTCGGAGGGCATCGTCTCGATCGAGGAGTTCGCCGAGGGCGAGGCGGTGATCGGCGCCAAGGTGCAGGTGATGATCACCGAGGTGCTGCCGAGCGGCGAGCTGCTCCTGTCGAAGCGTCAGGCCGACCTGCAGATCGGCTGGAACCAGGTGCTCGGCAACAACAAGGAGGGCGATCGCGTCCGCGGCAAGGTCGTGCGCAAGATCAAGGGCGGGCTGCTCGTCGACATCGGCGTCCCGGTGTTCCTCCCGGCCTCGCAGGTCGACCTGCGGCGCACCGCCGATGTCGGCGATCTCGTCGGCCAGGAGATCGAGGCCGAGATCATCAAGATCGACGCCGAGCGCAAGAACATCGTCATCTCGCGCCGCAAGGTCCTCGAAGAGGAACGCAAGAAGAACCGCGAGACGCTGGCCAAGGAGCTGCAGGTCGGCGACCTGCGCGAGGGCGTGGTCAAGAACATCACCGAGTTCGGCGCCTTCATCGACCTCGGCGGTCTCGACGGCCTGCTGCACATCACCGACATGTCGTGGGGCCGCATCAACCACCCGAGCGAGATGGTCAAGATCGGCCAGAAGCTCGAGGTCGTCGTCCTCGACTACGACGCCGAGCGCAACCGCATCAGCCTCGGGCTCAAGCAGAAGACGCGCAACCCGTGGGAGGACATCGACGCCCGCTATCCGGTCGGCTCGGTGCACGAGGGCGAGGTCGTCAACCTGATGAACTACGGCGCCTTCGTCAAGCTCGAGGACGGCATCGAAGGCCTGGTGCATATCAGCGAGATGAGCTGGACGCGCACGCCCTCGCACCCGAGCGAGCTGGTCAAGATCGGCGACAAGGTGCGGGTGATGGTCCTCGAGATCGACCACGACAAGCAGGAGATCTCGCTCGGCATGAAGCAGGCCGAGGGCAACCCCTGGGACACGATCCGCGAGCGCTTCCCGATCGGCAGCAAGGTCGAGGGCGTGGTCAAGAACATCACGAACTATGGCGCCTTCGTCGAGATCGCGCCTGGCATCGAGGGCCTGCTGCATGTCAACGACATCAGCTGGACCAAGAAGCTGACCCATCCTTCGCCGGAGATCAACAAGGGCGACAAGATCACCTGCGTCATCCTCGACATCGACCGCGAGCGGCAGCGCATTAGTCTCGGCATGAAGCAGCTGACCGAGGACCCGTGGATCCGCGAGATCCCGTCCAAGGTCAAGAAGGGCCTGGTGCTCGAGGGCAAGATCTCCAAGGTCACCAACTTCGGCGTCTTCGTCGACATCCTCGACGGCATCGAAGCGCTGCTGCACAGCAGCGAGCTCGGCGGCCGCAAGGTCGAAGAGCTGTCGCCGGGGCAGACGCTCAAGGTCAAGGTCCTGCACATCGATACCGAAGCGCGCAAGATCGGCCTGACGCTGCGCGGCGTCGCCTGAGCTCAGCGCGGCTGCGACATAGGCTGCGCCAGCAGGAACGGCTGCAGCGTCGCGCGCAGGCTGTCGAGGCTGATCGGCTTGACGAGCACGCTGATGAAGCCGTCGGCGAGCAGGGAGCTCAGCGCCTCGCGCGGGTCCTCGCCGGTGATCGCGAAGCACGGCACGGGAGTCGCCGAGGATCCGCGCAGGTGGCGCACCAGCGTGCGTCCATCCATCCCAGGCAGGCCGAGGTCGCTGATCACGGCCGTGATCTCGCCGCCGCGCTGCTGCCACAGGCCCAAGGCTTCCTCCGCGCTGCCGACCGTCGTGCAGCGCAGTCCGAGCGCCGTCAGCATCGAGGCGAGGGCGATGCGGTTGACGGGATCGTCTTCGACGAGCAGGACATGGCCGGAGAAGGCCGGGGTCGGTGCCTCGGAGCGGGGCGAGGGCTGAGCGGGGGCGAGCGCGCAGGAGACCTCGACCGGCAGCCGGATGTGGAAGCGCGTGCCGCCGCCCGGGTTGTCGTCGACGGTGATGCTGCCCCGCATCAGTTTGAGCAGGCTGGCGCAGATCCACAGCCCGAGCCCGGTGCCGCCGTGGGCGCCAGCGGCCCGAGGGTCGACCTGCACGAAGGGCGCGAAGAGACGGTGCCGCAGATCCGGCGGGATGCCGATGCCGGTATCGCTGACGGTGATCGCCAGGGTGCCGCGCTGCGCGTCTTCCTCCAGCCAGCGCACCTGCACGCACACCCCGCCCCTGGCCGTGAACTTCAGGCCGTTGGCGATCAGGTTGCCGAGGATCTGCGTCATCCGCAGCTCGTCGAGGCAGAGGCGCGGCGGCAGGCGCGGATCGATGTCGAAGGTCAGTGAGAGGCCGAGCTGGCGCGCGCGCAGCCCGTAGAGCTGCTCGAGACTGCTGACGATCTGCTGGAAGTCGGTCGGCAGCGGGCTGGTCTGGAAGTGTCCCGCCTCGAGCTTGGCGACGGTCAGGATGTCGTCGAGCAGCCGCAGCAGCAGGCGACCGCCCTGCAGCGCGACCCGCAGATAGTCGTCCTTGCGCGCGGCATCGCGGGCGTCGAGCGCAAGCTGCAGGCCGCCGAGCAGACCCTGCAGCGGATTGCGCATCTCGTGGCTGAGGACGGCGAGGAAGCGGTCGCGCAGGGCCACCGCTTGCTCGGCCCGCTGCTGGGCCTCGCGCGCCGCCAACTCGGCGTGCTTGCGCTCGGTGATGTCCTGCACCGCGCCCTCGATCTGCAGCTGTCCCAGCGGGTCGCGGCTGACTTCGGCGTGCAGCTCGAGCCACAGGCGGCCATCGCGCCGCAGTCCTTCCCAGCGCCAGCTGCCGCCGGCCGCGGACAGGTTTTCGAGGGCCTCCGCGACTTCATCGCCGATGTGCTCGCGCAGGAGCTGCAAGAAGCGCTGCCACGACAGATAGGAGCCCGGAGTTGGCAGGCCGAGCAGCCGCTGCGCGCCCGGCGTCCAGTGCACGGCGTCGTGGTTCAGGACGATGCCCCAGCCGCCGAGCTGCGTCAGCTGCGAGGCGCCGCGCAGCAGGCGTTCCTTGATCGCCAGGCGCCCCTGCTGGCGCACGCGTTCGGTGATGTCATAGGCGATCGCGATGTAGCCAGCGCCCTGCGGCAAGCCCGAGATCAGCATATCGACCCAGACCAGGCCCCCCGAGCGCGTGCGGTTGCACACCTGCCCGCGCCACGGGCGGCCGTCGGCGACCGTCTGCCGCATCTCGTCCCAGAAGCGGCGCGGGTGGGCCCCGCTGGCGATCATCCGCGGCGTCTTGCCGAGGACCTCGCCGGCTTCGTAGCCGTAGGTCTCGCAGAAGGTACGATTGACGGCGAGGATGCGCTCCTCGCGATCGGTGACGAGGATCTGCGCCACGCGATCGAGCAGCTCGAGGATCTCATGCACATAGGGCGCAACGATCGTCGACATCAATACCCTCTCCGCAGCACCAGTATCCCGTGCCGTCCTCAGCCGCCAGCCCGAGTACGCGAGCTGTCGACGAAGCGCTGCCAGCGCTCCCAGGCGCCCTGGAAGGCGGCCCAGGCTGCGGAAAGCGGGGGCCGCGCGGGATCGCGGCAGGCTGCAAGCAGCTGGCGCGCCGCTTCCTGCAGCTGGCGCGCGCCGACCGTGCCGGCAGCGCCCTTCAGGCGGTGCACGATCTCGCTGACGCCCTGCCGATCGTCTTCGGCGATGCCGCGCGCGAGCTTCGGCATGGTCGCCGCCAGGTCCTCGGTGAAGGTGGCCAGCAGCTGCGCCGGCAGCTCCGGCTGCATCGCCGCGAAGGGAGCGAGGGCCGATGCGTCGCAGATCGGCGTCTCTTCCGCAGGCCCGCTACCGTCCGACATACATGCGTCCTCCAAGGCGCTCTGCCGCGGTCAGGCCGCTGCCGAGCAGCTGCGCAAGGTTGAGCATCAGGGCGAGCCGGCCGTCGCCGAGCAGGGCCGCGCCCTGGTAGCGCCGGTCGTCGATGCCCGGCATCGGCCGCAGGACGACGCGGCGCACGCCGAGGGCCGCGGCGAACGACACCGCGAGGTCGCGGCCTCCGTGGTGGACCACGGCCAGGGTCCGTCGCGCGCCCGCAACCAGGGGCGGCAGGCCGAGCAGCTCGGCCAGCGCGACCACCGGCAGCGTGCGGCCGTGGCGGAGGACGACGCCGCCGGTCTGACCGTCGGCGGCGAAGCTCTCGCCGACCTCGCTGATCGGCACGCCGTAGACCTGCTCGCTCTCGGCCATCAGGTAGGCGGTCATGATCTGCGTCGTCGCCTGCTGCGGCACGCGCAGGCGCCAGGTCGTGCCGCGGCCGAGCGCGGTCTCGACCTGGATATCGCCGCCGGCCTCGGTGACCGCGCGCCGCACGACATCCATGCCGATGCCGCGGCCGCTGACCTCGGTGACGCGCTCCGCCGTGCTGAAGCCCGGCAGAAACAGCAGCTCGATGCACTCCTGCTCGCTCAGGCGGCGGTCGGCGGCGACCAGCCCCTTCTCCACCGCCTTGCGGCGCACGCGCTCGGGATCGATGCCGCGGCCATCGTCGCTGACCGTGAGCACGAACCATTCCTCCTCGCAGGCCGCGCACACCGTCACCGTGCCCTGGGCCGGCTTGCCGGCGGCGCGGCGCGCCTCCGGCGGCTCGATCCCGTGGTCGGCGGCGTTGCGGACCAGATGCGTCAACGGCCCATCGAGCAGCTCGAGCCGGCTCTTGTCGACCTCGGCGGTCTCGCCCTCGACGACGGCAGCGATCTCCTTGCCGCTGGCGGCGGCGATGTCGCGGACCAGGCGCGGCACCTTCTGCAGCAGCTGACGCGCCGCCACGCGGCGAATCGCCATGATGCTGCGCTGGAGGGCGGTCGACAGCCCATCGAAGGCCATCACGGTGCGCGCGAGGTCGCGCGCCAGCTGCGGGTCCCCGCCGAGCGCGAGGCGCCGCTGCAGGTGCTCGAGCTGGTCGCCGACGACCAGCAGGTCGCCGACGTGGGCGAGGAAGGCGTCGACCGCCGCCTCGCTGACCCGCATCGTCCGCGCGAGCCGTTCGCTGTCGGTACCGCGCGAGACGCGATCGGTGCCGCGCTCGGTGCGATCGGTCTGCGGCGCGCGCGGCGCCGTCGCCTCGGAGGCGGCGGCCGATGCCGGAAGCCGTTCCAAGACATGCTGGCGCAGCAGCTCATCGAAGCCGATGGTCGGCAGGAAGGCGGCGCAGGTCTCCAGCGCCTCGTCGAGGCGCGCCGCCTCGGCCCCGCCGAGCTGGGCGCGCAGCGCGCGCAGCCGGGCGACGATGTCCTCGGCCTCGGAGGGCGGCAGCGGCGAGGCCAAGGGCTGGGCGAGGCGTCGCCGCAGCTCCTCGACCCCCGGCAACTGGGGCTGGCGGCGCGCCGCCGGTTTCGCCAGGGCGCTGCCGCGCTCGGCGAGCAGGCGACGCAGCCGCTCGATATGCTCGCGCCCCGCGGCGTCGATGCAGCTGAGCATCTCGAGCGCCGCGAGCTCGCTGTAGACGGGATCCCAGCTCAGCTGCTCCGGCTCCGGCCGTATCGCCTCGAGGCGGGCGATCAGCGCCTCGTGCGCTGCCGGATCCTCGACCTCCGGGCCGCCGGCTTGCACGCGGCTGATCAGCGCGCGCAGGCCGTCGAGCGCGGCGAGCAGCGCCGCCGTGATCTCGGCGGTCAGCGACAACCGGCGGTTGCGCAGGTGGTCGAGCACCGTCTCCATCGCATGCGCCAGCCGCTTGCCTTCGTGCAGGCCGAAGAACGGGGCGTTGCCCTTGAAGGTGTGGATCGGGCGGAACACCGCCTGCACCGCCGCGACCAGGTCCTCGGCCTGAGCAAAGCCGACGATCTGCGCCTCGAGCCCATCGCAGGACTCGCGCGACTCGTCGAGGAAGGCGGCGAGCAGGGCCGGATCTTCGCCGAGCATCAGCCGCCCCGCTGGCGCAGGATCTCCGCCATCTGCGCGCGCCACATCGCCAACTGCGCGAGGGCATGATCGATGGCCGCGTAGAGCGGCTGCGGGTCGTGCAGCGGTTTGGCGACCAGGGCGACCGCGCCCTCGCGCAGACAGGCGGTCAGATTGGCGATCGTCGCGTACCCGGTCAGGACGATGCAGCGCGTCAGCAGCCCCTGCGAGCGCACGGCGGTCAGCAGCGCGACGCCATCCATCCCGGGCATCAGCAGATCGGTGATCAAGACATCGGCGCCGTGGCGATCGAGGTAGCGCAAGGCTTCTTGGCCGCTCTCGACGACGGCGCAGCGGTAGCCGCGGGCCTGCAGCATCCCCTGCAAGGCGAGGCGCATCGTCGGATCGTCATCGACGGCGAGGACCTGTGCCGACTGCTGCATCATGCTCCCACCAACCGCCGCGATGATGACAGGTTTCTGTCACGACGGAAGCCAGCGCAGCAGGACCGCCCGCAGGCTCTCGAGCGAGGCCGGCTTGGCCAGATGATCATCCATCCCGGCGGCGAGACAGCGCGAGCGGTCCTCATGGGTGGCATCGGCGGTCATCGCGATGATCGGCACCCGCGGCCAGCCCTCGGCGAGCTCGCGCGCGCGGATCGCCTGCGTCGCCTGGAGGCCGTCCATCTCCGGCATGTGGAGGTCCATCAGCACGAGGTCGAAGCGCTCGGCGAAGCGTCGCGCGCTGGCGGCCGCGCCATCGACGACGGCGATCACTTCCATGCCCAGCTTCTGCAGCATCAGCGTCGTCACCTGGCGGATCACCGGGTGATCTTCGGCCAGCAGGATCCGCGCATGGGCTGGCATCCGCGGCGCTTTGGGCAGACGCCAGTAGCTGACGCGGCTGGCGACCGCTGCTTGCCGCGAGCGCGCGAGGTGCAGCGCTTCGCTGATGATCGCGGCCAGACGATCGGGGCGAACCGGACGCACCATGTAGCCGGTGACCCCGGCCGCGAGGCAGCGCTGCTGATCGCCGGGCTGGCTGTCGCGCACGCAGAGGACGAAGGCGGTGTTCGGACACTGTGCCCGCCATTCTCGGATGCCGGCCAGCTCGGCGCCGGCCAGGCTGCGCTCGATGACGACGACATCGTAGCCCGCGCCGGCGGCCTGCGCCGCGGCGTGCATCTCGCGGCCCGCCTCCGCCGTGCGCGCATACGCCGCCTGCGCGCCCAGCTGCTGCAGTTGGCGCACGACGATGCTGGCATGCAGCTCGTGGGGATCGAGGACCAGGACGCGCAGCCCCTGGAAGCGCCGCTCGGTCAGCGGCCCCGAGCCCGGATCGGGCACCAGCGGCAGCTCGACCGTGAAGGTGCTGCCCACCCCCTCCGTGCTGTCGACGGCGATGCGGCCGCCCATCCGTTCGACGAGGCGCCGGCAGATCGCCAGCCCCAGGCCCGTGCCGCCGTAGCGCCGCGTGGGACCGCTGTGCGCCTGCGTGAAGGGCTCGAAGAGCTGCGGCAGGAAGTCGGCGGGGATGCCGATCCCGGTGTCGCTGACGATCAGGTGCAGCAGGTCGCGGCAGGCGACGGCCTCGACCAGAATGTGGCCGTGATGGGTGAACTTGCAGGCGTTGCCGAGCAGGTTGGTCAGCACCTGGCGCAGGCGGGCGGCGTCGGCGACGATGCGCTGCGGCAGCTGCGGATCGGTACGCACCAGCAGCTCGACACCGGGCTGCAGGCGGTTGCGGAACAGCGCCGCCGTGTCGTAGACGAGATCGTGGATCGCGCAGGGCGCGGGCGTCAGCGCGAGCGCATCGGCTTCGAGCTTCGAGAAATCCAGGATGTCGTTGAGCAGCTCGAGCAGCGCCTGGCCGGAGGCGTAGGCGGTGTGCAGGTGCTCGGCCTGCTCGACGGCGAGCTGCCCGCCCTCGAGCACGAGCTCCAAGCCGCCGAGGAGGCTGTGCAGCGGCGTGCGGATCTCGTGGCTCATGTGCGCCAGAAAGGTGCTCTTGGCCTGCGCCAGCCGCTCGGCGCGCGCGACCGCGGTGCGCAGCTCTTCTTCGAGCTGCTTCTGCGCGGTGATGTCGGTGTTGATGCCGATCAGCTGGATATCGTCGGGCCGCTCTCCGCGCACGATCACCCCGCGGCAGAGGATCCAGCGCCAGCTGCCATCGCGGTGCCGGCAGCGGTAGGTGACGCGCAGCTGCGGGCTCCGGCCAGCGAAGCAGGCCTCAAGGGCCTGCATCAGCGGCTGCACATCATCGGGGTGCAAGCGGTCCGTGAAGGTCTCCGGCACCTGCGGCAGCTCGTGGTCCTCATAGCCGAGCTGCTGCTTCCAGCCGGGAGAATAATAGACGGCATGGCGTACGGGGTCCCAGCGCCACAGCCCGTCGCCGAGCCGCACCCAGGCTTCCTCGAAGCTGGTGGGGGTTGCAGCGCCCAGCGGGTGCAGCGTTGGGTCGAGCGGCACGAAGGTGCCGCACTCGCCAAGCGGCTCCCCGCCGCTGCCGACCAGCGGTGCACGCCGCAGATCGATCAGCAGCGCGCGGCCATCGGCGGTGCGAAGGAGGGCGCTCGGTTGCCCGACCTGCTCCCCGCCCGCGCTCGCTGCCATGACCGGCAGGATCAGCTCTTGCAGGCGCCGCCCGCAAGCAGAAGCAGGCGGGTAGGCGCTGAAACGCGCGGCCTGCTCGTTCCACACCCGGATGCGGCCCTCGGCATCGGCGACATAGGCCGCGACCGGCAGGATCGCGAAGGCCTCGCGGACGAGCTCGGGGACCTCCCATGCAGGACTCTGCATCAACTGCAGCACCCAGGTAGCCGGCGAAGCAGGGTTATCCCCCTCCCCCATTTATGCGATTCGCGCATAGATCCTCTGGCATCGTCACACCGCTGATCCGAGCACGCCGAGGTCCTTCAGCAGCTGGCGCAGGCGCGGCAGCTCGACCGGTTTGACGAGGTAGCCGTCGGCCTGGGCCCGGAAGGCCCGCACGACCTGCCGCGGCTCATCGATGCCCGTCACCATCACCACGCGCGCGCCGGCAAGGCC
This sequence comes from Planctomycetota bacterium, assembly GCA_025055595.1. Lineage (GTDB taxonomy): Bacteria > Planctomycetota > UBA11346 > UBA11346 > UBA11346 > UBA11346. The sequence continues at coordinate 10,923 of JANWWU010000087.1, read as the reverse complement.
AGCGAAGCCGGCCGCGTGCTCCAGGCGGCGCAGCTCCTCGAGCACGCTGTGCCCGTCACGCCCAGGCATGCGGATATCGAGGAAGACCAGCCCGTAGGGCCGCCGCTCGGCGAGCGCCTGCTGGATCGCGGACAACGCCGCCTCGCCGCTGCCGACGGCATCGATGTCGCCAAGCAGCGTCAGGTACATCGTCAGCGCTTGGCGGCAGACCGGATCATCATCGACGATGAGGATGCGCATGGCTGCTCCTCCCTTGGAAGGCGCGGACGATGCGCTCCGGCACCTGATCGAGGTGCGCGACCTCGACGGCGGCGCCGAGCTCGATCGCTGCCTTTGGCATGCCGAAGACGACCGAGCTCGCTTCGTCTTGGGCGATGGTGTGTGCGCCGGCCTCGCGCATCGCCTTGAGGCCGGCGGCGCCGTCTGCGCCCATGCCGGTGAGCAGGACACCGACGGCGTTGGCGCCGGCGGCGCGCGCGACGCTATAGAAGAGGACATCGACCGCCGGCTTCTGGAAGTGTACGGGGGGACCGTCGCGCAGCGCTGTCAGGTAGCGCGCGCCGCTGCGCTCGACGACGAGGTGACGGCCGCCCGGGGCGACGAAGGCGAGGCCGGGCAGCAGTTCTTCGCCGCCCTGAGCCTCCGCCACCCGCATCTTCCCGACGCTGCTCAAGCGCTCGGCGAAGGCAGCGGTGAACTGCGCCGGCATGTGCTGGACGACGACCGTGCCCGGCGTATCCGCCGGCAGGCGCGCGAAGAGCGCGCGCAGGGCCTCGGTGCCGCCGGTGGAGGCGCCGATCGCCAGGACGCGGTTGGTGGTCGAGAGGCGCAGCGGCGGCAGCTCCGCCGCCGGCACCGGACGCCGCGGCAGGATGCGGGCGGCTGCGGCGCGATGCAGGGCGCGCACCAGGGCCGGCATCGCCTCGTCGACGCTCCACGCCGTCGAGGGCTTGCACAGGACCTCCACCGCCCCGAGCTCGTAGGCGCGCATCGCCAGCTCGCTGCCGGCTGGCGTCAGCGAGGACAGGACGACGACCGGCAGCGGATAGTGCTGCATCAGCTTGGCGAGGAAGCTCAAGCCGTCCATCCGCGGCATCTCGATATCGAGCGTCAGGACATCGGGTTTGAGCTCGGCGATGCGGTCGCGCGCAACATAGGGATCGGGCGCGGTACCGACGACGGCGATCCCCTGTTGCGCTGCCAGGGCCTCGCTGAGCACACGGCGCACGGTGGCGCTGTCGTCGACGACCAAGACGCGGATCATCGTCCGCCGTCATCCTTCTGTGCGCCCCGCCGCAGGAGGCGGGTGTTGTGGACGGTGGCGGCGACGCTAACGACGAGTCTGCCCTCCATGAACTCGACGGCGGCCTCGCGACGGCCCTGGCAGCAGCCGGCCTGGGAGCTCGGGGTCGCGAGATGGAACTCATGGTCATTGCCGTAGAGCTGCGGGAGGAGGTTGCCGGCGATGACATTGGCGAGCTCGCCGAGCGCGGTCTCCGCATCCTCGGCGCTGACTTCGCCCGCCTCGCGGGCGAGGATGTTGCAGGCCAGCGTCTGCGCCAGCTGCGCTTCGGCGCAGACCTCGACGCTGCCAGCGCTGCCATCGGGCCCGCTCCACGGAACCACGACCCGCAGCCAGCCCGTGCATGAGATGTCGTCGGGCAGCTCGCCGACCGGCAGCAGGAAGCCCATCCGTTCGGCGATGTCGGCGACCAGGCGGCTGGCGCGCAGGCTCATGGCGTTTCTCCCCGAGACGCGATCGGCGGACGCGCCAGCAAGGCGCGCACGGCGGCGATCAGCTCTTCCGGCGTGAATGGCTTGTGGACGAAGCCGGCACCGAGCTCGCGCAGCCGCGCGATGCGCGGCACCGAGCTCTCGGTCGACACGACGATGACCAGGGTGTCGCGCAGCGCGAGATCGCTGCGCAGGGCCTGCAGGAACTGCTCGCCGTTCATCACCGGCATGTTGATGTCGAGCAGCACGAGGTCGTACCACGCCGCGCGCAGCTTCTCCAAGGCCTCGCGGCCGTCGTTCGCCATGTCGACGCACGAGATTTCGAGGCCCGACAGCTCGACGCTGCGCTTGACCATGTCGCGCATCAGGCGGTTATCGTCAACGATCAGCACGCGGAATGCCATGTCGCCCCTTCGACCTCACAGTTCGTAGCGCCTGCCCTGCGCTTCGACGATCGTCGCGCCGCTGGCCAGATCGAGCAGCATGGTGCGCGGATGGGCGCCGCCGGTGTCCTCGCCGGCGATCACCAGGCCCTGCTGCCAGCAGAGCTTGCGCAGCACCGTCAGGTTGCGGTTGGCGATCTCGAAATAGTCGGAAGCCGTCGCGAGGTTGGCGCCGCCGGCGACGGTCAGCCGCCAGCGCGTCTTGCGCGCACCCGCCGCGAGCATGCGCTCGAGCAGGAGCCGCACGCCGGTGTCGACGAACAGGCTCGGCATCTCGCGAGCGCGCTCCGGGTGCTGGCCAGCGAGCGGCAACTGCGCATGCACCATGCCGCCGACCTTCGCCACCGGATCATGGATGGCGATGCCGAGGCAGGAGCCGAGCGCGTGCGTGACGATGCAGCCGGCCGAGGCCTGCCGGACGGCGAGGCCGCCGATGCCGATGACGACGCGGCCGGCGTCCGTGCTCAGCTCATGGTCTGACATAGATCGCTGGTCCCTGCATGCGCAGGGGATGCGGAATCCCTGTGAGGCTCTCGCTCATGCCAACATAGAGGGTGCCGCCGCGGTTCAAGAAGCCGGCTAGCCGCTGCACGAGCTGCGTCTGCGTCGCCTGATCGAAGTAGATCATGACGTTGCGGCAGAAGATCGCATCGAAGGGCCTGCGCATCGGCCACTGGTCGATCAGGTTGAGCCGCGCGAACGTGACGAGGCGGCGCAGGGCTGGGCGCACGCTCCAGGTGCCGCGCTCCGGACCCGGCTCCAGCGCCAGCTGCCGTTCCTCGGCGCTCAGCGCCTGGACGCGCTCCTCGGGATACACGCCGCGCTCGGCGATCGCCAGCGCGCGCGTGGAGATGTCGGTGGCGAGGATCGCAGCGTCCCAGCGCTGGAGGTCGGGAATATGGCGAAGGAGGGTCAGCGCGATCGTCCACGGCTCCTCGCCGGTCGCCGCCGCCGCGCACCAGATGCGCAGGCGCCCCGCGAGTCTGGGCAGCACGCGCCGCGCCAGGTCGTCGAAATGCGCCGCTTCCCGCTTCCAAGCCGTGTGGTTGGTGGTGATCAGGTCGATGCAGCGCAGCAGCTCGCCCTCGTCCTGGCGCAGGCGGCGCGCATAGTCGCGCATGTCGCAGCCGAGCTGGCGCAGCCGTTTGCCGAGTCGGGCCTCGACTAGCGTGCGCTTCTCCGGCCCGAGGCGGATGCCGGTGAGCTCCTGCACCAGCGCCATCACCTGGCCCGTCGCGTCCATGCTCAAGCCGACGGTGTTCGATGGACGAGAGCCTCCAACTGCCGGATCGCCTGTTCGAGAGCCTGATTCTGTGCCGACAGCTCTTCGCTGACGGCGCTGTGCTGCTCCGCCGCCGCCGCATTGGCCTGTGTGACCCGTTCCATCTCGCGCACGGCCTTGGTCACTTGCTCGATCCCGTTGGCGATCTCGCGCGCGCTGCCGGCGACCTCGCCAGCAAGCCGCGAGATGTCGCGAATCGCTGCGGCGTTCCCGTCGACAATCCCGACCACTTGATCCGAGATACTGACGCCGCGCTCCGCCGCCTGCACCGCCCGCGCGAGCAGCTCGCTCGTCGAGCGCGCGGCCTCGCTGGCGCGGCCTGCGAGGCCGCGGACCTCCTCGGCGACGACAGCGAAACCCTTGCCGGCCTCGCCGGCTCGCGCTGCCTCGACGGCCGCATTGAGAGCCAGCAGATTGGTCTGAAAGGCGATCTCGTCGATCGTCTTGACGATTTTGGAGGTTTGGTCGGCATGGGCTTTGATCGCCGCCATCGCTTCAGCGAGTTCGCGCATCGCGGCGCTGGCGCGCTCGCTGCCGGTGCAGCCGTCACCGGCCAGCCGCGCAGTCTCGTGGGCATGCTGCGCCGAACGCTGCACCAGGGTGTTCATCGACTCCAGGCTAGCGCTGGTCTGCTCGAGGGCCGCGGCGTTCTTGCTCGTGCCGTCCGCCAAAGTTAGAGCGCCCTGAGCCAGTTGCTGGGCTGCCTGAGCCGTCTGCTGGCTGCAAGCCGTCAAGTCACTGACCACGGCGCCCAGTTGCCGATTGATGCGCCGCGTGATCAGCCACACGCCAGCGAGAACGACGGCGAGGATCCCGCCGCTGACGAGTACGATGCGGCGTCCGGCCGCATTCGCCTCGCTGTAATCGATGTCGCGCATCAGGACGAAGGCGCCTTTGAGATCGCCGACGCGCATATTCTCCATCGGCTGGCCGAGCGGATCCTTGCCGTCGCCGCTGCGGCTCGTCGCCGGATCTCCATGGCACACCAAGCAGCTGGCCGTCAGTCGCACGGGGCGCGCGTAGACGATCTCGTCGCCAACGACTGCCGCGTAATCCTCGCCCCGCCGAAATGCTGCGAACACCGCCTGCCAGCGCTCGTGATAGGCGTTGTCGGGATTGCGCGCCGGCACACCGGGCGCACTCGGAGTCGCAAAGCGGTAGCCGGCAGCTTCCGCCACCGGACGGATGCTGTCCCAGGCGGCGACCACTGGAATGGTGCGATAGAGCTCGGTCTCGCGCAGCGATTTGCGCTCCAGGTCGCCACGCATTCGCTCCACATTGAATGCTTCTGCGGCATGCAACGCGTCGAAACGCTCGCGCACGGCTTCCGCCTGCATCAGGATGCTGCGCATCCGTGCTTGGGTTTCGTCGATTTGCCGCTGACGCAGCGTGAGGTAAGAGGTTAGGACGCCGCCCACAGCCGTGATCGCCACCGCCACCACCGCCGTGACAACGATCCGAGTCGAGATTCGCATGTACGCATCCTAGGATTCCCAACGCATCGCACAAGCGGCGCTCAGCCGCGCCAGGACTGCAGGGCATCGCGGCGCAGCTGCTCGTACCAGGGATCGAGCTGACTGCGATGCTCCCAGGCGGCGACGAGCAGGCCCTGGGCGCGTGCACCGAGCAGGCGACCGCGGGCGTCCCAGGCCGCGCTCTCGAGCCAACGGTCGGGCGCCGCGGTGTTGGCCAACAGGATGGGCAGCGCCAGCTCGGCAGCCCGCGCTGCGTGCAGGGCGGGCAGCACCTGGGCCTTGGTACCGGGATCGGGGTCGCTGCCGGCCTGGTGAGCGATGATCACCGCGGCGTCAGCACCGGCAGCTGCTGCCTCGTACCACCAGCGCGCCTGGCGCACCTCATAGCAGATCGCCAGCGCGATCTGCCAGCCGGCGACCCGCACAAGCAAGGGCGTCGGCGGGCCCGGAGCGAACCACGCACGATCGTGGGCGGTCAGCGCGCGCTTGGCCAGGCGCTGGGTGGGGCAGGCCCCACCGGCAATCGCCAGGTTGAGGAAGCTGCCGCGGCCATCGGGCGCCGTGCTGCCGAAGACGACGACGAGATCGCGCTTGGCGGCGGCGGCGATGATGTCCTCAGCGAGCTCGGCGAGGCGGCAGTCGGTGCCGGTGAAGGCCCCGGTAGCGGGCGGATAGCCGCAGAGGCTGCATTCGGGGAACGCAACGAGCTTCGCCTTGGCCTTCGCAGCGTGCTCGATGCCGGCGATGATGGCAGCGTGGTTGTCGCGCACATCGGCGCTGGCCGTGAAAGCGTAGGCGGCGACCGTCAGCGGCATCATGAAGTCATGATGCGGCGCAAGCGCCCAAGGAAACAGCGCGTTGCCGCGCCCGGCGCCCGCTCACTGCCACGCCGCGCGGCAGGCGGCAGCTGCCTCCGCGCTGAGCTCGCCGCTGGCGACCAGGTCGGCCAGCTCCGCCTCCGCCGCTGCCGGCGTCAGATACCCCTTGCGGACCAGTCGCTGCAGCTCAGCCAGACGGCCTTCCATGCGCCCTTCCACGCGGCCTTCCGCCCGTCCTTCCGCCCGGCCTTCGCTGAAGGACTCCTCCCGCACCTGCTCCCACAGCACATCTAGCACTGACGGCATCGCGTGTCCTCTCCTGCGCAGCCGGCGCCGCAGCTCCGGCACCTCGGTCGGCGACATCTTAGCAAGCTTCACCACCAACGGAAGGTATAGCCGCGCCTCCGCCAGCGTCGCCCCGCTGCGTGCCATCGCCTCCGAGGCCGCCAGCACCGCGGTCACCGCTTCTTCTCGCAGGGCGCGCGCCAGCAACACCGCAGCAACGATGCTCTGCAGCGCTCGCAGGCGCGGCACCAAGGCCGGCTCCAGCCGCACCACGCGCACCCGCAGCTCCACCCGCACATCCGCCAGCGGCGCGCTCACGATTCGATCGCCCACCTCCTCGTCGCCGGAGTCCGTCACCAACACCACCGGCACCACCTCCACGCGGTGCCGCGCCCGCAAGCCGAACACATAGCACCCGACCCGCTCCAAGTCGACCTTGCGGCTCTCCGACCAGTGCTCGACCAGAACGACGATCGACCGCCGTCCGTCGCTGCGTTCAAGCAGCAACGCGAGATCGAGAAAGCGGCTCGGCTCGCCGAGTTCGCCGAGCGACAGCTCCTGCTGCAGCGCGACCACCTGCTTGAGCTCCCCGTCAGCCAGCAGCTCCGGGACCAACACCGCGACCGTCTCCCGCGGATACGCTGCGAACAGCTCCTTCAGCCCGCGGTCTTCCGTGGTCTCTTCGTTCATCGTCGCGCGACCGCCTCAAGCCTCACAGCGTGTGCTGGGGGTCAATGTCGAGCGCAGTGTGCACCCCGCCGTGTCTCGCGAAACTGCCGACGGCGTCGAGCAGGCGTTGTATGGTCGCCCGCGCTGGCGCCTTGACCAGCGTGTGCCAGCGATGGCGCTCGTTGAGCAGGGCGAGGGCGCAGGGATGCGGACCGAGCACCGTGAGCCCGAGGTCGCGCCCCACGCCGAGCAGCTGCGCGGTGTCGGCCTCGGCAGCCGCCCGCACCCGAGCTTCGTCGCGACCGCTCCACACGATGCGCAGCAGGCCGCCGTGCGGCGGATAGCCGTACTCGGCGCGCAGCGCGAGCTCGGCGTCGTAAAAGGCCTTGAAGCGACCGGTCAAGGCCGCCACCAGCGGCGCCGCAGCGGGATCCCAGGCTTGGACGATGACCAGGCCGGGCCGTTCGCCGCGTCCCGCGCGGCCGGCGACCTGGGCGATCAGTTGAAATGTACGCTCGGCGGCGCGGAAATCCGGGGCATGCAGGCAGCGATCGGCATGGAGCACGCCGACCAGGGTGACGCGCGGAAAATCGAGGCCCTTGGCGACCATCTGGGTGCCGACCAGCACATCGGCTTCGCCGGCAGCGAAGCGTGCGAGCAAGCGGGCATGGCCTTGTCGCCCGGCGGTGGTGTCGGCGTCGGCGCGCAGGGTGCGCAGGCCGGGGACGGCCTCGCAGAGCAGCGCCTCGAGCTGCTCGGTCCCGAGGCCCTGGGCGCTCAGCGCCGCGCTGCACAACGGACACTGCGCGGCGCTCGCTTCGCTGAATCCGCAGTAGTGGCAGCGCCACCGGGCGGCGAGGCGATGATAAGTCAGCGCGATGTCGCAGCGCCGACACATCGCGGTCCAGCCGCAGTCCTGGCAGCTGACGACCGGACTCCAGCCACGGCGGTTGAGCAAGATGATCGCCTGCTCGCCGCGCTGCACGGTCTCGCGCAGGGCGGCAAGCAGCCGGCGCGACAGCTCGTGCGCCGCGCCGGTCTCGCGGCGCTCACGCCGCATATCGACCGCCTCGGCGGCCGGCAGCGTCGCCTTGCCCGGGCGATGCAGCAGCTTGAGCACGCGGTAGCGGCCGCTGCGGCCGTTGTGCACGCTTTCGAGCGAAGGCGTGGCGCTGCCAAGCAGCACCGGCACCGCGAGCTGCTGGCCGTAGACCACCGCGAGATCGCGCGCGTGGTAGCGCGGCACCGCTTCCTGCTTGTAGGACGGATCGTGTTCTTCGTCGACAATGATCAGGCCCGGCCGCGACAGCGGGGCGAACAGCGCGCTGCGCGTTCCGAGCACCAGGTCGTAGCCATCGGCCGCGCAGGTGCGCCAGATCTCGGCGCGCTCGCCATCGGTGAAGCCGCTGTGCCAAACGGCAGTGCGCGGGATGCGCGCGCGCACCCGGGCGGCCAGCTGCGGCGTCAGGCCGATCTCGGGAACCAGCAGCAGCACTTGGCGGCCGGCGGCGATGACCCGCTCGGCGAGCTCGAGATACACCAGCGTCTTGCCCGAGCCCGTGACGCCGAAAAGCAAGAAGGTCGTCGAAACTCGAGCGCGGCAAGCCTCCCACACCGCGACGACCGCTGCCTGCTGCTCCTCGGTCAGCTGGTGCCGCTCGGGGGGCACGGGCACGGCCACCTCGTGGATCGGGGACTCCAGCAGCTCGCGCAGCGCTCCGCAGGCGACGAGGCGCTGCAGCAGGCTGCGCGAGCAGCCGGTGAGCGCCATCGCGTCCGCCCATGAGAGCGGGCCCTCGGGCAGGCTGGCGACGACCTGCCGTTGCCGCGGGGTGAGGTTCGCCGGTATTTCAGAGGCCCGCACCAGGCGGCGCTCGGGCTGCGGCTCGCGGCCCGTACGCACGGATGCCGGCACTGCTGCAGCGAGAAACTCGCCGAGCGCGCAACGGTAATAGCGCGCGCCCCAGGCGACCAGGGCGATGACCTGGTTCGGCACCCGCACGCCGGGGACGACGGCGATCAGGTCTTTCAGCGGCGCCCTACAGGGCGGCGCGGCATCGGGGGGCGCGAGGCGGACGACGAAGCCGCGGACCTCACGCCGGCCCAGCGGCGCGATGACGCAGGCGCCGACGGCGACCTCCGAGCACAGGGCGTCGGGAACCCGCCAGGTGAAGGCATCATGCCCCGGCACATCGACTGCCACCTCGGCGACGAGCGGCATGCCGAGAGCATATCGGCTGCGCTCGGTCGCCCAGGAGCCGGCGAAATCAGCGTTCACCAGCCGCGGGAGGGCAGCGGCGGCACGAACCACCAGGCCGCCGCCGCCACTAGCGCGCTGAAGCCGGCCGCGAGGACGGCGGCCAGCCAGCGCCGTGCCCGCCAGGGCCAAGCGAGCAGCGCGGACAACGGCGCCGCCCACAGCAGGACGACGGACGGCCAGCGCAGCCGATCGGTGCTGAGATGGGCGAGCACCAGCCACGCCGGCACGAGCAGCGCGAGAACGACGAGCACGGGCGCAGCGGCGAAGGCCGCGCTGCGCGCGGCGCACAACGCGAGGACCGCGCTGGCGCCGGCGCAAGCCGCGAGCCAGAGGGCAGTCGACGCCGAGCCCGCCGTCATCACCAGCGCCGCGCCGACCGCCAGCATCCCCAGCCACGCCGCGGCCGCCGCGCTCGGCAGTCGCTCGCCGAACCAGCGCGCGGCAACCATCGTCATCAGCCAGGCGGCAGCGAGCAGCGCCGTCCACAGCCAGGCTTCTCCCGTCGACCATCCGCGGCGCGGCACGGTCAGCACCGCCAGGCTGCAGGCGATGACCACAGCGGCCGTCAGCGGCACAAACCAGCGCCACGCCAGGGCGCTCGCCAGCGAGAAGGCCGCAGCGAGCACGCTGAACCACAGCGGCCAGTCGTGCACATTGACGGGCGGCAAGCTCGGCCAGCCGCGCAGCCACCAGAGGCTGCCAGCCAGCGCCGCGCCGAGCGCCACCGCTGCCAGCCGTCCGCTCCAGGCAGCGGCCGCGCCTTGGCTCGCCAGCAGCCAGGCCGGAGCCCCGGCGACGGCGAGCGCTGCCGATGGCAGGAACAGCGGCACCAGCTCGATCATCGGGGAGATCGGCCCTACTTCGCCAGCGCTTCGAGCGCGAAAGTGACGCGCACGGTGTCGCCGATCACCTCGGGACTGCCGTAAGTGATGCCGAAGTCGCGGCGATTGATCTCGAAGACCGTTTCGAAGCCGATCACCGGCTTGCGGTTGAAGGCATGCGTGCTCATCCCAGTGCGGGTCACGGGCACGGTGATCGTGCGGGTACGGCCGCAGATCGTCAGGTCGCCCGTCACCTGGTACTGACCCTCGCCGGTGCGCGCGAAGGAGCGCGACACGAAGGTCAGCTCGGGAAACTGCCGGACATCGAAGAAATCATTGGAGCGCAGGTGCTCTTCCATCTTCGGCACCCCGGTCGACAACGACGCCGCCTTGATGACGACGCGGACGCGGTTGCCAGACGGATCCTTGGGATCGTAGCGCAGCTCGCCGCCGATGTCGTCGAAGCGGCCCCACGTGTAGCCGGCGTTCATGTGCTGAACGCGGAACAGCGCGAAGCTGTGGTCATCGTCGACGACATACTCCATCGCGGAGAGCGTCGCGGCGGCGCCGCTCAGCGCGGCGAAGATGGCAAGGTGCGGGATCGTCGGCATGGGTCGCTCCTGATGCATGGCGAACACCATGCACCGGCAGCGGCCGCCTGTCGAGGCGCGACGACAGCGACTTCCACATCACCGGCGGTCGGCCGGCGAGCGATGGCGTGCGCGGCGGTTGGCATAGATTCACGCCATGGAGCACGCGCCGAGCGTCTTCGACCGCGTCTTTCCCCTGACCATCCTGCTGCTGCTCGGCCTCGCGCTGCCGCTGGCCCTGCTGCTGATCAATCGCCTCGGCAGCCGCTGGGCGCTCGGCGAGCGCCGCGACGCGCCGGCCAAGCACGAGCCATACGAGTGCGGGCTGGCGCGCACCGTCGGCGGCGCTGGCGATCGCTTCCCGGTCAAGTTCTACCTCATCGCGATGCTGTTCCTCGCCTTCGATGTCGAGATCGCCTTCCTGTACCCCTGGGCCCTGCAGTTCCGCGCCGGCGGCTGGGAGCTGTTCTGGCTGCTCGTCGCCTTCCTGATCCTGCTCGAGGTCGCCTACCTCTACCTCTGGCGCAAAGGCGCGCTGGAGTGGGA
>JANWWU010000030.1 GCA_025055595.1 Planctomycetota bacterium | reverse complement strand
TGGCGACGCGGAAGGTCATGCTTGTCCTCCGAGGAGGACGAAAGCTTACGGCAAGGCAGACGAATCACAGCGCGCGCCGCTGAGCGGGGACTGAGACCGCCTCTTCGAGGTCCGTGACGCCCTCGAGGGCGAGCAGGGCGTGTTTGCGCTGCGCTCCGCCGCTGAAGCCGCCGAGACCATCCGCGGCCAGCACGCGATGGCAGGGCACCCACAGCGGCACAGGGTTGCGCGCGCAGGCGCGGCCGATGGCGCGGGCTGCGTGCGGCTGTCCGAGGCGGGCGGCGAGCGCGCCGTACGTGATGACGACGCCACGCGGAACCGCGCGCAGCTCCCGCGCGAAACGCCGCTGAAAGAGCGACCAGGCAACGTCGTCGATCGGACAGCGCAGCTCCCGGCCCTGGGCGTACGCCCGCAGCTCGGCGAGCGCGAAGTCGCGCCAGTGCGCGGCTCGACCTGCGCCCTGGCACGGCAGTGGGGGCGCTTGCGCGTCGAGGAAGAGTACACGCCGCAGACCGCGGGCACTGGTCTGCACCGCGATGCGGCCGATGTCGGGCAGCGACAGCTCGCCGCAGGCGCTCAGCGATTCCACCACGCCGGCTCCCGCCCGGGATGCCACTTGATGTTGCATCCAAGCGAGGGCAGCTGGGGCTCGGGGACCGGTCGGCCTGAGAGCACGGCTTCCAAGGCCGCGCGCAGGCTCGCGCCCGTGACCGGCTTGCCGTTTCCCGGCCGGCTGTCGTCGAACTGGCCGCGGTAGGCGAGGCGGCGTGCGGCATCGAAGAGGAAAAAATCCGGCGTGCAGGCAGCGTAGTAGGCCTTCGCGACCTCCTGGGTCTCATCGAAGAGGTAGGGGAAGGTGTAGCCCGCAGCGCGTACCTCGTCGGGGATGCGCTCCGGACCGTCCTCGGGGTGCGTCAGCACGCTGTTCGAACCGATCGCGATCACGGCGGCGCCGCGCGCCGGGGCAACCCCGCCGAAAGCCGCCAGCCCGGCGCGGATGTGCTGCACGAACGGGCAGTGATTGGAGATGAAGGCGACGACGAGCGCGGGAGCGCTGGCGAAGTCGGCGAGACGGACGATGCGCCCGCTGCAGGGGTCGGGGAGGGCGAAGTCAGGGGCTGCGCTGCCGAGGGGCAGCCGCATCGATGACGGCGTGCGTGCCATGCGGCTCTCTTGCGCGGAGGGCCGCGCGCGCAAGGACGAACGACCAAACACGATCGCCCCGGCTGGCGCCGGGGCGATCGCATCGGCCGCGCTCGCTCGACTCGCTCAGAGCCCGATCGCCTTGGCGACGGCGCTGAGGAACATGCCGAGGCCTTTGCCGATGCCGGCGACGCCGTTGCTGACCAGGAAGCTGACGCCGATCAGCAGGCCGCAGTAGAGCGCCCCGATCGCCGTGTTGTTGGCCGACAGCTCGGCCTTCTCATCGATGTTCTTGGTCAGCTTGTCCATCACCTTGAAGGTGACGGTGATCGCGAAGCTGGCGACGGCGATCGCGACCGCGAGGTTGATGAGCCCGGCGATCAGGCCGACGAGGCCGTTCCAGATGCCGCCGGAGACCAGGGTGGTGAGGGCCGCGGTCATGCTGTCGATGCCGGAGCCGATGACATTGGTGTAGCTGATCACGGCGCCGGCGGCCAGCAGCGCGACCGCGGTATTCTTCTTGGCGATCTCAGCCCAGATGTCGATGCCGCCGAGCAGGCGCGAGACGATCGACAGACCTTGCGTGATCGCGAACGCAGCGATCGCCAGGCCGACAATCAGCTGGATGATCGCCAGGACGAGACCGCCGAGCGAGCCGGCGACCTCCATCCAGGGGCTGGGCTGAGCATGGGCGGCTTCGGCTGCGCCGAGGCCGAACGCCAGGGTGGAGAGGAAGAGGGGGAGGAAGATGCGGGGCATAGGATGCTCCGTGGGTTGAAGGAGGCGTCAGTGTATGACGCACGAAGAAGAGCCAAGGGGGAATTCAGAGGTCGGCGAGGGCCTCGCGGATCGTGGCGAGCTCGGCCTGCTCGGCGGCGAGCAAGGTCCTGGTCTCGGTGACCTGCGCCTCGGGGGCGCGCTGGACATAGTCGGGGTTGGCCAGCTTCGCCGTCTTGCCGGCGATGCTGGCGGCGAGCTGCTCGGCCTTGCGCATCAGCTGCGCGCGCAGCTTGCCGAGGTCGACGAGACCGGCGACGGGAATGTGGATGCGCGCGCTGCCGACGACGGTGGTGATCGCCTGCGGCGGCTTGGCGAGCTGCTCGGCCACCGTCAGCTCGGCGAGGTGCGCGCGGTCGCAGACGAAGGCTCGTTCGGCGTCGATCAGCGCGGCGTCGGGAGCAGCGATCAACGCCGCGAGCGCGGTGCTCTCGGGCACGCCGATCAGGTTGCGGGCGTGGCGCACGCCGGTGACCACGGCCTGTAGGCGCTGCATGCGCTGCACCAGCTCGGCGCCATCAGCATACCAGCGCGGCGCGGTCGGCCACGCCGAGAGCATCAGGAAGCGGTCGCTGGTGGCCGTACCGCGCACCTGCTGCAGCAGCTGCCATAGGTACTCGGTGATGAAGGGCATGCCGGGGTGCAGCAGGCGCAGAGCGGTGTCGAAGCAGTAGGCCAGGCAGTGCGCGGCATCGTCGGCTTCCTGCCCGCCGCGGCGGAACTGCCGCTTGCTCCACTCGAGATACCAGTCGCAGAGGTCGTCGCGGAAGAAGCGATAGGCGGCGCCGACATAGGCGCTGAAGCGCCAGCGCTGCAGGGCTTCATCACAGGCTGCGATCGCAGCCTCGGTCTCGGCGAGGATCCACCGCTCGGGAAACGCGAGCTGCTCGCGGCGGGCCGCCAAGTACGCGGCCGGTTCGTCGGCGAGCGGCCGCTCGGCGAGCTTGCTCAAGAGGAAACGGCCGGCGTTCCAGACCTTGTTGGCGAAGTTGCGGCCAGTCTCGAACTTCGTCGGCGACAGCTTGAGATCCTGCCCCTCGGTCGTCATGTCGAGCAGGGTGAAGCGGACGGCGTCGGCGCCGTAGCCCGGACAGTGGTAGTCCTTGCCGAGGTAGCGCTGGGTGCCGCCCTCGATCATGATGATCGGGTCGATGCCGTTGCCCTTGGACTTCGACATCTTCTCGCCGCGCTCATCGAGCACCGTGCCGTGGATGTAGACATCGTGGAACGGCTTGGTCCCGAGCGCGAAGCTGCCCGCCATCACCATCCGCGCGACCCAGAAGAAGATGATGCCGCGGTCGGTCACCAGGGTGCTCGTCGGGTAGTAGCGCGCCAGCATCGGATCGGGATCCGGCCAGCCGAGCGTGCTGAACGGCCAGAGCGCCGAGGAGAACCAGGTGTCGAGGACATCCGGGTCCTGCTCGAGGTGCGGGGAGCGGCAGTGTTCGCAGGCCGCGGGCGGATCTTCGGCCACCGTGTAGCGCTGGCAGTCGCGGCAGCGCCAGGCCGGGATGCGATGTCCCCACCAGATCTGGCGACTGATGCACCAGTCGCGGACTTCGAGCAGCCAGGAGCGGTAGACGCGGCGCCAGCGCTGCGGGTGGAACTCGACGGCCGCTGGGCCGTCAGCGGGGGTCAGGGCCAGGGCCTGCTCCGCGAGCGGGCGCATGCGAACGAACCACTGCTCGGTGACCATCGGCTCGATCGGGGCGCCGGAGCGATAGCTGTGACCGACGGCGTGGGTGATCGCGGTCGCGCCGAGCAAGACGCCGCTGGCGGCGAAGTCCTCGAGCAGGCGCTTGCGGCAGGCGAAGCGCTCGAGGCCGGCATAGGGTCCGGCCTCCGCGGTCATCGTGCCATCGAAGTCGATGACCCGTACCAGCGGCAATCCGTGCCGCTGCCCGACCTCGTAGTCGTTGGGGTCGTGCGCCGGCGTGATCTTGACCGCGCCCGAGCCCTTCTCGGGATCGGCATGAGGATCGGCGATGATCGGAATCTCGCGGCCGATCACCGGCAGCCGCACGCGCTTGCCGATGAGGTGGCGGTAGCGCGCATCATCGGGATGCACGGCGACGGCCGTGTCGCCGAAGAAGGTCTCGGGTCGCGTCGTCTCGACGACGATGTGCCCGCCGCCTTCGACGAGCTCGTACTTCAGCTTCCACAGGTGCCCCTGCTTTTCGAGGTAGTCGACTTCGTCGTCGGCGAGCGCCGTGCGCTGGATGGGGCACCAGTTCACCATCCGCGTGCCGCGGTAGATCAGGCCGGCGCGGTAGAGGCGGACGAAGAAGACGCGCACAGCCCGCGACAGGCCCTCGTCCATCGTGAAGCGCTCGCGGCTCCAGTCGCACGAGGCGCCGAGCTTGCGCAGCTGCTCGCAGATCACCCCGCCCGAGCGCTCCTTCCAATGCCAGACGGCGCGCAGGAAGGCCTCGCGACCGAAGGCGTCGCGGTCGAGCCCGGTCCGGGTGCCGCGCGCCGGATCGGGAGCGCAGGCCGGCCGGATGCCGGCGGCCGCCAGCTCGGCGATGAACTCCGGGCTGTCCTGCACCTGTTTGGCGACCACGGATTCGGTGGCGATGCCGGCGTGATCGGTGCCGGGCTGCCACAGCACATCGTAGCCCTGCATCCGCTTCCAGCGAATCAACGTGTCTTGCAGGGTGTTGTTGAGCGCATGCCCCATGTGCAGCACGCCGGTGACATTCGGCGGGGGGATGGCGATGACATAAGGCGCAGCTCCGGCGCGCGCCCCGGCCCCAGCGCGAAAACAGCCGGCGGCCTCCCAGCGGCGATAGATCTCGGCCTCGACACGGCGCGCCTCGTAGGCTTTCGGCAGCTCCAGCATGGCGAGCAGCGCATGCTCGCGGCGGCGACCACGGCGCAAGCCGCGGCGCCTTACGCGACGATGCGGTTGTCGGCGTCGAGCAGGACGATGCGCGGGCGCAGCGTGCGCGCTTCCTCGGCCGTGCAGAGCGCGAAGGCGCAGACGATGATGCGATCGCCGGCGTGGAACAGGCGCGCGGCGGCGCCGTTGATGTGGATCTCGCGGCCGCCTGCCGGACCGGCGATCGCGTAGGTCTCGATGCGCACGCCGTTGTCGATGTTCAGGACCTGCACCTTCTGGTGGACGAGGATGCCAGCGGCCGCCAGCAGCTCCTGATCGATCGTGATGCTGCCCTCGTAGTCGAGGTGGCAGGCCGTCACCCGACCGCGGTGCAGCTTCCCGACCAGCATCTCGACGAGCATCGCTCCCCCGGCCCGCTCAGCGCACGCTCAAAAATGACGCACAGCCAGATGGCCCGCAACGCCTGCCTCTGCCTTATGGCTGCTCCCGTCAAGGCCTGACCAGATTCGGCAGCGCTCAGCTCGCGGGGTCCGGCTGTGCAACAGGCATGCTATGGCGCTCGGCCCGCAGGCAATCGCCAGCCTGGCCTGCCGGCGCGGGCGAAAAGGCTGGGCGTGTTCAGCGCTCGCGCGCTTGTTGCAAGACTGGGCGGGGCGAGCAGCACACTGCGGCCGCGATGCGCAGGGGCGAAGAGGCGGATCCTGCAAGCTGGCGTCGGCGGACGTTTCCGGCGCAGAGGGAGCGATGCTGATCGCTGCCATCGTCCTGGCTCCCGTGCTGGCGGCGGCCCTGCTCGCCGTCGCCGCGCGCAGCGGGGCACGGATCGCTGCCCTCGTTGCGGCCGGTGGCTGCGCGCTCTCGGCGGGCGCTGCCCTCGCCTTGCTCCCGAGCGCGCTGCTTGTGCCGGAGACGCTCACGGTGCCGTGGGCGGCTCCCCTGGGGCCGGACCTGGCGCTGCGCGCCGATGCCTGGGG
This sequence comes from Planctomycetota bacterium, assembly GCA_025055595.1. Classification (GTDB taxonomy): domain Bacteria; phylum Planctomycetota; class UBA11346; order UBA11346; family UBA11346; genus UBA11346. The sequence goes on along the minus strand of JANWWU010000030.1, from coordinate 5,208 downwards.
GCTGATCCTCGCCAGCCTGGTCGGCATCGTCGGGCTATGCATCACGATCTACGCTGCCGGCTATCTGCACGGGGCTCCCGACCTTCCGCGGCTCTTTGCGACGCTGCTCGTCTTCGCCGCCGCGATGCAGCTGATCGCGCTCGGCGACGATCCCTGGCTGGTGTTCATCGGCTGGGAACTGACCAGCGTCTGCAGCTACCTGCTGGTGCTGCACACGCGCCGCCCCGAGGCCTTGCGCGCGGCGACCACCGCCCTGCTCGTCACTGGACTCGGCGGTCTCAGCCTGCTTGGCGGCCTGGTCATCGTCCAGCAGATCACGGGGATCGAACGGCTCAGCGAGCTGCCGACCGCGCGCGATCACTTGCTGGCCCACCCCTGGATGCCGGCGGCGCTGATCGCGATCGTCATCGGCTGTGCGACTAAGAGCGCGCTCTTCCCCTTCCACTTCTGGCTGCCGGGCGCGATGGCGGCGCCGACGCCGATTTCCGCTTACCTGCATGCGGCAACCATGGTCAAGGCCGGCATCTTCCTTTTGGCGCGCCTGCACCCGGCTTTTGGCGGAACCGCCCTCTGGGAGGCGCTGCTCGGCGGCCTGGGCGCTCTCACGGTGCTGGCGGCTGCGCGTCGGCTGCCCTCGACCGACGACCTGAAGCAGCTGCTGGCCTGGAGCACGGTGCTTGCGCTCGGCACCCTCGCCGTGCTCCTGTCGCTTGATGGCGCCGCAGCGATGTTGGCCGTCGTCTTGCTGCTCCTCGCCCACGCCGCTTACAAGGGCACGCTCTTCCTCGTCGTCGGCGCGATCGATCACGGCACGGGCACGCGGCTCTTACCGCGCCTCGGCGGCCTCGCGCGGGCGATGCCGTGGACCGCCGCTTCCGGGATGCTCGGCGCAGCGTCGATGATGGGGCTGCCGCCTTTCGCGGGCTTTGTCGCCAAGGAGCAGGTCAAGCTGGCAGAGGCTGGATGGCTGGCATCCAGCACGCTGTTCCTCTCGGCGTTGGCGCTGGTCGCTGTCGCCTGGTGGGTCGGGATCAGGCCGTTCTGGCACCGCGCCGCGGAGCCGCCTCTGGCCGAGCAAGCGCATGAGGGCGGGCTGGCGCTGCTAGTTCCGACCCTGGCGCTGGCCATCCTGGGCCTCTTGTTCGGGGTCGCCGGTGCCTGGATCGTCGCGCCGCTGGCCGCCCGGGCGGCCGCTGATCTCGCCGGATCTGCCATCGATGCCGGCTTGCCGATCCTGCCATCGACGGCGCTTCAGGCCGCGAGCGGGTTCGCGGTCATCGCCTGCGGGATCCTGCTCGCTGAGCAGCGCGAGCGCCTGGCGCGCTGGCTTTCCCTGCTCCCCAACGGCCTCAGTGCTCGGCTCTGGGATCACGCGCTGCATGCCGCGCTCGCCGCCGGTCGGGCGGTGGTCCATGTCACCCAGCATGGGGATCTGCGCGGCTACCTCGGGGTGGCGTTGCTCAGCGGCGTGGCGCTCGCCGGCTTCGGGCTGGCAGACATCGCCTGGACGCTGCCCGTGTCGCAGATCCCCCTGTGGATGTGGCCGATTGCTGTCTTGCTCGTTGCCGGCGCTCTGATGGCCGCGGCGGCGCGCACGCGATTGGCGGCGATCGCTGGCCTGGGGGCCGTCGGCTACGGCATCGCCCTGCTCTTCGTCAGTCACGGCGCTCCTGATCTGGCCTTCACCCAAGTGGTGGTCGAGACCCTCACCGTGGTGCTCTTCGTGCTCGCTTTCCGCCATCTGCCAGAGCTCCGTGCGTATGCCCTGCTTGAGCGACGGCGCGCAGTGAACGCGGTCATCGCCGTGGCCAGCGGGGCGGCGGCGACCGCACTCGCTTTGGCTGCCGAAACGGGGACCGTGCCGCATCTCGGCGATCGCTTGATCGCCGCGGCCTGGGAGCGCGGCCACGGAGCGAACGCCGTCAATGTCATCCTCGTCGACATCCGCGCCCTCGATACCTTCGGCGAAATCACCGTGCTGCTGCTGGCTGCCATCGGCGTCAGCGCCCTGGTGACCGCTGGCAGCGCGCCGCGGCCGCTGCTGGCTCGTTCTCCGATCCTCAGTGCTGCCAGCCGGCTGATCCTGCCGCTGGCGACGCTGTTCGCGCTGTGGCTGTGGTGGCGCGGCCATCACCAGCCGGGAGGCGGCTTCATCGCTGGTCTGTGTGTCGCTGCCGGCGTCGTGCTGGTCGCTGCTGCGCGTGGCGGCATCGCTGCGCGCCGGGCGTTGCTCGCGCCGCCGCTGGCGATCGCTGCCAGCGGCCTGGCGCTGGCCTGGCTGGCAGGGGCCGTCGGCTTGATCGCGGGCGGAAGCTTCCTGTTCCCGCACTGGCTCGGGCCCTTTGGCACCCCGCTGCTCTTCGATCTCGGCGTGCTGGTGCTGGTGCTCGGCGTCGTCGTTCTCACCGTCGAGCAGATGCTGATCGCCGAGGAGGGGGGGACATGAACGTCGTGCTCGCGCTGCTCGTCGGCGTCCTGGTCGCTGCCGGCACCTGGCTGGTGCTGCAGCCGCGGCTGCTGCACCTCGTGCTCGGTCTGGGACTCCTCGGGCACGCGGCCAACTTGCTGGTCTTCGCCGCCGGTGGCGCCCGCCCCGGCATCGACCCGGCTTTCGCCCCCGGCGGCTCCCTGCCGGCTCAGGCCGCCGATCCTCTGCCGCAGGCCTTGATCCTGACAGCGATCGTCATCGGCTTCGGGGCGACGGCCTTCGTCCTCGGCCTAGCGTGGCGGGCGTTCCGCGAGCTCGGCGATGACCATCTGCCGAGCTGGCGCGGCAGCGAGCCGCCGCTGGAAGACGAACAGACGGAGCCGCGGCGATGACCGCGATTCTGGTACTGCCACCCGTGATCGCGCTGCTCGCTTTGGCGCTGCTGCGCTGGCCCGCCATCCAGCGCCGCGTCAGCATTGGCGGGGGAGGGCTGCTGGCCCTTGCGGCCGTGAACCTGGCGTTCGGCCTCGAGCCGGGCGAGATCCGCGTCTGGGTTCTCGGCGGTTGGCCGGCGCCGCTCGGCATCGTGTGGGTCGCCGATCGCCTGGCGGCGGCGCTGGTCGCTGTCGCCGCATTCGTCGGAGCTGCCGCACTGGTGGCGGCGAGCGCTGGCCACGACGAGGCTCGACAGCATCCGTTGTGGCATCCGCTCGCGCATCTGCTGCTGTGGGCGGTCTGCGGGGCCTTCCTCACGGGGGATCTCTTCAATCTCTTCGTCTGGTTCGAGGTGATGCTGATGGCCTCCTTCGTCCTGATGGCGCTCGGCGGCGGACGCGAACGGCTGGAAGGAGCCGTGAAGTATGTCGCGATGAACCTGATCAGCAGCGTGCTGTTCCTCTGCGGCTGCGGCATTCTCTACGGAGTCTGCGGGACCTTGAATGCTGCCGACTTGGCGCGCGTCATCGGCGCTCGGCCCGAACCGGCGGTGCTCGCCGGCGGCGGCTGTCTGCTGGCGGCGTTCCTGCTCAAGAGCGCTGCCTTCCCGCTTTTCGCCTGGCTGCCGGCGAGCTACCACACGACGACGCCGGCGACCGCGGCCCTCTTCTCGGCGCTGTTGACCAAGGTCGGCGTTTACGCCGTCCTGCGCCTGACGGTGACGGTGATGCCGATCGCCGAGACTCCCCTGCAACCGCTGCTGCTGTGGCTGTCGCTGGCGACCATGGTCGTCGGCGTCCTCGGCGCGGCGACCCAGATGGAGCTCAAGCGCATCCTCGCGTTCCACATTATCAGTCAGGTCGGCTACATGCTGCTTGGCATCGCGCTCGGCAGCGCTCCGGCGCTGGCGGCGGCTGCCTTCTACCTCATCCATCACATCATCGTCAAGAGCAATCTATTCTTGATCGCCGGTCTCGCCGCAGCGCAGGGCGGCAGCGACGATGTGCGCCGGCTCGGCGGCCTGCGCCAGCACCCTGCGCTGTATGCGGGCTTCATCATCGCCGCCGGCAGCCTCGCCGGTCTGCCGCCGCTGTCCGGATTCTTCGCCAAGCTGGCAACCGTGCGCGCCGCCAGCGAGCTGGCGCAATGGACGGCGGTCGTCGTCGCCCTCCTCGTCGGCTTCTTCACGCTGTACTCGATGCTGAAGATCCATCGCGAGGTGTTCGCCAAGGATGCGCCATCGTCGCCGGCGGCTGCGAGCACCGGCAGCGGCTCAGCGCTCGTCGCCATCGTCGGCCTGGCGGCGGTGACGGTCGGCATCGGGATCGCGGCCGGCACGCTGTGGCGCTGGGCGCTGTCGGTCGGCGCCGAGCTGGCGGCCCGCACGCCCTACATCACCGCCGTGCTCGGAGGACCGCGATGACACGCTGCCTCGCGGTTTTGCGCCTGCTCGTTTATCTTGCGATCGATACCGTGCATTCTTCATTGGTCCTGGCCTGGGATGTGCTGACGCCCAAGGACTACAGCGCGATCCGCATCCTGCGCTATGCGACGCGCGCCGAGAGCGAGTGGGAGCTGCTCGCGCTGTCCTGCGCGATCACCATGACGCCTGGAACCTTGACGCTCGATATCGCCGACGACCGCCGGACCCTGCTGATCCACGCGATGTATGCCGCCGACCCCGAGCGCCTGCAGGCAGCGATCCGCGAGCGCTACGAGACCAACATCCTGCTGCTGCTGCGCGGGAGGCTGCCGTGAATGACCTCGTGCTCGTCCTGCACCTCGGGGTCGGCGCGGCGATGCTGCTTGCGCTCTGGCGCCTGCTACGCGGTCCGCGCCTGGCCGACCGCGTGATCGCTCTCGACCTGCTGGCGACGATCGCGGTCGGCTTCCTTGCGCTGCGCGCCGCCGAGACCGGGCATTGGCTGTACCTCGATATCGCGCTCGGCATCGGACTGATCGGCTTCGTCGGCACGGTCGCATGGGCGGCCTTCGTCGAACAACGCGCCCGCGAAGCACAGGGAGAGGAGCTGTGAGCTGGACCGCGCTGGTGGCGGCGGGCTTGGCGACGCTCGGCGTCGGCTGCATGCTCGTCGCTGCGATCGGCATCGTCCGCTTCGCCGACTCGTTCACCAGGCTGCACTGTGCCGGCAAATCGGCGACGCTCGGTGTCGCCTGCACGCTGCTGGCGGCGGCGCTGTGGAGCACCGATCCCGGCGTAGCGCTACGCGCCTTGCTCGCCGCGCTGTTCTTCCTGCTCACAGGCCCCATCGCCTGCCATGCCCTGGCGCGCGCGATCTGGCGCACCAGATGCAGTGCATGGACATCCAACGCTCAGGATGCAC
>JANWWU010000026.1 GCA_025055595.1 Planctomycetota bacterium | reverse complement strand
TCGACATCGACCGCGACGCGGACCTTGGCCTGCCCGCCGCCGAGCACCAGGCCCTTGAGCGGGCTGACATCCGCGAAGTCGCGACCGATGGCGACGACGATGTGGCGCTCGCCGGGCAGGCAGGCATTGGTCGGATCGATGTCCACCCAGCCGAGGGCCGGGCCGCACCACAGCTGCACCCAAGCATGGCTGGCGTCGGCGCCGACGAGCCGCGGACGTCCCGGCGGCGGATCGGTCTCGAGATAGCCCGAGACATAGCGCGCCGGAAGTCCGAGCGAACGCAGGCTGCCGATCATCACCTGCGCGAAGTCCTGGCACACGCCGCGGCGCAGCTCCAGGGCATCGAGAATCGGCGTGGTCGCGTTGGTCGACCCCGGATCGTAAGCGAACTCGCGGCGGATGCGCACCGCGAAGGCCAGGCCGGCGGCGAGCACGGGGCTGCCGGCCGCGAAGTCGGGGCGCGCATAGTCGGCGAGCTCGCGGCAGCAGGGAATGAGCCGCGAATCGTAGATGTACTCGGCGACCATCGCGTCACGACGAGCCGACCGCGCCAGTTCTTCCCACGGCGGCGTGGCGGCGATGTCCGCCGACGACGGCGGCCGACGCGCGACATCGACCTCGGCGTTGCTGAGCACCGTCAGGCGGCGATGCGCGGTGAGCACGACGAAGCTGTCTTCGTCGTTGCCGAAGTAGTCGAGTCGCCGCCAGCGCTGATCGGGCGCCGGCTCGATCTCCAGGCGATGCTCGAGCACGCGCTGGCCGGCGCCGTCGCGCGGCGCGAGGTGCGCGACATTCTGCGACAGGGTGACGCTGTCGCTGTAGGTGTATTCGGTCAGATGGCGGACGCGGTAGCGCATGCTAGCGCTCCCGGCTCGGCTCGCCGGCGAGCTGGCGCGTCGGCGTGACGAGCGTCAGCCACCCGGTGCTGATCGCATCGGACAGCTGCGCCAGAGAGCGGGCGAGGTCGTCGAGGAAGTCCTGCATCGCCGCTCCTCGAGCGGGGTCGCAGAGCGCCACCGGATCGGCGATGCGCACTTGCGTAGCGATGCGATGCGCGAGGCGCTCGGCCGGCAGCGGCAGCGCACGCTCGCCGTCGCGCGGCAGCTGCTCGACGAGATCGACGATCCGCTCGGTCTGGTAGGCGACGGCCCGCGGATTGGTCGCGTCGGTCAGCAGCAGGTCGACGACCGGAGCGGCCTGCAGCGTCGTCAGGTAGCGCGCGCGATAGGTCAGCGCGCTGTCGGCGGCGACGAGCAGCATCTCGAGCTCGCTGGTCTTGACGACGCCGTCGGCGTAGGCGGCGCGGAGGCAGTCGACGGTGAAGATCGCGCGCTCGAGCCGCCGTCCGAGGTCGAGGAAGCGCCAGCCCGGACCGCGAGTCGTGTTCTCGGCGCCCATGCCGGCGATCGCCGCGCAGGCGAGGACGACGCGGTTGAGTCGCGTCAGCGCTTGGTTGGCATCCTCCGCGCCCTCTGGCGCGATCTCGAGATCGAGGGCGGTCAGCGCACGCCAGGTGTCGGCGCTCAGGCGGTCGCGGACGCCGAAGGCGGTGCGGCGCATGTGGTCGCGCAGTTGGCGCATCACGCTGCCGATGCCGCCGGACAGCAGCGCGACGAGGGCGGCGCTCGGCGTACCCTCCGGAATCGCGGTGTTGCACGCGCGCTGCAGCATCGTCAGACAGGCCGCGATCCGCGCCTGCTCGGCGGCATCGGGATCCTCGGCGAGCTGGGCGAGCGCAGCGCGCAGCAGGCGGACGAGGTCCTCGGTGCGCTCGGTGTAGCGCCCGAGCCAGAACAGATTGTCGGCGACCCGGCTCGGCAGATCGATGCCACCGCGGACGATCGCCAGCGGCCTGTCGGGCGGTGGCAGCAGGCTGATCTCGGCGACCGGAGCATCGGCCAGGACCCAGGCGTCCTTGGCGCCGCTGCCGCTCTCGAACCACAGCGCGCCGCTGTCATCGTCGTCGACGCGGACCAGGCCGCCCGGCATCACCGCATAGCCCTCGCCATCGCGGCAGGCGAAGAGGCGCAGGCTCATCGTCCGCTGTACCAGGCGACCGGCGGTCCAGCACGGCACCAGCGAGCGCGACAGCGGACGGTAGCCGACATAGGCATGCGGTCGCGCCGCGATGTCTTCGGCCAGCCGCTGCCGCTCCTGTCGCGACAGGTCGCCGACGATCACCGGGCGACCGCGGTTGTTCCACGCCGGACGCAGGATCAGCGCCGGCAGCTGTTCGAGGATCGTCGTGCTTTCTTCCCCGCCCCACCACGCGTCGGCGCTCGCCAGCAGCGGCCGCTCGCCGAGCAGCCGTTCGATCAGGCGCTCGACGTACGGCAGCAGGGCCGGGCTATCGGCCAGGCCGCTGCCCAGGGCGTTGACCACCGTCACCGCGCGCTGGCGCACGGCATCGACGAGTCCCGGGACCCCGATCATCGACTCGTTGTTCAGCTCGAGCGGGTCACACCAGTCGTCGACGACGCGCCGCACGATCGCTTCCACCGGTTTCAGGCCGGTCAGCGTCTTCATCCACACCCGGCCCTCGCGCACGGTCAGGTCGTCGCCCTGAACCAGCGAGTAGCCGAGATACTGCGCGAGGAAGGCCTGCTCGAAGTAGGTCTCGGCGCGCGGGCCGGCGGTCAGCATGACGATGCGCGGATTGTCGGTGACGCGCGGCACGCGCTCGTGCAGGCTGCGCCGCAGCGTCATGAAGAAGCCGGCCAGTCGCTGGACGCGCAGGGCGCGGAAGCTCTCCGGCAGGCTGCGCGAGACGAGCAGGCGATGCTCGAGCGCGTAGCCGAGGCCTGGCGGGGCCTGACAGAGATCGGCGGTGACGCGCCAGCTGCCGTCGGCGAGACGCACCAGCTCGCAGGCATAGAGCAGCAGGCGCGCGTCGCCGACCACCGGCACCCCGACCAGGGGACGCAGATAGTGCGGGTGTCCGTACAGCAGGCCGGGCGGCAGTACGCCCTCGCGGATCAGCCGTCGTTCGCCGTAAGCATCGGCGAGCCAGGCATCGAGGGCGCGGGCGCGCTGCGCGACGCCGGCGGCCAGCGTGCGCCACTCGCTGGCGGCGATCAGCAGCGGCAGCAGGTCGAGGGTCCAGGGCCGTTCGCTGGCCGCGCGGTCGCGAAAGCGGTCGAAGGCGATGCCGTGCTCGCGCAGCAGGCGGCCGCACTGCTCGCGGCGGCGATCGATCTCCCCGCTGCCCAGGCTCTCGAAGTGCGCGAAGAGCTGCTGCCACTCTGGACGCCAGGCCCCGTCCGCGCCGCGGCTCTCGTCCCAGCGCGCCGTCGTCGCCAGGCGCTGGCCGGGATCGAGGCCGGCGGCCGCGCTGTCTTCTCTCGGCCACGATGCGGTCGAAGCCACCTGATCGGGTGGTTGCATCATCGCGCCACGCAGTGTCAGGCGAGGCGCACGAGATCGAGCGTGAAGGGATAGCGGGGATCCGGCTCCGGCGCGACGACCGCGCGCGGTCCGGGTGCGAAGCCGAAGGGCTGGAAGCGCGCGGCGCGGCGCGCTTCGGCCTCGCGGGCATTGACCGGCCGCGTCTGGTAGTTGCGGCCGCCGGGATGCGCGACATGGTAGGTGCAACCGGCGACGGCGCGCGCGCTCCAGCCATCGACGATGTCGATGACCAGCGGCGTGTGCACGCCGACCGTCGGATGCAAGCAGGATGGAGGCTGCCAGGCGCGGAAGCGCAGGCCCGCGACCATCGTGCCACCGCTGCCGACGGGATGCAGGGGCAGCGGGTGACCGTTGACGGTGACCAGGTGGCGGCCCGGAGTGCCGCCGTCGAGGCGGATCTGCAGGCGTTCGAGCGACGAGTCGACGAAGCGCGCGGTGCCGCTGGCGAGCACCTCCTCGCCGAGCACCGGCCAGGGCTCGGCGGCGGTGCGCAGCTCGAGCGTCAGGCTGCGATGGGTGATGCGGCCGGCGACCGGGAAGCGGAACTCGAAGTGCGGCGCGAACCAGGCACTGTCGATCGCGATGCCGTGGTCGCGCAGGTCCTGGCAGACGTCGAGGAAGTCGTCCCACACGAACCACGGCAGCAGCCAGCGGTCATGGAGCGCCGTCCCCCAGTCGATGAGCGGCTGGACATAGGGCGCGCGCCAGCAGCGGGCGACGAGCGCGCGAGTCAGCAGCTGCTGCGCCAGGCTCATCTCGGGATGCGGCGGCATCTCGAAAGCGCGCAGCTCGACGATGCCGCGCCGCCCGCCGGCGTGATCCGGGGAGTAGAGCTTGTCGATCGAGAACTCGGCGCGGTGGGTGTTGCCGGTGAGGTCGACGAGCAGGTGGCGGAAGATCCGGTCGACCAGCCAGGGCCGCTCGCTGCTCGCCGTGCGCGCCAAGCGCAGGGCGGTCTCCAGCTCGTAGGCGGTCTCGGTGCGCGCTTCGTCGGCGCGCGGGGCCTGGGAGGTCGGGCCGATGAACAGGCCGCTGAACAGGTACGACAGCGAGGGATGGTTGTGCCAATAGGCGACCAGGCTGGCGAGGAGGTCGGGGCGGCGCAAGAAGGGGCTTTCGAGCGGGCTGGGGCCGCCGAGCGTGATGTGGTTGCCGCCACCGGTGCCGGTGTGCCGGCCATCGATCAGGAACTTCTCGGCAGTCAGGCGCGACAGGCGCGCTTCCTCGTAGAGGCCGCGGGTGATGGCGACCGCCTCCTGCCAGTCGAAGGCGGGATGGATGTTGACCTCGATGACGCCGGGGTCGGGGGTGACGGAGAACGACAGCAGCCGCGGATCCCAGGGCGGAGTGTAGCCTTCGAGCTGCACCGGCAGGCCGACGTCGCGTGCCGTGTCTTCCACCGCTGCAACAAGCGCCAGCCAGGCCTCGGCGCTCGGTAGCGGGGGGAGGAACACGTGCAGGACGCCTTGCCGCGGTTCGACGCAGAGCGCGGTTCGCACCTGACCGCGCGCGCTCTGACCAGTCGCAGGCGGCGGCGACAGCGTCTCCTGCACGATCAACGGCGCCGGCGCCAAGGGCGGACGCGGCACGCTGGGGTCCGGCTCGACCCAGGGTTCGCGGTCCTCGGGTGCGACCCAGGGCAGGCTGTCGAGCGGCAGGCGGTAGCCCATCGGCGAATCGCCGGGGATCAGGTAGAGCCGCTCCTCGCGCAGGAACCACTGCCCGGTGCGCCAGTGGACGCCGTCGTGGGTCAGCGGCAGCGCGTAGCCGACCGGTGTCGCCAGCCCCTGGCGAAAGATCCGCGCCAGCCGCGCGCGCTCCAGCGGATCCTCGAGGCGGCTCTCGAAAGGATCGACGTTGATCGGCAGGCGCCGTTCGCGCCACAGGTGGTACCAGGCGTCCTCGTAGCCTGCCTGCACGGTCTGCATGCCGATCCCAAGGCGCTTGGTCAGGGCGGTCAGGAAGCGCTCGGCGTCGGCGAGGCCGTGCCCTGCCGGGCGGCGCTCATCGGCGATCCAGCGCGCATCGCGCCACACGGCCTCGCCGTCGCGCCGCCACCACACGCTGAAGGCCCAGCGCGGCAGCTGCTCGCCCGGATACCATTTCCCCTGCCCGCAGACCAGCGCTCCCTGGGGGGCGAAGCGCGCGCGCAGACGGCGCACCAGCTCGTTCGCGCGCTCGCGCTTGTGGTCGCCCAGGGCGCTGACATTCCACTCCGGGCTGTCGAAGTCGTCGATCGAGACGAAGGTCGGCTCGCCGCCCATCACCAAGCGCACATCGTCGTCGCGCAGCCGCGCATCGACCGCGAGGCCGAGGGCGTGGATGGCGGCGCTCTGCTCCGCCGTGTACGGCTTGGTGACGCGCGGGTCCTCATGGACGCGCGTGACGCGCATCTCGACCTGGAAGTCGCAGGCGCAGACATCGCCCTCGTGGCGCGGCGTGAAAGCGTATGTGCCGCTGACCGGCGCCGCGGTCTGGGGATCGGCGGTCGCGGCCAGCGGAATGTGGCCTTCTCCGGTCAGCAGGCCGCTCGTCGGATCGAGGCCGACCCAGCCGGCGCCCGGCAGGTAGGCCTCGCACCAGGCGTGGAGGTCGGTGAAATCGCGCTCGGGCCCGGCCGGCCCCTCGAGCGGCGGCTGGTCGGCGACGAGCTGGATCAGGTAGCCGGAGCAGAAGCGCGCGGCGATGCCGAGGCGGCGCAGCAGCTGGACGAGCAGCCAGGCGCTGTCGCGGCACGAACCCGAGCGCTTCTCCAGCGTTTCGTCCGGCGTCTGCACCCCCGGCTCGAGGCGGATGATGTAGCGGATATCCTGCCAGAGGCGGCGGTTGAGCGCGACGAGGAGATCGACAGTGCGCTGGCGCGCCGGCGCGAGGTCGCGCAGATAGGCGTCGAGCCGCGGACAATCGGGCAGCAGCTCGAGGTAGGGGCGCAGCTCGCGCGCCGCCTCCGCCGCATAAGCGAAGGGCCAGTGCTCGGCGCTGTCCTCGAGGAAAAAGTCGAAGGGATTGATCACCGTCAGGTCGGCGACCAGATCGACGGTGACGATGAAGCGATCGCTCGGCTTGGGAAACACCAGGCGGGCGAGCCAGTTTCCCTGCGGGTCCTGCTGCCAGTTGCAGAAGTGCTCGGACGGCTCGACGCTCAGTTGGTAAGCCTCGATCGGCGTGCGGCTGTGCGGCGCCGGACGCAGGCGCACGATCTGCGGCGAGAGCGTCACCAGCCGATCGTAGCGATAGCTGGTACGGTGGTGGAGGGCGACGCGGATGCTCATGCGCTGAAGTGATCGCGCTGGACCTCGAGGCCCAGGCGATTGGTGAGGGCGGTCAGATCGCGGCAGAAGGCGTCGAGCGCGGCGGCGCGCGTTGCCGCCGTCAGGTCGGTGGCGATCAGCCGCGCTTCGATCTCGCGCGCGGTCTGCAGCGCCGCCCCCTCACGGCCGGGCGCGAAGCCGCGGATCGCCTCGGCCATCGTCCGCACATTGACCAGCAGACACTGCGGGGCGGTCGGGTGGAGCAGAATGAAGTGCAGGATCGACAAGGGCTCGAGCGGCCCGCGCTGGCTGCGCCGCCAGCTATCGCTGAGCCCGAGGCCGTCGAGCAGGGCGCGCCAGCGCCGCGCCCGGGGAGTGCCGAGGGTCAACGGCGCCGTGCCCTCGGCGAGCAGCTTCGGCAAGAGCTCGGCGAGGATGCGCGCGATGACATCGGCGCGCTCGACCGAGCGGCCGAGCGCGATGACATGCGGGACGGTGTCGCGCCACAGCTCGTCGCAGCAGCCGGCGATCAGGCGGCAGCGCGCGATCGTCCAGTCGACGAAGCCCTCGGCGCCGAGCGTCGCCAGGCGCTCCTCGTCGATCTCCTGCACCTCGATCCAGGCGCCATTGATCGCGTCCCACAGCAGATCCGGCATCAGATGCCGCGCGGTGCGCGCGTTGTCGCGCGCGGCGCGCAGACAGGAGCGGATCGACGACGGGTTTCGAGCATCGATCGCCATGAAGCGCAGGACGCCGTCGGCCGTCAGCGCGCCATGGCGGGCGAGATATTCGTCGAGCGAGCCGCCGACCTCGAGGGCCGTGCTCCACATCCCCAGGGGATCGCGCGCCGCCTCCGGCCAGCAGGCGGCCTGTGCGGCCATACGCAACAGCCGGGCATCGTTCTCGGCACGCTCGAGGTAGCGCGCCATCCAATAGCAGTTGCCCGCGATCCGGCAGAGCATCAGTCCTCCACCACCCAGGTGTCCTTGGTGCCGCCGCCCTGCGAGGAGTTGACGACCAGCGAACCGGCGCGCAGCGCGACGCGGGTCAGCGCCCCCGGCACGAGATGGACAGCGCTGCCGCTGAGCACATAGGGCCGCAGATCGACATGGCGGGGTGCGATGCCCTGCTCGACGAAGGTCGGACAGGTCGAGAGCGCCAGCGTCGGCTGCGCGATGTAGCGCTCGGGATGCGCGCGCAGCTTCTCGCGGAAGGCCGCGATCTCGGCGGCGCTCGCCGCCGGGCCGACCAGCATCCCGTAGCCGCCGCTGCCATGCACCTCCTTGACCACCAGCTCTGCGAGGTGCTCGAGCACATACGCCAGCTGCTCGCGATCGCGGCAGCGCCAGGTCGGCACATTCTCGATGATCGGCTCCTCGCCGAGGTAGAAGCGGATCATCTCGGGGACATAGACATACATCGCCTTGTCGTCTGCGATGCCGTTGCCGATCGCATTGCACAGCGTGACGGTGCCGGCCCGCACCGCGCGCATCAGGCCGGGTACGCCGAGCAGGCTGTCGGGGCGGAAGCATTCCGGATCGAGGAAGTCGTCATCGATGCGCCGATAGATCACATGCACCGGCACCAGGCCGGTCGTGTCGCGCATATAGACGCGTTCGCGTTCGACGACGAGATCGGGCCCCTCGACGAGCGGCACGCCCATCCGCGCCGCCAGGAAGCCGTGCTCGAAGTAGGCGCTGTTGAGCGAGCCCGGCGTCAGGACGACGATGTTCGGGTCGTCGACGCCCGGGGGCGCGGCATCGCGCAGCGTCGCCAGCAGCAGATCCGGATAGTGCCGGATCGGCGACACGCGATAGGCGGCGAAGAGCTCCGGGAACAGCCGCTGCATGGTCAGGCGGTTCTCCAGCATGTAGCTGACGCCGGAGGGCGTGCGCAAGTTGTCCTCGAGGACGAACCAGCGGTCGGGTGCGGTGCGGACGATGTCGATGCCGGCGATGTGCGCGTGCACGCCATGCGGCCAGCGCAGTCCGAGCGCCTCGCGGCGGAACAGGGCGTTGCCCTCCACCTCCGCGCGGGGGATGCGCCCAGCGCGCAGGATCTCTTGCGCGCCGTAGATGTCGTCGAGGAAGCGGTTGAGCGCACGCACGCGCTGAATGCAGCCGCGCGCAACGCGCTCCCACTCGCTGCACGCCAGAATCCGCGGGATGACATCGAAGGGAATCAGGCGCTCCGCCCCGCTAGCGTCGCCGTAGACGGCGAAGGTGATGCCGCGGCGACGAAACAGCCGTTCGGCGTCTTGGTGCGCGGTCGTCAAGCGCTGCGCCGTCGTCCCCTCCAGCCAGCGCGCGAGCGGGGCATAGACCGTCCGCGGAGCCGAGATGCTTCCCATCTCGTCGAACGCTGACGCCTGCTTGGCCATGCGTCCATCATAGCAGGCGATCGCCCGAACGCAGTGTTGCCGCTTGCAGCATGCTCCCTCAGGTCACGCGGCGCGCTTGTTCACGAACCGTCGCCGAGGTCAGCAGGTCGACGAGGACCGGCAGGGCATCCTTCGCCAGGGCGCGTATCGAGCAGGTGACGAGCTCCGACAACGGTGTCGCCTCGGGGTTGATCTCGACGACGGGATGGCCATGCAGACGCAGCTCGAGCGGAATGCTCGCCACGGGCTGAACCAGGCACGACGAGCCGACGACGAGGCAGCCATCGGGATCGAAGCCGGCGACGCGCTGGAGAGCGGCAATCGGCACAGCCTCACCGTACCACACCGAGCCCGGTCGCACCCGCGCACCGCAACGAGGGCAGGGCAGAAAGGACAGAGCATTGTCGAGCCGATCATCGCCCTGCCAGGAACAGGTCGTGCAGCGCGTGAGGAAGATCTCGCCGTGCAGATGCACGACTTCGTTCACCCCGGCGCGCTCCAGCAAGTCGTCTTCGTTGGTAGTTGCGACCAACACTTGACCGGCCGGGAAATGCTGCTGCAAGAGGGTGAGCGCGCGCTGGCCGACATGCGGCTGGCTGGCAGCGATCTGCAGGCGCCGCTCGCGATACCAGTCCCAGACGAGCTCCGGATCCTGCGCGAAACCTTCAGGGGTCGCCAGCTCTTCGACGGGGTAATTCCGCCACAGGCCGCCGCTGCCGCGGAAGGTCGGGATCCCGGCATCGGCCGAGAGACCGGCTCCGGCCAGCACCAAGAGGCGACGACAGGACGTCAGGGCGGCAGCTGCGCGTGCGATCGCTGGTCGCCATGCGTCGTCGGACATGCCGGCTCCCTGCCGAAAGGATCATCGCTGCGCTCGCTCGGCGACAATCGCGCTTCGAGAGACACCCTGCTTGTGTCCCGCCAGCCATTCATCAACTGTTGATATGGCCGACATCTTCGCCCGCTTCCGGCCCCCTGCCGGATCCGACGACGAGTCGAGCGGTTCGCGCCGGACGATCGCGCTCGGCGGCGTGGCGCAGGTCAGCGAAAGCGAAGTGCTGGAAGCGATCGACCGCGCTCCTGCCCTGCCGCAGGTGGTCATGCAGGTCCTGCAGCGCGTCGGCGATGTCCACAGCACGACGAGCGATATCGAACGGCTGATCGAGCAGGACATGGTGCTGGCCGGGAAGGTGCTCAAGCTCGTCAACAGCCCCTTCTATGGGCGCAGCCAGTCGGTGGCCTCGATCCGCGAAGCGGTGGCGGTGCTCGGTTTCGCCAGCGTGCGCAGCATCGTGCTCGCTGCCTCTGCCGGCAATCTGATGCTGGTCGAGATGGAGCCCTATGGCCTCGCCAGCGGCGGGCTCTGGCGGCAGGCCGTCGCCACGGCGATGGTCGCCCGCGCCACCGCTTTGCGCGCCGGCGCGTCCGCAGACCTCGCGGAAGAATGCTTCGCTGCCGGCTTGCTGCGCGATGTCGGTCTCCTCGTCCTCGCCCCCTTCTTGGCGCGCTCACGCATCCGCTTGCTACCGACGGAAACGGGGATTCTGCAGGCCGAGCGGCGCGCGATCGGCTACGATCACTGCTGGGCGGGCGACCGCCTGGCCAGCAAGTGGCGCTTGCCAGCCCCGCTGCAGGCCTGCATCGCCCGCCATCATCGACAGTCCATGGATCACGAACCACCGCACCTCGGCGTCGTGCGGCTGGCCGAGCGACTGGTGTTCGCTGCCGGCATCGGCTTCAGCGGCGAGCATCCCTTCGACGCCCGTATCGATGCGCGTCTGATCAAGCAGGCCGGGCTCGACGCCGCGCGCTTCGCAGCGCTGTGCGCGGAGGTGCCGACGCTGATCAAGCACTGCGAAACCCTCCAATGAATACGTCGCGCACGACAGCGAGACCGCAGGAGCGCACGCCACGCGGCAGCTGCGCGGGCCTCGGGCCGCTCGCCGACCGGCTGCTGTCGGCTGAGACCGCCGATGGTCTGATCGCGGTGGTCGACGAGCTGCTCCATGGCCTGGACGCGACGCCGGCAGCGCTGTACCTGCACGACGGCCGACATCATGCATTCTATCCGGTCGCCGGCTTCGCTCAGGAAACGCCGAGCGGCGATCTCCCCTCGCACAGCGTCCCACCGCCCGGCGGCATCGTGCTCTGCTCACATGGCAATCCGGTCGGCCTGCTGGTGGTCCGGCCGGATGCCGTCGGCCGGGTGACCGAGCTCGCGATGCTGCTTGGACCAGTGCTCGTCCAGCTGCATCGCCGGCAGATCGTCGTCGAAGAACTGCGCGAGACCCGCGAAATCATCGCCCAGCTGGCGGTGGCGGGGGATCTTCTGCGGCATCTGGATCTCGAGATCCTGCTCACCAAGGTCCTCGAAGCCGGGCTGCAGACCGTCGATGCCCAGGTCGGCGCCGTCCTGCTCCCCAACGAGCAGGGCGCGCTCGCCGTCCGCGTCGCCTGGGGCCTGGAGGGCGCGCAGATCGATGGCCTGCGCTTGCGGCACGAT
Organism: Planctomycetota bacterium; assembly: GCA_025055595.1. GTDB lineage: Bacteria > Planctomycetota > UBA11346 > UBA11346 > UBA11346 > UBA11346. The sequence goes on along the minus strand of JANWWU010000026.1, from coordinate 10,099 downwards.
GGTCGGCGCGTCGTCGATGCCGTCTTCGCCGACGGCACGAGCATCGCGATCGGCAGCGCCGAGGTCGCAAAGCTGCTCGACACGCAGCACATGCCCGGTCTCGTCGACGGTCTCCTCGCCCTGCCGCTGATGTCGCGCAACTGCATCCATGGCGTGCTGCTGCTGGCCAACCCGACGCAGGGCTTCGGACCGGCCAAGCGGCGCCTCGCCGAGACCCTGTGCAGCCTCGCCGGCACCGCGATCGACAACGCGCTGCTCGTGCGCGCGACCATCGAGCAAGAACGCCTGAAGCAGGAAGTCGCCCTGGCGCGCACGATCCAGGAGAAAATGTTCCCGCCCGAAGGGCTGGCGCAGGGCGTGTTCCGCATCGAAGGCTGGTCGCGCCCGTGCAGCGAAACGGGCGGCGATTACTATACGTATCTGCTGCGGCCCAACGGCGCGGTCGCGATGGTCGGCGATGTCAGCGGCCACGGATTGGGGGCAGCGTTGTTCACGACGATGGCGCATGCCTTGGTGCAGCAGCAGCTGCGCGCCGGCGCCAGTCTGACGACAGCGTTCCAGCAGATCAATGATGGCCTGTACTACATGCGTGCGGGACGCTTCATGACGGCGGCCGCCGTCGAGGTCGATGTCCGCAGCGGGCAGTGCGTCTATGTGTCGGCCGGCCACTGCCGAACGCTGTGGATCCATGAAGGCCAAGTGCATTGGCTCGACAGCACGACGATGCCGCTCGGCATCGCTCCCCAGTTGGAGTTCGATGCCGCGCCTGCCATCGTCCTAGCGCCGGGCGATATCCTGCTGCTCTACAGCGACGGCATCATCGAAGCGATGGACCCGCAGGGCCAGACCTTCGGCGAAGAACGCCTCGCGGATCTCGCGGTCTCGTCGTGGCGCCAGCGTCTGGACCCGCGCGCCATACTCGCGGCGATCGCCGCGCAGCTCGATGTCTTCACGCAGGGACGTGCGCAGTCCGATGACTTGACGGCCGTCGTGCTGACGCGGGATGCCTGAAGCGTCAGCGAGCTCCATTGGCAGAGGGCGAACATCGGTTAGCATGCCTGCATCGTGCGTTGGCTCGTCCTTCTGCTGCCGCTGCTCCTGATCGCTGGCCAGCCAGCGGATCCCCTGCCCTTCCCCGACATGGCGATGACAGTCGGTCAGGAACTGGCGCAACACTACTACGACCCTTCCCGCTTCCGTCCGCGGCTGATGGTCGAGCGCGGCCTGCGCGCCCTCGAACAGGAAGAAATCGGCATCGATGCCTTATGGGCCGAGGGCCGCATCGTGCTGAACATGCGCGGCGAGCGTTACGCCGTCGCTGCCGCTCCGCCCGACGACCGCATGGCAGCGATGCGGACGCTCGATGCGGTGCGCGAGCTGCTCGAGAAACACTTCGAGGCGCCGCCCAAGCGCCGGCGTGAATTAGCATACGAACTGATCAACGGCGCGCTGTCGACGCTCGATCCCCACACCGTACTGTGGCCGCCCGAGGAGGCCAAGCAGTGGATGGACGACAACATCCACGGCCAGTTCTTCGGCATCGGCGCTTTCCTGCACCACGAAGAGGGCCAGATCATCATCCAGCGGGTGATGCCCGGGCTGCCGGCCGAGCGCGCCGGCGTCGAAGACGGCGATGTCATCCTGGCGATCGATGGCGAGCCAACCGCCGGGCTGACGCTCGAACAGGCGGTGCGCCGCATCAAGGGGCCGCGCGACACCACCGTGCGCCTGACGCTGCAGCGCAAGGGCGAGGCGAAGCCGATCGAAGTCGCTATCGTCCGCGCGCTGGTCAAGATCATCACCATCCGTCACCACCGCGATGGCGAGGTCGGCTACATCCGGATGGATGAGTTCAACGCCAATGCCGCCCATGATCTGTTCAATGCCCTGCGCGAACTAGAGCGCGGGGGGCCGCTGAAAGCCCTGGTCCTCGACCTGCGCTTCAACGGCGGCGGGCTGCTGGACCAAGCAAAGCTCGTCGGCCAGTTCTTCCTCGGCCGCGGGCAAGAAGTGGTACGGACGACAACCATCGATGGGCGGCAAGAGGTCTTCGTCTGCAAGGGACGCCGCGTCGTCACCGTGCCGTTGGTCGTGATCACCTCGCCGGGAACGGCGAGCGCCGCTGAAATCGTCTCCGGCGCGCTGCAGCTCAATGAACGGGCCGTCATCGTCGGCGAGACCACCTTCGGCAAGGGCTCCGTCCAGCACATCCGCGAGCTGCGCGATGGCAGCCGCCTGAAGCTCACCATCCAGGAGTACCTGCTGCCGGGAGGCGTCTCGATCCAGGATGTCGGCGTCGCACCGGATATCCGCCTCTCTCGGCATGCGCTGCGCGAGAACGGCAGCGTCGACCTGCGCGATCCGCAGCCGGAACGGGAGCGCGACCATGAGTTCGCGCTGCAAGGGCGGCGCAGTTATGCCCGGGAGCCCATCGCCGAACTCGCCTGGCTCGATCCCTGGCTGGACCGCGAGGCGCGGCGCGCGCATCTCATCTCGGCGCGAAACTTTCGTCCCGATCGGCAAGCGCAGCTGGTGATCGACCTCCTGCGCGAGGCATGCGCGGCTGCGGATTGGGATACAGCCGCCCAAGCCGCCCTCGCCGAGGAGCGCCTGCGTCCCTTCCTCCTTGAGCGTTTGCTGCCGCTCGTCCGTCAGCGTGCCGAAATCGAGGCGCAGGCCTTGGCCGATGCCCTCGCACGGCTGCCGGAACCAGTCCGCTGGGGCAGCGGCGTGCCAGCGGCTCCCGACACATTGCGCATCGCTTGGGCTGGACCGGATCGCGTCACGGCCGGCGAAAGCGTCGCCTTGGCGATCACAGTGCGCAACGAGGGCCCGCAGGAAGTCGGCCGTCTCTATGGCGTAATTCGCGCAGATCCGCGCTCGCCGTTCTGGGAAGACGAGTTCATCGTCGGCGCCGTCCCGGCCAACGGGACGGCGACCGGCATCCTCCACACGCACATTCCACCCCGTCTGCCGACGGGCAGTGAGCGCTTCACCGTCGAACTTTACCAAGATGGATCATCGGCGGTGCTCGCCTCCTGTCCCGTCGAGCTGCAGATCAACGCTCGCCCGGCGCCGCATCTGAATCTGGTCTGGCAAGTGGCGGATGACAACGCCGACGGCAAGCTCGCGCCCGATGAACCAGCCGATCTGCTGATCACCGTGGAGAACGCCGGCGAAGCGCCGCTGGCTGCCGGCGTCGTGTGGATCGATAAGGACAACGACGCCTTCGTTTCGCTCGGCGCCAGCCGCATCCCGATCGCCGAGCCGATCTCGCCGGGTGGCTCCAGCACCGTGCGTTTTCCCATCCGCGTGCGCAGCACCGCCTCGATCGGCGGACAAAATCAGCATCTGACCGCTGATCGTATCGCCCTGCAGGTCGCAGCGATCGAGACCTTTCCCGACCACATCGATGGCCGATTCCGCGCCGCCATCAGTTCCCGCTTGCAGATACCCCTGCAACAGCCCCTGCGTCCCCGGCGCCTGGTTCAGCCGCGCATCGAACTCGCCGATCTGCAGCGCGATGGGGACCGCGTACGCCTCGCCTGGAGCATCGCCGACCAGCACGACGACCCGACGCAGGCCCCACTCGATCTGGTCGCGCTGTTCCATGACGAAGACAAGGTCGACCTGCAAATGGCCGCTTCTCTCGATGGTCCGCCGGCGGGTCCATGGGTGTATCGTGCACGGATTCAGCTGAAACCGAACTTGAATACGCTGCGGCTGATCGTACGCGACGCCGACGGCGTGCTCAGCGAGCGGATCACGCGCCTGTGGGGCGCAGAGTCGCCGCCGAGCAGTGGCACGGCTCGCCTGCCACCGCCATGATCCAGCGCCCACGCCGCAATCGCGTCTCCGCCGGCGTGCGCGCGCTCGTCCGCGAGCACGAGTTGAGTCCCGCGCACCTCGTCTGGCCGGTGTTCGTCCACGATGGCCCGGGTTGCACAGCCATCGCAGCGATGCCCGGCTGTCAGCGTCTGGATGTGCCGGCGTTACTCGACGCCGCGCGTGAAGCACTGGCTGCCGGTATCCGAGCGCTGGCCCTCTTCCCCGTCATCCCCGCTGCACGCAAGGACCCTCAGGGCAGCGCAGCCCTGGATCCCGAGGGCATCCTGCCGCGTGCGATCCGATCGCTCAAGCAGGCCTTCCCCGAGCTCGTCGTCATCACCGATGTCGCTCTCGATCCCTACAGCAGCGATGGACACGATGGGCTGGTGATCGAGGGACGCATCGCCAATGACGCGACGCTGCCGATCCTGGCGCAGATGGCGGTGCTGCATGCCCGCTGCGGCGCCGATGTCGTCGCTCCCAGCGACATGATGGATGGCCGGGTGGCGGCGATCCGTCAGGCCCTGGACAGCGCCGGCTTCTCTGAGACGCTGATCTGCAGCTACACGGCGAAATACGCTTCGTCTTTCTACGGCCCGTTCCGTGAGGCTTTGGACAGCGCGCCGCGCTTCGGCGACAAGCGCAGCTATCAGATGGATCCGGCCAACGCGCGCGAAGCGGAGCGCGAGGCAGCGCTTGATGAAGCCGAAGGCGCTGACTGGCTGCTGGTCAAGCCCGGGTTGCCGTACCTCGACATCATCGCCCGTCTGCGCACGCACACCTGCTTGCCAATCGCGGCTTACCAGGTCAGCGGCGAATATGCGATGCTCAAAGCGGCAGCGCGTAACGGCTGGATCGACGAACGGGCATGTCTCTTGGAAAGCCTGCTCGCCTTTCGTCGTGCCGGAGCTGACATCATCTTCACCTACGCCGCGCTTGAAGCCGCGCGTTGGCTGCGCGCTTGACAGGCGCGCAAGCCCCTAGAATGCTGTTGCAGGCACCAACGGATGCTGCAAGCCGCGCGGGCGTAGCTCAGTTGGCTAGAGCGACAGCTTGCCATGCTGTAGGTCGTGAGTTCGAGTCTCATCGCCCGCTCCACAACCCCTGGTTTTCCAGGGGTTTTTTATTTACGCAGCAAACGCACGTCGCGTAACATCAAAATGCAACAAGCCACAATGCTTGACTCAATACTGACAATCCAAAATGGGGGACCATGAAAGCTGTCATCCTCGCCGGCGGACTCGGCACGCGTCTCGCCGAGGAGACTGTCGTCAAGCCTAAGCCGATGGTCGAGATCGGTGGCAAGCCGATCCTGTGGCACATCATGAAGATCTACAGCGCCCACGGGGTCAACGACTTCGTCATCTGCGTCGGCTACAAGGGCTATCTGATCAAGGAATACTTCGCCAACTACTTCCTGCACATGTCGGACGTGACCTTCGACATGCGCGATAACCGCATGGAAGTGCACGCGCGATACGCTGAGCCCTGGCGCGTCACCATCGTCGATACCGGCGAAATGACGATGACGGGCGGACGCATTCGGCGCATTCGACGATTTGTGGAACATGACGATGCCTTCTGCCTGACCTATGGAGATGGGGTCAGCGATGTGAACATCGCTCGCCTGATCGCCTTCCATCGTGCCCAGGGCACCGCCTGTACGCTGACCGCGGTGCTGCCGCCCGGGCGTTTCGGCGTCGTCGAACTTGCCCCGGATCAGCGAGTCACGGCTTTCCGAGAGAAACCGCATGGCGAAGGCGGGTGGATCAATGGCGGGTTCTTCGTTTGCCACCCCAGCGTGATCGATCGCATCGCCGGCGATCAGACAGTGTGGGAGCGAGAGCCACTCGAGTCGCTGGCCCGTGATGGGCAGCTCAGCGCCTACAAGCACGATGGCTACTGGCATGCGATGGACACCCTGCGCGACAAGCAGCACCTCGAAGATCTCTGGAACCGCGGCGCAGCTCCGTGGAAGGTGTGGGCGTGAGTCTCTGTCACGGCTTCTGGCGCGGCACGCGCGTCTTCATCACGGGGCACACGGGATTCAAGGGCTCGTGGCTGGCCTATTGGCTATCGATGGCTGGCGCAGAAGTATATGGTCTCTCGTTGCCCCCAGCCACCGACCCCGCGCTCTGCACGCTCTTGCAGCTCGAACAGCGCGTACATCACCGCCTTGGTGACATCAATGACCTAGCGACGGTGTGCGACGCGATGCGGGCGGCCAACCCCTCCGTCGTCTTCCATCTCGCTGCACAGCCCATCGTACGCCGCAGCTATGCTGAGCCACTGGCTACCTGGATGACGAATGTTATCGGCACCCTGCATGTTCTAGAAGCTGTACGCAACATGCCGGAAGTGCGCGCCTGCATTATGGTCACCTCTGACAAGTGCTATGAGAATCGCGAATGGCCATGGGGCTATCGCGAAGACGACGCTCTCGGCGGCTATGATCCTTACAGCTCTTCAAAGGGGGCGGCAGAGATCGCGATCGCAGCGTGGCGCCGTTCATTTTTCTCGCATGGCGAGGGATGTCGTATCGCTTCTGTGCGCGCAGGCAATGTCATCGGCGGCGGCGACTGGGCGGAGGACCGCCTCGTAGCCGATTTTATGCGTGCGATCGTACATGGTCAACAGCTCTCGCTGCGCAACCCCCAGGCGACGCGGCCGTGGCAGCATGTGCTTGAGCCGCTGTCTGGATATGTGCACCTGGCTTGGAAACTCTGTCAACCTGATGGAGCCGCCTTCGCCGAGGCCTGGAACTTCGCGCCTCCGGATGACAGCATCATCACCGTGGAAGAGCTGGCACAACGCTTGATAGCGGCATTCGGACGCGGCAGTTATCAGTGCGCACCGCGCCCCAACCAGCCTCACGAAGCACGGTTGTTGAAGCTCGATGCCAGCAAAGCGCGCATGCGGCTTCATTGGAAGCCGGTATGGGATATCGCCGAAACCGTGCAGCGCACGGCGCACTGGTATCGCTCCTGGCTGGATGGGATCCCGGCTCGGCAGCTCGTCGAACGCGATATCAACGACTACTGCCAACGGGCGCGCGAGCAACGACTCCCATGGGCATCTGATCCATGAACAACAGCGAAGCCGAGCTCAGAGCTGAGATTCTTGCCAAGACCCGTGAACTCGTCACGCGCCGGCTGGCGACCAGTATCTTCGTTCCCGGCAGCACGGTCGTGCCCTACGCCGGTCGTGTTTATGATGCCGAAGAGGTCGCGGCCGCGGTCGAAAGCGTGTTGGACTTCTGGCTGACGCTGGGTCCTGAAGGCGATGCCTTCGAACGGGAGTTGGCCGCGAAACTGGGGGTACGATCAAGCGTTTTGACCAATAGCGGTAGCTCAGCAAACTTGTTGGCCATTGCGGCCCTGACCAGCCACAAACTCGGCGAACGACGACTGCGCCCGGGGGATGAAGTAATCACGGTCGCTGCTGGGTTCCCGACGACAGTGGCCCCGATCATCCAATGCGACCTCACGCCCGTATTCATCGATGTCGATCCGATCACTTTGGGGCCGCGCGTCGATCAGCTCGAAGAGGCCTATGTTCCCGGGAAAACCAAGGCGCTGATCTTCGCGCATGCGCTGGGCAATCCCTTCGATCTCGATGCCGTAGCCAGTTTCTGCCGAGAGAAGGGTCTGTGGCTGATTGAAGACAACTGCGACAGCCTGGGCTCGACCTGGGGAGGCAAGCCGACGGGAAGTTTCGGCGATTTGTCGACGCAAAGCTTCTACCCTCCGCATCATATCACGATGGGCGAGGGTGGCGCCGTCAACATCGTTCGCGACCCCAAGCTGCGCGTCATCGTTGAAAGTTTCCGTGATTGGGGCCGCGACTGCTGGTGCCCTTCCGGCAAGGACAATACCTGCAAGCGCCGCTTCGAATGGAAGCTCGGCGACCTTCCGGCCGGCTATGACCACAAGTACATCTACAGTCACCTTGGTTGGAACCTGAAACCGCTCGATGTCCAGGCCGCCATCGGTCGTCAACAACTCAAGAAGCTCGATCGCTTCACAGCCGCACGCCGCGCCAACTGGCACCGCTTGCGCACGGCGCTCGCCGACCTCGAGGATCGTCTCGACTTCATGCTGCCGGCGCATGCCACTGGGTGGTCGCCAGCCGGATTCACCTGGAAGCCTGGTGGCACCCCAAGTGATCCCAGCTGGTTCGGCTTCATGATGCTGGTCAAGGCCGGCCCCGCCGCGCGCACGGCGCTGGCTCGCGCCCTCGATGCTGCCAAGATCGGCAATCGCATGTTCTTCGGTGGCAACCTCGTCCGCCAGCCAGCGTTCGTCCACTTGCGTGAGGAGCGAGGCTCTGCTGCCTTCCGGGTCGTCAGCGATCTCGCTGGCGCCGATCGCGTGATGAACGAAGCGCTCTTCGTCGGTACATATCCTGGGCTCGACGAACAACGCATCGACTATGTCGCTGCCGTGATTCGCAACGCGATAACTGGCACATAACTTCTTTTGTCAATTATGCAGATCGATCGAACAGAAATCCCTGGTGTCTTCTGCATCCGACCCTTTGTCCATCACGATCAACGCGGCGTCTTCTGCAAGCTTTGGCGGCGCGACGAGTTCTTGCGCCTGGGATTGAATGGCGATTGGCGCGAAGCGTTCTACAGCACTTCCTGTGCGGGCGTGATTCGCGGCCTGCATTTTCAGGTCCCTCCGGCCGATCACGCCAAGCTGATCGCTTGCTGCCGTGGGCGTATTTGGGATGTAGTGGTGGATCTGCGACGCGGATCGCCAACATATGGTCAACATGTCGCTCGCGAGCTGAGCGACGACAACCGATGCATGTTCTACATCCCCCGGGGCTGCGCACATGGTTTCCTCGCACTGACGAATGACGCCTTGGTCATGTACGGTGTCGAAACCGAACATGCGCCAACGCACGATCAAGGCATTCGCTGGGATTCCTGCGGGATTCAGTGGCCATTGACAGCAGAACCCATCGTTTCGCCGCGCGATCGCTCATTCGTCGCTTTGGCCGATTTCGATTCACCATTCATCTACGAGCCCTGAAACTGACGATGCCGATAGCATTGATCACTGGTAGTAGCGGTTTCATCGGACAACATGTTCTTGCACAGTTTCCGGCCTTTGGTTGGACTGCGATCGGTTTGGCTCGCAATCCTAACAAATGCCGACCAGAAGTTCTAAGAAATGGTTCCCAAGTCGTCCAAGACCCTGGAAACTATGATGGTTTCTGTGATTTGTTGCATGAGTTGCACCCCGATGTCATCATCCACTTGGCAACGCGATATATCAAGGATCACAAACCCTCTGACATACCTGATCTCATTCGCAGCAACATCGCTTACGGGGCAGAGCTACTCGAAGCGATGCGCAGCTGCGGAGTTCAACGTCTGGTCATCGCAGGCACTACATGGCAACATCACTTAGTGGATGATGAACAATACGTTCCAAGCAACTTTTATGCGGCGACTAAGCAGGCCTTCGAAGACCTTGTGCGCTGGTATGTAGATGCTTGCGGTTTTTCAGCAATCGCCTTGAGGCTGACCGACACATATGGTCCTGATGATCCACGCCGCAAGCTTTTTACCCTTCTGCAAGAAGCTGCGCAAAGCGGGGAACCCCTGCGGATGTCGCCTGGTGAACAACTGCTCGATCCGCTTTTTGTTGACGATGCGGTCGCTGCGTTTGCTGTAGCCGCACATCGAATTCTCCAAGTTGATCATAGATTCGAGATCTACCGCGTCACACCAGGACAGCCGCGCAAATTACGCGATATCGTGACCCTGTGGTGCCAGATCACCGGCAAAACCCCCACGATCATGTGGGGGGGAGTGCCTTATCGCGAGCGCGAAGTGATGCGTCCTTGGACTGGAGGCAAAGTTCTGCCGGGGTGGAAACCAGCGGTATCACTTGAGGAAGGCATTCGTCGTTGTTGGAAACAGCAGACCTAAACGTGCATTTTAAATTGTGACATATTTCACATGGTCTCGGTATTGGCGATCAGCCGCCACATGGGCCTTGGCGCAATCCCTCCTCTCAGCCGGCGTGGGGGCAGCCCTCGTTGTGACGCAGGCGGCCCAGCTCTCAGCTGACGCACTCGGCGTCTGGCAGGCTTTCCTCAGCATTGCAAGTTTTATGTTGCTTATTGGTCAAGGCGGACTCACGCCGACAGTGCAGCGATTTGCTAGCTATCTATATGGTGGTGCCCGTCATCTCACAAGCATAGGGATTCCTGAGACGACGAGCACATCACCCAATTGGGTAGGCATTGGGCAGTT
>JANWWU010000104.1 GCA_025055595.1 Planctomycetota bacterium | reverse complement strand
ATCAGCGCCGCCGTCTCGGGGTCGGCGAAGCTCTCGTGGGCCATCACATGGCACCAGTGGCAGGTCGCGTAGCCGATCGATACAAGCAGCGGGACATCGCGCCGCCGCGCCTCGGCGAAAGCTTCCTCGCCCCAAGGCCACCAGTCGACGGGCTGCTCGGCGTGCTGGCGCAGGTAGGTGCTGGGGCTCTGGCGCAGACGCTGCTGCATGTTTGAAATTCTTGCAGGTTTCACCATGCTAAAGCCGGAGGCGACGCTCCTTGGACAGCGCCGCGCGCCGTGCACCAGCTTGACGCACAACCCCATCCCCGCTATGAGTAGTCTTGGGTGAACCGGGGAGGTTCGATGCTCGTCCGCACACGGCTGTCGCTGTTCAGCGCCCTGCTGGTGCTCATTCCAGGCATGCTGATCGGGGTCATCGGGTTGTGGGCACTGACGAACACGGTCGAGCTGACATTAAAGATCGTCGATCGCGGCCTGCATCAGGCTGCCGAGCGCGATCTCAATCGCGGCGTCGGCGACGAGGCCGAATTCATCAACAATTGGTGCAATCAAGCCGCGATCAATGCCCAAGCGCTCGCCAATCTGCCAGACCTGCCGGTCGCCCTCGGCGCGTTGAATGTGAGCGAAGACTGGAACTCGCTGGACGCGGTAGCGCTGCAAGCGTTCAAGAAGCAGCTGCATGCGCAGGTGCGGGAGATCGCGGAGACCATCGATGTGCAGCTGCGAAGCGCCGAACAGCTGCTTCTCGAGCGCGATATGCAGCTGATCAAGACACTGGTGACGATGCGCGGCAAGCCGCGCCTCGGCGAGCCCCGGCTGCGGCGGATTTACGACCAGCGCACGCAGAGCGTCAGCGAGCGCCCCGTGCCCAGCCTGCTGTTCGATGGGCAGGAGCTGCCCTGGGTCGAAAGCTTCGCCGAGCCGGCGCCGATCGTCGACGAGGCGACCCGGGTCTCGCGCGGCATGGCGTCGATTCTCGTGCGGCTTGAGGACGACGCGATGCTGCGGGTGGCGACGACCTTCCGCGCCGCTGATGGCCGACGCGAGGTCGGGACCCTGATCTTGCCGCGCGACGCCGAAGGTCGCCCAAACCCGGTCATCCAGACGATTGTTTCGGGCAGCACCTACAAGGGGCTGCAGCGGATCCTCGAGCGCTGGTCGCTCGTCGGCTACCAACCGATCATCGCTGGCGACGGGCGGGTGATCGGCATGTTTTCCTCGGTCTTGCCCCTTGATCAGATCGAAGGGCTCACCGACCTGCTCGCGCTGCATCAGCAGCGCGGCATCAATCTGTTCCTCGTCGATGATGCCGGGCGGATCATGCTGCACAGCGAGCGGGCGATGATCAACCGTCACATCGTCCGCGACCTCGGCTTGCAGGAGCTGTCGGCGGCGCTGGCTGCCGCGTCGCAAGCCAGCCGGCTCGACATCTTGACATTCCAACGCGAAGGGCGCAAGCAGTTCGCTACCTGGAGCCGACCTGCCAATGCCTCATGGACGCTCGTTTACACTGGCGACTGGCTGCGAGCGACCGCCACCGCGACCGAAACCGCCCGCGAAGTCGTCGAAAAGAACCTATTGAGCTTTGCCGGCAGCGCGTTTGTGCAAGTCGGTGAGCAGCGGCGTGCACTCTATAGCCAGGTGCGGGTCATTGATGTTCGTGGACGGGAACTCATCAAGATCGTTCAGGGAAAGGTCGCCTCCGAGCTGGTCGATCAGGCGTCAGCCGCTTGGTTCCAGCCGCTCGCTGCGCGCCGCGGCATTCAATGGTCCCGGGTCGAGATCGCGCGGAACACCAAACGTCCGGAGCTGAGAGTGATCGTACCCGTGGAAGGCGCGGGCACTCGCCTGGGGTATGTGGTCCTCAACCTCGATTGGATGGCGCTCAACGATGCTGTCGTCGCCCACCGTTATGGGAAGACAGGATATCCTTGGATGATCGATGAGAGCGGCCTGCTCGTCATCCATCCGCAGCTTGCGCTGCAGACCCAGATCACCGACCAGCGCTACGGCAGACTCGCCGAGATCGTACGCCAGGAAATGATCCCGGGTCGGCAGGGAGTCGCTCGGTATGAATGGCAAGGGCAAAGCAAGCTGGTCTCCTACCGCCCTCTGCACATCGGCGATCAGCGCTACAGCCTGGCTGTTGCCGTACCCGAACAGGAAATGCTGGAGCTTGCGGAAGAAATCGCCGCCGAAAGCCGACTCTCGCTGCGTCAGAGCCTGTGGATTATGGGAATGTGCTTGATCGTCATCGTCGGTTTTGGCATCGCCGTCGGACTGTGGCAAGCGCGGCGGCTGACTCGCCCGCTCGCCGCCACCCAGGCGGTGCTCGGCCAGGTCGCGCAGGGCGATCTGACGGCGCGGTTGCGCCTGGAGAGCCGGGACGAGTTCGGGCAGATGAG
>JANWWU010000092.1 GCA_025055595.1 Planctomycetota bacterium | reverse complement strand
CAGCATCGCCATCACGATCTGGCGCTGGTTGCTGCCGCAGTTGGAGCGGCGCGCGCTCTCGCGGACCATGCTGATCGCCGGCAGCAGCATGCCGGCGAGGATGGCGATGATCGAGATGACGACGAGCAGCTCGATCAGGGTGAAGCCCCGTGAGGGGGGACGGTGGGGGGAACGCATCGGAACCTCCTGCCCAGTGGGCGTGGTGGTGGATGAACTGCCGGGCGACGCGCCGGCGGCGATACGGCCGGATGGGATGGATGTGGCCGGATGCCCTTATTATCGCTGGTTGTCAAGGGCCGCGATGCCGAGAGCGGCGCCGTCGCGTTTGGGTGTTGCAGACACTGACAGGGGATTGGGCACCGGTCCTGCTTGCTCAGCCGCCGAGCCAGCGATCACACCAGGCTCGCGCCTGCACTGGGTCGCCGGTGCCCTGCACGAGGACCCGGCCGTCCGGGAAGCAGGTGGCGCTGAGGCCTTCGGCGTCCACGCGCAGGCAGACGCCGTCCAGGATGCGTGCCGCGGCGCCGAGGCGCGCGGCGAGGCTGCGCAGCTCGCCGGGCGCGGGCCGTCGCAGCTGCACCGCCTGCCGGCCGCAGAGCACGACGGCGGCGGGGGCGCCAGCAAGCGCCGGCCGGTCGGCGGCCGGGCCGCAGCTGCGGCAGCCGGGATCGCGCGGCACTATTAGCTGCTGCCAGGTGCCGGCCCACAGGTCGCAGGCCCACAGCGCGCGCCGCAGGCGGCTGCGGTCGACGAGCAGCTGCAGGGCGAGCGCCGCCTGCCAGGCCGCGACCAGGCGCACGGCGGGGATGATGACGCCGACGCTGTCGCAGGTCGGGCTGTCGGCGGGCTCCGGCGGCTCGGGCTGCAGGCAGCGCCAGCAGGCGCTGTCGCCGGGGATCACCGCCAGGCTCTGGCCCTGGGCGCCGAGCACGGCGCCGTGCACCCAGGGCAGGGCGAGCTGGCAGCACGCATCGTTGAGCAGGTGCCGGGCGGCGAAGGTATCGAGGCCGTCGATCACGAGGTCGAGCCCGGACAGCAGGCGGAAGGCGTTGTCGGCGTCGAGCTCGCTCGGCACGGGGTCGAGCGTGCAGTCGGGGGCGAGGCGGGCGAGGTGCGCGGCCGCCGCCAGCGCCTTCGGCCGTCCGGCCTCGGCATCGTCCGGGGTGTAGAGCGCCTGCCGCGGCAGGTTGCTCGCTTCGACGACATCGCGGTCGATGAGCCGCAGGTAGCCGACGCCGGCGCGCGCCAGCTGCTCGGCGACCGCGCTGCCGAGGGCCCCGAGGCCGACGATACCGACCCGCGCCTGCCGCAGGCGGCGCTGACCGGCGACGCCGAGCGGCGCGAAGCGCATCTGGCGTTCGAAGCGCGCGAGTGCAGGGTCGGGAGCCTCAGCAGAAGAAGCAGGCGTCGCCATAGGACAGGAAGCGATAACGCTCGCGGACCGCCGTTTCGTAGGCCTCGCGCCAGCGCTCCAGGCCGGTCAGGCAGGCGACCAGGGCGAGCAGGGTCGAGCGCGGCAGGTGGAAGTTGGTGAACAGGGCGTCGACGACGCAGAAGCGCTGCGGGGGGTGGAGGTAGAGCGAGGTCCAGCCCTGCCAGGGGGCCAGGCCCTGGGGCTGGCGCGCCGCGCTCTCCAGCGTGCGGACGACGGTGGTGCCGACAGCGATCACCCGCCGGCCGCGCGCGCGCGCGGCCGCGATCGCCGCCACGGTCTCGGCGGGGCAGCAGGCCCACTCGGCGTGAATCCGGAAGTCTTCGACCGCCGCGGTGTCGATCGGCTTGAAGGTCCCGGGGCCGATGTGCAGCTCGACGAAGGCGCGGGCGACGCCGCGCTCGGCGAGGCGCTGCAGCAGCTCCTCGGTGAAGTGCAGGCCGGCGGTCGGCGCCGCCACCGACCCCGGGCGATCGGCGTACACCGTCTGGTAGCGCGCGCGGTCGTGCGCGGTCGCCGGCCGCGCGATGTAGGGCGGCAAGGGCACCGTGCCGTGGGCCTCGGCGAGGGCGAGCACATCGCAGTCCGCGGGAAAGCGCAGCGAGCGCGTGCCGTCCTCGTGCAGCGCGGTGACGGTCGCGGCGATGCCGGCCAGCTCGAGGACCTGGCCGAGCTGCACGCGGCCGCCGATCAGCACCCGCCACTGCCCCGGCTCGGCCTCCGCGTGGACGAGCAGCACCTCGCGCTGCCCGCCGTGGGCGGTGCGGGCGAAGAGGCGCGCCGGGATCACCCGGCTGCGGTTGAACACCAGCAGGTCGCCGGGGGCCAGCAGCTCCGGCAGCTCGCAGACCCGCCGGTGCTGGAAGGGCCCGCAGCGCGGGACGACGAGCAGCCGGGCTTGATCGCGCGGCTCGATGGCGTGCTGGGCGATCAGCTCGGGCGGCAGGTGGTAGTCGAAGAGCGCGGTGTCCATCAGCGAGCTCCGCGCCGGGCAAGGGCCGGCAAGCAGGCGAGCTGCAGGGCGAGGGCAGCGCCGCCGACCGCCAGCAGCCAGGAGCCGAGCGCGCCCAGGGCCCCGTCGCCCCACTGGCTGATGCTGAGCCCCGCGAGCAGGGGACCGGCGGTCGAGCCGATGCCGAGCGCGGTCTCATGCAGGGCGGCGGCGCGCGCCGCGCCCTCGGGCAGGCGCAGGCTGTAGTAGATCGAGCCGGTGTAGGCGCTGGCGAAGCCGAGCCCGAAGCAGGCGCTGGCCAGGCAGAGCAGCGCCGCCGAGGGGGCCGCGGAATGGCCGACGGCGCTGACCAGGAGGGCCGCCAGCAGCAGCGACCCTTGGAGCAGCACGAGGCGCCGCGGGCGCAGGATCCAGCCCGTCCAGCGTCCGAGCAGGCCGAAGGCGAGGCAGTACGAGACGGCGAAGACGAGCAGGGCGGCGCTGGCCAGGCGCTGGGCGGCGGTCGGATCCAGGCCTTCGCCGGCCAGGCAGCGCGCGAGCAGGCTGATGTAGGCCATGCTGCCGAGGCAGAGGATCAGCAGGGCGCCGCGGCTCATCCAGGTCAGCAGCGGCAGCGCGGGGTGCGGGGCGCGGTCGCCGGCCGCCGGCGGCGGGCGCGGCGGCAGCCGCCGCCAGCGCCACAGGACGGCGACGCAGGCCAGGGCGGCGCTGGCGATCAGCGCCCAGCTCGCTGCCGGCGGCAGGCCGGCGAGCAGCCAGGCGCCGGCGAAGCCGGCGATGTTGCCCGCCGACCAGCCCATGTTGTAGCGGCTGACCTTGCGGTGCAGGGGGGGATCGGGGGCCCCGTCGCGGCCGCGCGCGTCGCTGAACAAGCCGACATTGCCGGGGAAGAACAGCGCCGAGCCGGCGCAGGCCGCGAGGCAGCCGAGCAGGGCGGCAGACGGCGTGGCGAGCAGGGCGGCGGCCAGGGCCCCGCTGGCGATGACGCTGGCGCCGAGGATCGCGGTGCGCGCCCGCCCCCAGCGGTCGGAGAGCCGCCCGCCCTGGGCGACCAGGCCGGCGTAGGCGAGGTTGGCGGCGGTCATCGCGGCGCCGATCGCGCTCGGCGTCCAGCCGACCGCGGTCCAGTGCCCGGTGGCGGTGGCGAAGGCGAGGTAGACCGCGCAGCCGATCGCCGTGTTCAGCGCTTGCAGGACGAGCAGCCGCGGCGCGTCGCTCACGCGCGCGCAGGCTGGCGCGCGGCGCCGCCGGGGAAGCGGGGGCGCGGCATGACTTCCGGCGCGGCGGCCTAGGCTGCCGCGCATGCCGATCAGCGAATCCGAGGTCCGCCGCCTGGCGAGCCTGGCGCGCCTGGCCCTCAGCGAGGCCGAGGTCGCCCGCCTCGTCGGCGAGCTCGAAGCGATCGTCGCCTATGTCGCGCAGCTCGCCGCAGTCGATACCGAGGGCGTCGAGCCGATCGCCCAGGTCACCGACCTCGAGCACCCCGGGCGCCCCGATGCCGTCGTCGCCGGCCTGGCGCGCGACACCGCGCTGGCGCTGTCGCGCCAGCACGACGGCGAGTGCTACCTGGTGCCCAAGGTGGTCGAGCGATGAGCCCGGCGCTGGCGATCGCCGAGGCGGTGAACCGCGGGACCAGCGCGCGCGCCGCGGTCGAGCGCGCGCTCGCCGCCTGCCGCGCCGAGCGCTGGAACTGCATCGTCCGCACCTGCGAGGCCGAGGCCTTGGCGGCGGCCGAGGCGGTCGACCGCCGGGTGCGCGCCGGCGAGCGTCTGCCGCTCGCCGGGGTGCCGATCGCCGTCAAGGACAACCTCTGCATCACGGGCCTGCCCGCGACCTGCTGCTCGCGGATGCTCGCCGGCTACATCGCGCCCTACACCGCGACCGCGATCGCCCGCCTGCAAGACGCCGGCGCGGTCGTCGTCGCCCAGACCAACATGGACGAGTTCGCCTTCGGCTCGTCGAACGAGACGAGCTGCTACGGCCCGGTGCGCAATCCCCACGACCCGACGCGGATCCCCGGCGGCTCGTCGGGCGGCAGCGCGGCGGCGGTGGCCGCCGGCCTGGTGCCGATCGCGATCGGCAGCGACACCGGCGGCTCGATCCGGCAGCCGGCCGGGCTCTGCGGCTGCTTCGGCCTCAAGCCGACCTACGGCCTGGTGTCGCGCTACGGGCTGATCGCCTTCGGCTCCTCGCTCGACCAGGTCGGGCCGCTCGCCGCCGATCCCGCCGATGCCGAGGCCGCGCTGCTGGCGATGGCGGGGCCGGATCCGCTCGATGCGACGAGCGTCGCCTGGGAGCTGTCCGCCCCCGCGGCCTCGCTCGCCGGCCTGCGGCTCGGCGTCGTGCCCGCGCATCGCGAGGGCCTGCAGCCGGCGGTGCGCGCCGCCCTCGAGGCCTGCTGCGAGCGCGCCCGCGCCGCCGGCGCCGAGCTCGTCGAGGTCGAGCTGCCGCACGAGCGCTACGCGGTGGCGGTGTACTACATCATCGGCACCGGCGAGGCGGCGAGCAACCTGGCGCGGATGGACGGCGTGCGCTTCGGGCATCGCGCCGAGGCCGACGACCTCGCCGCGCTCTACGCCGAGAGCCGCGGCCAGGGCTTCGGCGCCGAGGCCAAGCGCCGGATCATGCTCGGCACCTTCGTGCTCTCGACCGGCTACTACGAGGCCTACTACCGCAAGGCGATGCAGGTGCGCCGGCTGATCCGCGACGACTTCCGCGCGGCCTTCGCGCGCTGCGCGGCGATCCTCGGTCCGGTCAGCCCGACCACCGCCTTCCGCTTCGGCGAGAAGCTCGCCGACCCGCTGCAGATGTACCTCAGCGACATCTTCACCATCGCCGCCAACCTCGCCGGGATCCCGGCGCTGAGCTTCCCCTGCGGCCGCGATCCCGACGGCCTGCCGATCGGCCTGCAGCTCTCCGGCCCGCCCGGCAGCGACCGCCAGCTGCTGGCCTGGAGCCGGGCGCTGGCCATCAGCGCCGGCGTCCCGCTTGCGCCCTGCGATGCCGCTGCCTGAGCACGCGATCCGCGCGCGCATCCGCAACGAGATCCGCCTCGAGAAGCGCGTGCTGCCCGGCGGCGAGCGGATCTTCCGCTTCCGCAGCAAGCGCTACGGCGCCGGGTGGCCGCTCGCCAAGTATCTCAGCGCGATCGGCCCGCGCTGGCCGGAGGAGCTGCGCCGGCACTGGTGCCTGGAGGGGCGCTGCACCGTCGATGGGCAGGCCGTCGGTCCCGACTGGCCGGTGGAGCCGGGCCATCTCATCGAGCTGCGCGTCCTGCCGCTGCCGCTGGCCGGCCCGCCGCCGCCGCCCCTCGCCTTGCTGTGGCATGACCGCCGGCTCGCGATCGCCAACAAGCCGACCGGCCAGCTCGCCCACCCCGCGGGCCGCGAGCTGCAGGGCACGTTGCTCAATCAGCTGCAGGAGTGGGCGCATGCCCAGGGCCTGGACCCCAGCGCGGTGCGCCTGGTCAACCGCATCGATCGCGAAACCAGCGGCATCGTCATCGCGACCCTCGATCTGCCGACCCATCGCCGCCTCTGCGCGCAGCTGCAGCAGCGCGCGCTCGGCAAGCTCTACAAGGCGATCTGCGTCGGGGTCCCGGAACCGCCCCAGGGCGAGTGGCGCGAGCCGCTCGGGCCCCTCGGTCCGCACACGATCGCGCGCGGCGTGGTGCCCGACGGCCAGCCGAGCCACACGGCGTACAGCGTCGAGGAGGTGGCGGCCGATCGCCGGCACAGCGTGCTGCGCCTCGAGCTGCATACCGGCCGCCAGCACCAGATCCGGGTGCACGCCGCGCACCACGGGCATCCGCTGGTCGGCGACTGGGTCTATGGTCAGCCGGTCGCCGAGCTGCCGGGCCAGGCCCTGCATGCCTGGAAGGTCAGCTTCCAGCATCCGCACAGCGGCGAGCGGCTCGAGATCGAGGCGCCCTTCCCGCCCGCGCTCGCCGCCCTGTGGGAGCGGCTGCGCGCCGGCGGCTCGGTGACGCCGATCGCCCTGACGGCCGAGCAGCGTTCGAAGCTCGGCCTGCCGCCGGAGACCGCGCCGGGCGCGCTTCCGCCGAGCGCGGGCGCGCGATAATCGCGGCCATGGCCACCGGCACCAACCGCACGGTCTCGTTCCTCGCCGCCATCGTCGTCATCGTTCCGATCCTCGTCGGCGTGTGGTTCGCGCTGCCGATGTTCTTGCCGATGTATCTGTGGACCAAGGTCGATTTCCGCCAGCTCGCCCAGCGGTACCAGCTGCCAGAGGAGGCGCTGCGCACCAAGTTCCGGATGCGCGTCCGCTACGAGCCGCGCGGCGAGGGCGATCCGCTGCCGTGGCAGATCATCGACATGCAGCCGGCGTGGAACACGGTCTACCCCAAGGCCGAAGATGAGACGGAAGTTCTGGTGCGCTGCACTTTCATCAGCGCCAACGACGGGCAGCCGCCGAGCACGATGATGATCGGCAACACCTACAAGGACCGCTACTGGACGGTCGAGGGCTGGCGGCTGCCGCCGGGCGCCCTCGGCCACCACCCGAAGCGGCCGGTCGTCGTCTACGACCCGCTGTCCAAGGATCAGATGGATATCGCAACCGCCGACATGACGCGGATGACCGTGCAGCGCTGGGAGAGCGATGACCTGTGGCCGGAGCGCGACGACGGCTGGGAGCCGCCAGAAGGCCAGCGCTGAGCTCACACGCGCTGCAGCTTGAGGCTGGCGACCCCGCGCTCGGCGTAGTGGGCGAGGACGACGATGCGCTGGCCATCGCGCAGGAGACCCTGAGCGATCGCCGCCTCGATGCCGCGCTCGAGCAGGGTCTGCAGGTCGTCGCTTGCTGGCACGCAGACGGCGGCGATGCCCCAGGAGAGCGCGTAGGCCTGCCAGCGCCGCGGCTCGGTGCAGATGCAGATCATCGGCGCGCGGCCGCGGCGCTTGGAGAGCAGCAGCGCCGGTTCGGCGGTCGCGCTGCTGATCAGGATCGCCTCGGCGGCGGTGTCGACGGCGAGGCGGTGGGCGGCGCCGGAGAGGCTCATCACCTCGCGCGAGAAGGTGTGGGCCTCGGGATCGAGCTCGAAGGACGGCAGGTAGCGGCTCTTCTCGGCCTCGAGCAGGATCGCGCTCATCGCCTGCACCGCACGTACCGGGTGGCGGCCGACCGCGGTCTCGCCCGAGAGCATCACGGCATCGGTGCCGTCGAACACCGCGTTGGCGATATCGGTCGCCTCGGCGCGCGACGGCATGTCGCCCTCGATCAGCGACTCGAGCATCTGGGTGGCGGTGATCACCAGCTTGCCGAGACGGTTGGCGCGCAGGATCAGCTCCTTCTGCACGATCGGCAGCCGCTCGATCGAGATCTCGATCCCGAGGTCGCCGCGCGCGACCATGATCCCGTCGGCCTCGGCGAGGATGCTGTCGATGTTCGACACCGCGTCGGGGCGCTCGATCTTGGCGATCACCGGCACCGCGGCGCCGAGCTCGGCGATCCGCGCCTTGGCGTGGCGAATGTCGCGCGCGGTGCGGACGAAAGACAGCGCGACATAGTCGACGCCCTGGGCGATCGCCCAGGCCAGGTCCTCGCGGTCTTTGTCGGAGAGCGCCGGTGCGCTGACCGCCGAGCCCGGAAGGTTGATGCCCTTCGAGCTCTTGAGCGGGCCGCCGACCTCGACCAGCAGGCGGATGTCGCGGTCCTCGACGGCGGTGACGCGCAGGCGCAGGCGGCCGTCGTCGATCAGGACGGTGTCGCCGGGCTTGACATCGCGGTGCAGCTCGGAGTAGGTCGTGCCGACGCGCTGCGCGTCGCCCAGCGGGCAAGGGGCGGTGGTGATGACGAAGGGCTGGCCGGCGACGAGCTCGACCGGCTGGTCGTCGCGCAGGCGGCCGATGCGGATCTTCGGACCCTGCAGGTCGACGACGACGGCGATCGGTCGGTCGAGGGCGCGCGACAGCTCGCGGACCGCGGCCAGGCGGCGCCGGTGATCGTCGCGCGCGCCGTGGCTGAGGTTGAGGCGGACGGCGTTGACGCCGGCCTCGAACATCCCGCGCAGGACCGCCGGGTCGTCGCAGGCCGGGCCGAGGGTGGCGAGGATCTTCGTGCGCTTGCGCACGCGCAGGCTGGGCTCCGACGACGCGGGCGGTTCGAGCATCGCGCGCGAGCATAGGGCGGGGCGCTGCCCGCGCCATCCGCCGCCGTCTCGCTCTCGGCAGCTTCACGGCAGCGCGCGCAGCAGCTCCTGGAGGCGCTCGGCGGCGTCGAGGATTCCGCTCCCCGGACTGTCGAAGAGCTCTTCCGGCAGCTCGACCAGGCGCTGGGCGCGGAGCGCCGGCAGCTCGCGGTAGCCGGGCAGGCGCTCGAGCAGGCGGCCGCCGCCGGCGCGGGTGACGATCAGCTCGGGCGCGAGGCGATGCACGATCTCGGCCGTGTAGCGCGGCCAGGGCTCGCGCAGCTGGCCGGCGGCGGCGTCGGCGAGCCCGGCGCAGCGCAGCAGGTCGTGGAAGGAAGAACCGACGCTGCCACCGTAGACTTCGTCGCCGATCGGGATCAGCACCAGGGCGCGCGGCGGCGGCCTGGGGGCGCGCGCGGCCAGCGCCTGGCGCCGCGCTTCGAGGATGGCGACCAGCCGTTCGCCGCGCTCCGGGGCGGCGATCGCGCTGGCGACGCGCCGGACGTTGGCGAGGAAGGCGTCGTAGCCCGTCGCCGGCCCGAGGTCGCAGACGACGATTCCGGCCTCCTGCAGGCGGGCGAGGCGGTCGTCGTCGCCGCCGAAGGAGGAGATCAGCACGAGGTCGGGAGCGAGGCGCAGCAGGGCCTCGAGGTCGCCGAGGCCGGCGAGCCGCGGCTTGCCGGCCAGGCGCCAGGACTCCGGGCCCTGGGCCCAGCGGCTGACGGCGAGGATGCGCTCGGGCTCGACGAGCAGGGCGAGCAGCTCGTCGCTGACCAGATCGAGCGAGACGAGGCGCTGCCAGCGCCGCACCGGCACCGCCCGCCCGCGGGCATCGCTGACGCTCGCGCTGCCGTGGGCGGTCGGAGCCGGCGGCCGCGCGCGCCCCGGCTCGCTGAGCCGCAGCACGGCGAGCGCGCTGGCGCCGAGCGCGAGGACGAACAGCGCGAGGTTCAGCGCGTGCATCGCTCGCTCCCGCGCAGCGCGAAGCCCCAGGCCCCGCCCGGCAACGGCTCGACGCCGAAGACCTCGGCGAAGCGCGGGCTGGCGAACACCTCGGCCGGCGTGCCGGCCAGAGCCAGGGCGCCGCGCTCGAGGACGACCACGCGGTCGGCGATCCGGCGCGCGTCGTCGAGGTGGTGCAGGACGATGACGATCGCGCGCCCGGCCGCGGCCAGGCGACGGATCAACGCGAACAGCGCCAGGGCATGGCTGACATCGAGGCTGGCGCTCGGCTCGTCCATCAGGATGCAGGGGGCCTCGCTGGCCAGGGCGCGGGCGATCAGCACGCGCTGCTGCTCGCCGGCCGAGAGCGCGGTGAACGGCCGCGCCGCGAGTTCGCTGGCGTCGACCGCGGCCAGGGCCTCGGCGATCAGCGCGGCGTCGCCGGCCCCCTGCCCGCCCCACCACCCGTGATGGGCGTAGCGCGCGGCGGCGACGACGGCCCGCACCGGCAGCGCCGCCGACAGCTGGCTGCGCTGCGGGACGTAGGCGAGCAGGCGCGCGCGCTGCTGCGGATCGCGCGGCAGCGCGCGGCCTTCCCAGGCGATGCCGCCGGACTCGCTGGGCAGCAGCCCGAGCACGGCCTTGAGCAGGCTGCTCTTGCCGGCGCCGTTGGGCCCGATGATCGCCGTCACCTGGCCGCGGGCGGCGCTGAGCGCGATGTCGGCCAGCACCAGCCGCGCGCCGCGCCGCACGCTGAGGCCGCGCAGCTCGAGGCTCACAGCAGTCCCTCGCGGCGCGCGCGCGCGAAGAGGACGAGGAACAGCGGACCGCCGACCAGGGCCGTGACGACGGCGAGCGGCAGCTCGCTGGTCCCGCCGAGGCCGCAGGCCGCGGCCAGCAGGGGGAAGCAGCGGGCGACGAGGTCGGCGAGGAGCAGGAAGAGCGCCCCGCCGAGGGCCGCGGCCGGCACCAGCTGCCGGTGCTCGCAGCCGACGTAGGGCCGCAGGGCATGCGGCACGATCAGCCCGACGAAGGCCAGGGGCCCCGCGGCGACGACCGCGGCGGCGGTCAGCAGGGCCGTCCAGGCGAGCAGCCAGAAGCGGGCGGCGCCGACCCGTACGCCCATCGCTGCCGCCTCTTCATCGCCGCACAGCAGCAGGTCAGCGGTCCGCGACCACCACCAGGCGGCAGTGACCCCGGCGACGACCAGCGGCAGGGCGAGCGCGAGGTGCAGGGGCCCCTTGCCGGCGACGCTGCCATAGCCGAAGCCGGCGAGCGCGCGCGCCAGCTCCCAGTGGCCGGCGGCGAGGGTGGTGAGCAGCCCCGAGCCGGCGCCGACGATCGCCGTGATGATGAAGCCGGTCAGCAGGATCGTCAGGGCCCCGCCACCGCTGGCGGCGACGCAGGTCAGCAGCACCGCGAGGGCCGCGGCCGCCCCGCCGAGGCAGCCGAGCGGCAGCAGCAGCTCCGGCGGCAGCGCGACCGGCAGCAGGGCGCTGCCCGCGGCGTGGGCGACGAGCGCCAGCTGCCCGCCGAGGGTGGCGCCGGCGCTGGTGCCGATGACATCGGGCGAGGCCAGCGGATTGCGGAACAGCGCCTGGGCGAGGACGCCGGCGACGGCGAGCGCGGCGCCAGCGAGGGCCGCCGCCGCGCTGCGCCAGCCGCGCAGGGCGAGGATGCCGGCCTCCGCCGTCCAGCCCCCGCTGCCGATGGCCAGCGACAGCGCGGCGGCGCCGAGCGCGGCGGGCAGCAGGACGGCGTAGACGACGGAGGCTCGCGCGGCCATTCAGAAGCGGGCGGAGACCGTCAGCGTGAACGAGCGCGGCGGCGTGCTATAGGCCGGTCCGGTGGTGCCATTGGTCAGGTAGCGCTCGTCGCTGAGGTTCTCGCCGCGCAGCGCGAAGTCCCACTGCTCGCGGAAGCTGACGCCGAGCACGGCATCCCACAGCGTGACGCCGTCGACCCGTGCCATCTCGTCGGGAGAGGTGTAGTACGGCGTGGTGCGGCGCAGGCCGAGACCCTGACGCAGGCGCCAGTCGCCGAGCTGCTCGATCAGGCCCAGGCGCAGGCTGCCGGCGTGGCGCGGCGCATAGGGCGCATCGTCGCCATCGACATCGCGCGTATCGAGGTGGGTGTAGGAACCTTCGAGCCAGCCGCTGAGCTCGGGGGTGAAGGGATGCAGGGCGCGGGCCTCGAGCTCCACGCCCTGGCTGCGCGTCGTGCCGCCGAGGTTCTGGTAACGCGCGGGCTGCGGGCCCCAGCCATCGGGATCGACATAGGTGATCCGTTCGCCGACCCCGCTGCGGAAGGCGGTCAGCCCGAGGCTGAGGTCGCGCTCGGCGAAGGCGTCGATGCCGGCCTCGTAGCTCCAGGCGGTCTCCGGCTTGAGCTCGGGATTGGCGACGAAGAACGGCGGCCACTGCCCGTAGAGCTGGTAGAGCGAGGGCGCGCGGAAGGCCGAGGCCAGGCCGGCGCGCAGCTTCAGCGTCTCGGGCACGGCGAACCAGGCGCCGACCAGCCGCCCCGTCGGATGCGCGCCATAGGTGCCGTGATAGTCGACGCGGCCGGTCGCCTCGACGATGGTCCGGCCATCGTCCCAGCCGACGGTCGCGTAGAGGCCCTGCTGGTTGACGCCCTCGGAGAAGTCGGGCGCGATCTCCGCCATGTCGCGGCGAGCGTCGCCGCCGAGCGCGAGCCGCACGCAGTCGGCCAGCAGCAGGCGGCCGCGCAGCGAGGCGTAGCCGAGGTCGCTGCGATAGGGGGTCGGCGGGGCCCCGGGATTCCAGGAGTCGCGATAGTGAATCTCGGTGTCGCTCGCCGACCAGGCGAGGTCGACGTCGAGGCCGGCCTGGCGGTTGCCGAGGCTGCCGCCCGCCGCCGCCTGCCAGAAGGTGCTGCGGTTCTCCGAGTAGCCGTCGTCGGGATCGATCGGGTAGTCGCCATCGTACTCCTGCACCGCCCGGCCGTACCAGGCGCTGGCGTAGAGCCGTGCGCGCTCGTGGCGGTACTCGAGGCGACCGCGCGCCGCCCAGCGTTGGAGCCCGTCGTCTTCGTAGCCGTCGGGATTGCCGTCGTCGGCCGGCGTCGTCGCCGAGAAGCCGCGGCTCGACAGGCCTTGGATGGCCACGGCATAGCCGGCCTGCTCGCCGAGCGGACCGGTCAGCGCCAGCTCGCCGCCGTAGCTGTCGAAGGAGCCGGCGCTGGCGAGCGCGCGCTGGCGGTGCTCGGCGGTCGGGCGCAGGGTGCGGTAGTCGATGACGCCGCCGACCGCCCCGCTGCCATAGAGGCCGGATTGGGCGCCGCGCAGGACCTCGACGCGCTCCAGGCCGGGAATGCTGATGAGCTGCAGGCGCGGCGTGCCGTCGACCGCCGAACCGTCAACCAGCGGAATGCCGTCGACAAGGATCGCGGCGTAGCGCTGGTCGAGGCCGCGCAGCCGCACGGCGATCACGCCGCCGTCGAAGCCGCCGTTGGTGCCGAAGACCGCGACCCCGGGCAGGTCGCGCAGCCAGTCGCTGGCCTGCCAGGCGCCGCCGCGGCGGACGATCGCCGCCTCTGGCACCACGGAGACCGAGACGGGGGCCTCGGCGAGCGGACTCTCGCCGCGCTCGGCGGTGACGATGATGGTGGAGGATGCCTCGGCTGCGACGGTGCAGGCGAGGGAACAAAGCGTGAGGGATGGGATGCGGATCATGCCGTACCTCGCGGCAAGGGGTGGCCTGCGGGGCCCGCGGGTCGGCAAGGGCCAGCGACCGGAGCACGCCTCCGGCCCGGTACCGCTCCCTGGTCCCGAGGAGCGCACCGCAGGGTCCAGGCCGGTCTCCGGACTTCCGGATCAACCCTCCCCCGCCCTTCCCGTGCGCGTGCACAGTGGCTCTGCGGGTTCAGTCCCCGGTCACCGTTGCGGGTCAGTGCCGGATTCGCACCGGCTTCCCGTTTCACCGCGCCCAGCCGGCGGCTGGCGCGACACCTGGACCGTGCGCAGTATAGACCGCGTGCAGGCTCGGCAAGGCGGTCCTGGGAGCGCGCTGCGCGCGCGCAGACTAGAGTAGATGCTGCTCGATATTCCGGCCAGCGATAACCTCGCCGAACCGGTGATGGCGAGCTTCCGCACCATCGGCTGTCCACAGCGCGTGCAGGAGATCCGGCTGTGGCGCGATGGCGAGTGGCGCTGGTACGCGGTGACGGGGTGGTCGGAGTCCGGGCCGGTGCCGGCCTGGATCCAGCCGATCGAGGAGAGCGGCGACGGCACGGCCTGCCTCGTGTACGGCGGTCCGCTCGGTCTGCGCCTTGCGCCGGCGCCGGTCGCGCGCTGGCGCCTCGACGATCCGGCGCAGTGGGGCGAGGGCTTTCTGCTGGTGACGCCCGACTGCGCGTGGCGCTGAGCCGCGGCGCGGTCGCGGCGCTGGCGATCCCGCGGCGCGCCGGCGCCATATCCTGCTGCCGTGAGCATTCCTCGCGGCGATGACTGGACGACGGTGCGGCGCTGCCTGCGCTACGGCTGGCGCTGGCGCTGGCTGGTGCTCGCCGGCGCCATCTGCACGCTGTCGTTCAGCGGCCTGATCGCGCTGCTCGTCACCCGTCTGCCGGAGCTGATCACCCTGCTCGGTCAGGCCGGCAGCGGCGAGCTGCCGGACGCCGAGCGCCGCCGCGTGATCGCCGGCCTGCAGCAGCTCGGCTGGGAGATGCTGCCGCTCGCTCCGCTCGCCGCGGCCGCGGCCTACGGCGCCTGGTGGTTCGGGCAGCTCGCCGCCAACCGCACGCTGCAGGACCTGCGCAACCGCGTGCTCGCCCACCTCGTGCGCCTCGAGCTGGCCTTCCATCAGCAGCTGGCGCGCGGCGATCTGATCACGCGGATGACCAACGACCTGCAGGCGACGCTGCGCCTGCAGCAGCTGCTCTACGGCAAAGTGCTGATGAAACCGGTGGAGGCGGCGGCGATGGCCGTCGCCCTGGTGTGGATCGACTGGCGGCTGGCGCTCGCCGTGCTGATCGCCCTGCTGCCGGCGGCCGTCGTCCTCTGGCCGCTGCTCAGGCGCACGCGCGCGCGCTCCTGGCAGGTGCGCGAGCGCACCGAGGAGAACTTCGGCGTCCTCGAGCAGATCACCGCCGGCATCACGGTGATCAAGGCGATGGGCAGCGCCGAGCGCGAGGTCGCGCGCTACGCCGACTCCAACGAGCGGCTGGTGCGCGCCAACATGAAGCTCGCCAAGACGCGGGCGCAGAGCGATGCGCTGACCGGCTTCGCGGTCTTCGCGATCGCCGGCATCGGACTGATGACCTGCGCCTGGCTCTACGAACGGCGCCTGATCCAGCCGGCGGCGCTCGTCGTCTTCCTCGGCGGCATCGGCCGCCTGATCAATCTGCTGCGCGAGATCCAGCGCGGCTGGGGCGACGTCCAGGAGAACGTGCCATCCGCCGAGCGGGTCTTCGCCCTGCTCGATCGCCCCCCGGCCCTGGTCGACGATCCGCAGGCCCCGCCCTGTCCGCCGCTGCAGCAGGGCCTCCGCTTCGTCGGCGTCCGCTTCCGCTACGCGCCGGAGGCCGAAGAGGTGCTGCGCGGCATCGACCTCGAGATCCCGCGCGGCGCGACCGTCGCGCTGGTCGGCGCCAGCGGCGGCGGCAAGAGCACGATCCTCCACCTGATCCCGCGCTTCTACGATGTCACGGGCGGCCAGATCCTGTGGGACGGCGTCGACCTGCGGCGCTGGCGGCTGAGCACGATCGCCCGGCACATCGCGCTCGTCGGCCAGGAGCCCTTCCTGTTCGACGACACGGTGCGCGCCAACATCGCCTACGGGCGCCCGGAGGCCAGCGACGCGGAGATCGAGGAGGCCGCGCGGCGCGCCGGCATTCACGACGACATCCTGCGCCTCGAGGGCGGGCAGGGCTATCTGACGCGGGTCGGCGACCGCGGCGGCCGGCTCTCCGGCGGGCAGCGCCAGCGCATCGCGATCGCCCGCGCCCTGCTGCGCGATGCGCCGCTGCTGCTGCTCGACGAGCCGACCAGCGCCCTCGATCCGGCGAGCGAGCAGCGCGTGCAGGCCGCGCTCGCCGAGCTGATGCGCGGCCGGACGGTGGTGATGGTCGCGCACCGCCTGGCGACGGTGCAGCACGCCGACCGCATCTATGTCATCGCCGGCAAGGGCGACCCCGAGCCCGGCACCGTCCTCGAGTGCGGCACGCATCAGGAGCTCGTCGCGCGCGGCGGGCGCTACGCGGCGATGGTGCGGCTGCAGCGGCTGTCATGAGGCGGCGCCTCGTCCTGTGCCTGGCGGCGGCGCTGCCGCTCGCCGCCGATGAGGCGGGCGGCGATCCCTGGGCGGCGCTAGCCCCGCGCCAAGCCGAGCTCGTGTTCGCCGCCCCGGCCGCGACCGGCACCGCCGGCACCTTCGGGCATGTCTTGCTGCGCCTGCGCGGCGCGGGCGGCGAGGTCGCGGTGCTCTACGCCGCGGAGCCGGCGAGCTACGCCGAGGACCCGCCCTGGGAGTTGCTGTGGAAGGGCTTGAGCGGGGGCTATGCGGCGAGCGTGCAGGTGACGCCCTGGGCCGTCGAGCTCGCCGGCTTCCGCGATCAGGAGGGGCGCTCGCTGTGGCTCTACCCGCTGCGTCTGGGCGATGCCGAGTTCTCGGCGCTGCTGCGCGAGATCGTCGCTCGCCAGGGCGAGCAGCGTCCCTATCACCTGCTCGCCGACAACTGCGCCGCCGGCATCGTCCGCCTGCTCGATGCGGCAGCGCCGCAGCGCGGGCTGGCGGCGCGGGTCGGCCGCTGGCCGAGCCCGGCGGGGGTGGTGCGGGCGGCGGTCGCCAGCGGCTTGATCGATCGCGAGGGCGGCGAACGCATCGCCGGCCCCGTGTCGCGCCGCGACGATGCGCGCCGACTCGCGCCGCCGGCCCGCCTCGGCCTGGCGTTCGGCTGGGCCGACGAGCGGGTCTGCGGCGAGCTGCAGGGGCGCCTGCTGTGGGCGGGCCTCGACGATCCGGCGAGCGGATCGCCGCCGGGCGATGAGCTGCGCGCGCTCGACCTCGCGCTGCGCTGGTCCGAGGGCGGGGAGCTGGCGGTACCGCGCGCGACGCTGCTCGCGGTGCAGGCGGCCTCGCAGGAGCCGCGCCGGCCCCTCGGACCGGCCTGGCGCGGCGAGCTCGGCCATCGACGCAGCAGCGACGACGACCAGGCGCAGCTGCTGCTGGCCGGCGGCGGCAGCTGGGCCGCGCACGGCGCGCTCAGCCTGTGGGCGCTGGCGCTCGCCGACGGCCGGCTGATCGACGATGCTCAGCACGGCGCGCTCGCGCTCGGCGGCGAGCTCGGCGGGCACGCGGTGCTCGGCGATGGGGCGCTGTGGGCGCGGCTGCAGCGGCGGCGCTGGTGGTCGGCGCCCCGCACGTGGACCAGCAGCGTGGAGGGCGGGCTGGCGTGGTCGTGGAGTCCGCCCTGGAGCTTGGCAGCGAGCGCGAGCTGGACGAGCGCGGAGGGCCGCACGCTGCTGTTCGCCCTGCGCTGGCACTTCTAGGGCAGAGCGGCGAGGCGCACGCTGACCGCGCGATGGTCGCTGCCGGGCAGTCGCCAGGCGCGCGGCCCGGCGGCCGCCAGGTCCCGCACCAGGATGTGGTCGATGCCGATGCCCAAGGGACCGAGCCAGGAGGGCCAGGTCGCGGGCTGCGGACCAGCCGCCGCCCGCAGGCCGACGGCGCGCAGCGCCGCCAGTCCCGGAGCGGCGGCGGTCGCGTTGAAGTCGCCGAGCACGATCAGCGGTCCGGACAGACGCGCGGCGTACTCGGCGAGCAGGCGCAGCTGCTGGCGGTTGGCTGCGGCGAGCTGCGGCGAGCGCGGGGAGTGGGCATGCAGCAGGAGGAGCCGCGCGGCCTGGCCGGGCAGCTGCAGCTCGGCCTCCAGTCCGTAGGCCCCAGCGAGCTCGAGGGAGCGCGCGCGCAGCGGGAAGCGCGACAGCAGCGCGTAGCCGCTGTGCCCGCGCGGCAGCTCCCAGTGCTGGTGCGGCCAGCGCGGGTCGGAGCGCAGCTGCTCGCGGTCGGGGGCCAGGGTCTCGATCAGGGCGACGATGTCGCCCTCCAGGCGCGCGCAGGCGGCGGCGCGCTGCGGATTGCGTGCGTAGAGATTGACTGACGAGACGACGATGCCGTCGGCGGCAGCGGGAGCGGCGGGGGCGGCGTAGGCCGCGCCGACATGCGGCGCCAGCGCCACGGCGAAGAGCGCGCCGAAGGCGGCGCCGCTGTACCAGCGCCGGCCGAGCCAGCACCAGGCCGGCAAAGCGAGCAGGGCCAGCTGCGGCGCCCAGTGGCCGGCGAGGATGGCGGGCCACCAGCCCGAGGGAGCGAGCGCGGCGAGCGCCAGCCCCGAGACCGGCAGCAGCGCGAGGACGACGAGCAGCCAGCGCCCGATCCTAGCCTGCAAGCTCACGGGCGAGGTGGATCAGGGTGCGGGTGCCGAAGCCGGTGAAGCCCTTGCTGTAGTAGCGCCAGCCGTCGTTGGCCATCGCCGGCCCGGCGATGTCGAGGTGCACCCAGTGCACGTTCTCCGGCACGAACTCGGCGAGAAACAGGCCAGCGGTGATCGCCCCGCCCCACTTGCCGCCGACATTGTTGATGTCGGCATGGGGGTGCTCGAGCAGCTTGCGGTATTCGCCGTGCAGCGGCAGCGGCCAGATCTGCTCGCCGACCGCGGCGCCGGCGGCGCAGACCTGCCGCGTCCAGTCTTCATGGCGGCCCATCGCGCCGGCGACGTACTCGCCGAGGGCGACGATGCAGGCCCCGGTCAGCGTCGCGAGGTCGACGAGATGCGTGGCCCCGCTCTCGCAGGCGTACGTCAGGGCGTCGGCCATGATCAGGCGGCCCTCGGCGTCGGTGTTCTCGACATGGACGCTGGTGCCATTGCGCGCGCGGTAGATGTCGCCGGGACGCTGGGCGCGGCTGTCGGGCAGGTTCTCGGCCAGGCAGAGGAAGGCCGAGAGCGGGTAGGGAGGACGCTCGGCGAGGATGCGGGTCAGCGCGGCCAGCACCGCTGCCGCCCCGCTCATGTCGGCCTTCATCTCCCACATCTTGTCGCCGGGCTTGAGCGAGAGGCCGCCGGAGTCGAAGGTGATACCCTTGCCGACCAGGGCGAGATGCAGATCGCGCTGCGCCTGGCGGTCGCGCGGCGGGGTGTAGCGGACCTCGACCAAGCAGGGCTCGCTGCTGCCGGCCTGCCCGACCTGAGCCAGGCCCGGAAAGCCGGCACGCCGCAGTTGGGCGGCGCCGCTGATCACGCGCAGCCGCGCCCCGAGCCCAGCGAGTTCGCGGCGCGCGCGCGCCGCGAAGCTCGGGGGGTGCAGCTCGTTGGGCGGGCTGTCGGCGAGCTCGCGCGCCAGGTTCTGGGCGGTGGCGATCGCCACGCCCTCGCGCACCGCGCTGGCGTAGCCGGGCAGGCGCACGGTCAGGCGCGGCCGGGACTCCGGATCCTCCTTCTTCTTCCAGGCCTCGTAGCGATAGTCGGCAAGCACGCAGCCCTCGACCAGGGCCTGGGCCTCGACGCCCTCGCCCTCGGCGACGACGGTCACGCTGCCAACGCGCAGCTGGCGCGCGGCGTCGACGATCTGGCCGCCGAGGAGGCGCCAGGCCTCGCCGCCCGTCAGCCAGGGCTTGGCCTCCGGCTTGACCAGGACGAAGGGTCCCTGCTCGGTGACGACGAGCAGCGGCGCCGTCGCCTGCTTGGCGGCGATCCGCGCCGCGGCTTCCTCGATGACGGGCGGGAAGGGGCCGGCAGCGTGGCCGATGACGATGGCGGTGAGCTCGGCGGCGCCGCGCGCGGCGCTGACGGTGATGCGCTGCATGCACGCAGTGTTCGGGATCGGTGCCTCACCGCAATGGCGCAGTGCTGGCACGCGCGACACGGACGGCGAGCCAGCGCAGGACGGGCACCAGCGCGGCGCCGACGGCGGCGGCGATGAGCGCCCACCACCAGGGACCCTGGGGGGCGCTCGGCAGCATCGGACCGAGCAGCGCGATCGCCTTGGGGTAGTAGTGCGTCTTCCATGGCCAGAGCGCGACCAGGCTGCCGGCCATCAGGCCGGCGAGCACCGCCATCGTCCGGTCGTGGGCGTGCGCCAACAGGGCGCGCAGCAACGGCACGACGAGGGCGAGGCCGCACACCAGGCCGAGCGCGAAGGGCAGCAGCACCGCGAAGTCGAAGGCGACGGCGCCGGCCGCCACCGGCTGGTAGAGCCCGAGGACGAGCAGGGCCAGGCTGCCGCTGACCCCGGGCAGCAGCATGACGGCGATCGCGATGGCGCCGCCGACGAGCAGCGCGAGCGGCGTCGGCGCGCTGCCGAGCGCCGGGCTCAGCGCCAGGCCGGCGGCGAGAGCGGCGCCGAGGATGAAGAGGGCGAGGTCCGACCAGTGCGCGCGCTGGCGCGCGCACCACGGCTCGCGGACGGTCGCCGCCACCAGCCCGAAGAACAGCGCGAAGACCGCGGGCGCGGTCGCTGGATTGATCAGCAGGCCGGGCGCCTCGGCCAGCGCCGCCTGCAGGGCGGCAGGGTCCGCTCCGACCTCGGGCCCGTGGCCGACGAGCACGCGCAGGCTGACCCACAGCGCCAAGCCTACGGCGGCGTAGAGCGGCAGCAGGAAGCCGAGGCCTCGGGCGCAGGCGCGCCAGGACGAGCCGGCCAGCGGTCGGCGCAGAGGGGCGAGCAGGTCGGCGAAAGCCGCCAGCCAGCGGTCGTAGATGCCGGCGATCAGGGCGATCGTGCCGCCGGAGACGCCGGGGACGGCGTCGGCGACGCCCATCGCTGCGCCGGTCAGCAGCAGGCGCGGGATGCCGGGGGCCTCTGCGGTGGGCGGGGACTCGGGGGCGCTCACTCTTTGACTCCGTAGGCGGCGAGCTTGCGGTAGAGCGTTTTGAGCCCGATCTGCAGGGTGCGCGCGGTCTTGCACTTGTTGCCGCCGCAGTGGGCGAGCGTGGCGAGGATCAGCCGGCGCTCGACCTCATCGAGCGGCAGCCCGACCAGCGCGCGGATCGGATCTTCCGCCGGCGCCGCCGGCGCCGCGGGCTCGGGGGCGCGCGGCGCCGGCTCGGCGACGGGGGCGACCGCGCCCCGGTGGACGACGATCTCGCGCCCCGGGCTCAGCACATAGAGCTTCTCGACCGTGTTCTCGAGCTCGCGGATGTTGCCCGGCCAGTCCTGGCGGCGCAGATAGTGCAGCGCCTCGTCGCTCAGCGCCTTGTCTTGGCGATGGCGCTGGTTGAGGCGCTCGACGAAGGCGCGCGCCAGCAGCGGGATGTCCTCGCGCCGCTCGCGCAGCGGCGGGACGACGATGTTGACGACGTTGAGGCGGAAGTAGAGGTCCATGCGGAAACGCCCGGCCAGCACTTCCTGCTTGAGATCGCGGTTGGTCGCGCAGATCAGCCGGACATCGACGGTGATCTGCTGGTTGCCGCCGACGCGGGTGAACGAGCCGTCCTGCAGGACGCGCAGCAGCTTGACCTGGTTATCAAGCGGCATCTCGCCGATCTCGTCGAGAAAGAGGGTCCCGGTGTCGGCGATCTCGAACTTGCCTTTCTTTTGCTGCACGGCGCCGGTGAAGGCCCCGCGCTCGTGGCCGAAGAGCTCGCTCTCCAGCAGGTCGCGCGGAATCGCTGCGGTGTTGAGCTTGATGTAGGGCCGGCCGCTGCGGTTGGACAGCGCGTGGATCGCGTCGGCGACGAGCTCCTTGCCGGTGCCGCTCTCGCCCTCGATCAGCACCGTCGCGTCGCTGGCCGCGACCTGGCGGATCATGTTCTTGACCTGGCGGATCGCCGGGCTGTTGCCGACGATGCGCTCGAGCGCTTCCTCGTAGCCGAGCTCGCGGCGCAAGCGGCGGTTTTCGCGGTTGGCCTGCGCGAGGCGGGCCGCGCTCTCGACAGTGGCGCGCAGCCGCGCGATGTCGACCGGCTTCGTCAGGTAGTTGAAGGCGCCCTGCTTGATCGCGGCGACGGCGATCTCCTCCGAGCCGTGGGCGGTGATCAGGATCCAGGGGATCGGCCCGTGCTTCTCGTGGGCCAGCTCCATCGCCGCCAGGCCGTCCATGTTCGGCAGCTTGAGATCGCAGAGCACGACATCGACCTGGGCGGCGCCGAGCTTGGCGAGACCGGCCTCGCCGCTCGCCGCGGTCAGCACCTGGTGTCCGTCGGCCTCCAGGACCTCGGCGTAGGTGTCGCGGTTGCCTTGGTTGTCATCGATGACCAGGATGTGGGCCATGCGCTTCAAGTGGGCTGGGCGGCGCCGCTCTCGCCGACGGTGACCGGGGCCAGCGGCGAGGGCAGCTCGGCGCGGGCGCGCGCCGGACCGAGGTTGGTCGGGAATTCGATGGTGAACGAGACGCCGCTGTCCTTGTCGCTGGCGACATGGATGACGCCGTGGTGCATCGCTACCAGGCGCTTGACGATCGCCAGGCCGAGACCGGTGCCGTGCTCCTTGTCGGTGACGAAGGGTTCGAAGAGATGGGCGGCGACGCGCTCGGACAGCGGCGGACCGTTGTTGGCGATCATCACGCGGACGGCGCCCTGCAGGGCGCGCGTCGCGACGATGATGCGCCGGTGCTCGGGGCGCGCGCGCAAGGCCTCGCGCGCATTGACGAGGATGTTGCGGAAGACCATCGCCAGCTGCAGCGGGTCGGCCGGGACCGCGGCGATGCCCTCGTCGGGACGGAAGATCACCGAGATCTGCGCCGCGGCGTTGGCCTCGGCCTGCTCGTCGATCACCTGCTCGAGCACGCGATTGATGTCGACCGCCGCCGGATCGGGGCGCGCTGGCTTGGCGAACTGGAGGAAGCTGGTGATGATCGCCTGCAGCTCGCGGATGCTGGCGGCGATGCGCGCGATGCGCCGCAGCAGGCGCTCGCGCTCGGGACCCTCCGGCATCCGTTCGGCCTGTTCGCGCAGGAGCTCGGCGTTCAGCGCGATGACGCCGAGCGGATTCTTGATCTCGTGGACCAGGCCGCTGGCGATGCGCCCGAGCTCCAGCAGGTGGTCCTCGGTGAGCAGGGCGAAGCCGCGGTCGTCGGGCTTCGCCGACGATTGCGAGGAACTCATCGTCGAATCGGACATCCCGCGGTTCCGGTCGCTCGGCGATAGGCGTCCTCGAGCTCGCGCAGCTTGCGGCGGACCAGCCGCAGCTGCAGCGGGTTCAGGTGATCGACGAAGAGGATCCCGTCGAGATGGTCGAGCTCGTGCTGCACGACGATGCCGAGGAACTGCCCGGCGCTGACATCGAGCGACTCGCGGTGTTCCTCGCCATCCAGGTCTTGCCAGCGGATCGTGAAGCGATCGAAGCGCCGCACTTTGGCGTAGATGCCCGGGAAAGACAGGCAGCCTTCTTCGTAGACCGTCTCGCCCTGGGGATTTTCGATCACGGGGTTGATCCAGATGCGCCGGCTGGGCGGGGCGCCCTGCTCGCGCTTCGCGTGGTCGGTGACGAAGATGCGCAGCGACACGCCGACTTGCGGCGCCGCCAGGCCGATGCCGCGCTCCTCGTCCATCAGTTCGAACATTCGCGCGCACAGCGCTGCCAGGCGATCATCGAAGACCGTCACCTCCGCGGCGCGCCGACGCAAGACGGGGTGAGGATAATGCACGAGGCGCAGCGCCGCGAGATCGGCGGGTGATGCGCTGCTGACACTGCCGGTGCTCGGCGGCTTGTGCATAGAATCTGCAGCTTTACCCTGCGGTGCTCCACGCAAGGCGGATCTTCGTCTGAACGACAGCCAGTGAGGCGTATCGACCATGCCGGACCTCAGCAAGCACCTGACGCGTGTCAAGCAGCTCGCCGACAAAGGCGCGACGGATGATGCCCTGACCATCCTCGGCGAGTGCTTCGAAGTCGACCCCGCCAACCCGGAGATCGTCAAGCACCTGATACCGATCGCGCGGCGCAAGGCGAAGGAGGGCAACAAGGGCGGGGGGCTCTTCGGCTTGGGTTCGCTCAAGCTCGCAATCCCGAGCAACGACCCGCTCAAGCAGTACGTGTCCGCGGCCAAGACCTACGGCAAGACCGGCGACAGCAAGGCGCTGGTGTCGTTCTTCGAGGCCGCGGTGAAGCTGGCGGCGACGATGAAGCCGGTCGGCGATGTCGCGATCATGCTCGGCGAGGAGTTCCGCGCCACCGGCTTGTTCAACGACAAGGTCCTGTGGCAGCTCGCGCACCTCTACATGGAGCGCTTCAACGCCTCGGGCAAGAAGGACGAGCAGGCCCTGGAGAAGGCGCTGGCGACGATGTCGGCGCTCGACAAGGCGATGCCGAGCCACCCCGAGGCCGGACGCACGCTGAAGAACTGGATGGCCTTGCAGTCGATGCTCAAGCGGACCAGCGCCGGGCAGGCGACCGACTACCGCACGCAGATCGCCAGCACCGAGGCCGCGCGCCGGCAGGAGGTGCTCAACCGCAACATCCGCACCGTCGAAGACGCCCGCGAGGTGCTGCGCTACATCGATGAGGACCTGCAGAAGATGCCGGGCGACAAGTTCCTGTGGGTGAAGAAAGGCGACATCCATCGCCGGATCAACGAGATCGCCGAGGCCCGTCGCAGCTACGAGCAGGCCCAGCAGATCGATCCGCACGACTTCACGATCACGATCAAGCTCGGCGACCTGCGCATCCACGAGGCCCAGGAGCGGCTGAAGAACCTGCCGCCGGGCAGCGCGGAGGCTCAGGCCGCGCGCAAGCAGCTGCTCGAGATCGAGATCGCCGAGTATCGCATGCGCGTCGAACGGCAGCCGACCGACATGAACCACCGCTTCAACCTCGCGCGCAACCTGCTGACCATCGGCGACATCGACGGCGCGGCGGCGGAGTTCCAGAAGACGGTGAACGATCCGCGCTTGCGCAAGGGCAGTCACCGGGGGCTGGCGATCTGCTTCGCCAAGCGCGGCCTGATCGACCTGGCGATCCAGCAGTACAAGCTGTTTCTGCCGCTGGTCGAGGACGAGCTCTCCGAAGAGGCGAAGGACGGCCGCTATCAGCTGGCGCGGCTGCTCGAGGATCGCGGCAGCACGGCGGAGGCGATCGCGGAATACGAGAAGCTCGTGTCGCTCGATCTCAATTACAAAGACGCTGCGCAGCGGCTGTCGCGGCTGCGCAGTGGTTGACAGTACTCGCGCGCGTATAGGATCGCTCAAATGCCTCACACACGGAGCGCGGCCAAGCGCCTGCGGCAGAACGAGAAGCGCCGGATCGCAAACAAGGCTCGGCGCACGGAGCTCAAGACCATTCGCAAGCGCCTCGAGCGGTGCCTGCACGATGGCAAGCTCGAAGAGGCGGAGCAGCTCTATCGGCGCCTGAGCAAGCGTCTCGATCAGGCGGCAAGCGTGCGCACCATCCACAAGAACACGGCCTCGCGCATCAAGTCGCGCGTGGCCTTGGCGATCGCGGCGAAGCGGCGTCAGCCAGCCGCCGGCGGAACGACGGCAGCGGGCGACACGGCGAGGTCTTCTTCCTGAGTGCCGATAGATAACGGCACTCGCGCATCCGGGGCCACAGGCCTCCCGCCCTCACGGCGGTCCA
Organism: Planctomycetota bacterium; assembly: GCA_025055595.1. Taxonomy (GTDB): domain Bacteria; phylum Planctomycetota; class UBA11346; order UBA11346; family UBA11346; genus UBA11346. The sequence goes on along the minus strand of JANWWU010000092.1, from coordinate 5,392 downwards.
AGGAGCAGGCATGACGGAAACCTTCCGCACTTACGAAACGACGATTCTCGTCAAAGCGGCCGAGGCGCGTGCCGACCTCGAGGGGATGCTGGCCGCGATTCGCCAGCTCTACGAAGCCGAGGGCGCCTCGTTCATCGAGCTCGAGAAATGGGAGGAGCGGACGCTGGCCTACCCGATCAAGGGCGAGACCAGCGCGTGCTATTTCACCGGCTATTTCCGGGCTCCGCCGTCGGCGATCGAGCGGATCGAGCGCCGCGCCAACCTCGGCACCTTGATCTTGCGCCAGCTGATCGTCGCACGCCCAGGCAAGCAGCTCGACCGCATTCGCGAGCAGCGGGCCCGCGCCAAGGCGGCGGCGCAGGCAGCGCCCCCACCACCCGCTGAGAGCTGAACATGGCCAACATCAACCGTGTCTTTCTCGCTGGCAACCTGACGCGCGATCCGCAGGTCCGCTTCTTGGCCAATGAGCGGGCGGTCGCGGAGTTCGGACTCGCGATCAACCGGCGCTACAAGGCCCCCGATGGCAGCATCAAGGAGGAGACGACCTTCGTCGACATCGAGGTGTGGGGGCGCCAAGCCGAGCTGTGCAGCCAGTATCTGACCAAGGGGCGCAGCTGTTTCGTCGAGGGGCGCCTCAAGCTCGATACTTGGGAGGACAAGAAGGACGGCAGCAAGCGCAGCAAGCTGCGCGTCGTCGCCGACAATGTGCAGTTCCTCGGTGCGCCGCCCAAGGCAGCGGAAGGAGGGGCCGATGCCGAGATGGAAGCGGGACCGAGCGACAGCGGCGTGAAAGCGGCTCGGCCAGCGGCACCGCCGCCAGCAGACGATGAACCCCCGTTCTGAGTGGGAGTGAAAGGCTATCATGGGATACAGCGGACAATCGCTACCGAAGAAGCGCGACAACCGCAAGCGGCAGAAGCGGGTCAAGCGGGTCGAGGCGCCGAAGCCCTGCCGCTTCGAGAAGGAAGGCATTTTCGAGATCGATTACCGCGACGTCGCCTTGCTCAACCGCTTCGTCAGCTCGCAGGGCAAGCTGTCGGCAGCCAAGCGCAACGGCAACACCGCGTTCTATCAGCGGCAGCTGGCGACTGCGGTCAAGCGCGCCCGCTACCTCGCCCTGCTGCCCTTCGTTGGAGAGTGAGCGACCATGGCTCGTCGGACGGAAGTCTTGCTCGTCAAGGATGTGCTGAAGCTCGGCAACATGGGCGACATCGTCCGGGTGGCCCCCGGTTACGCGCGCAATTATCTGTTCCCCTACGGCTTGGCGGTGCTTGCCGACCAGGCGACCAAGCGACAGATCGAGGTGCTGCGCGAGAAGGCGGCGCGCCACGAGAGCGAGCGCGAGGCGCAGGCCCGCGCCCTCGCGGCGCGCTTGGAGGGGGCCACCGTGCAGATCGCGCAGCGCGTGTCCCATGACGATGAGCTGTTCGGCTCGGTCGGGACTCGCGAGATCGTGCAGGCGCTGGCCAAGCTCGGCGTGCAGGTCGACAGCAAGCAGGTGCACCTGCATGACCGCATCCGTCGCCTCGGCCGCTATCCGGTCGAGGTCAGTCTGCACAAGTCCGTCGCCGTGACCGTGACGGTGGAAGTGGTGAACAGCGACCCCAACGCGCCCTCGTTGGCCGAGACCTTGGCGATGGTCGCGGCCAAGCGCGAGCAGGAGCGCGCCGCGCGCGAAGCAGCGAAGAAAGCTGAAAAGGCCACGGCCGAAGCTGCGCCGGCGGAAGCCGCGGCCGCCGCTAAGGCCGATGGCAAAGCCGGCAAAAAGGAAAGCCCAGAGAAAGCGAAGCAAGACAAGGGAGCAGGGGCGCAGGACAAGGCGGCAGCCAATGCCTCCGCATCGCCCAAGACGGGCAAGCCGAGCGCCGACAAGCTTGCGGCTGCGTCGACGAGCGAGAAGGCTGGCAAGGCGAGCGCCGCGAGTCCGGCGCCGGCTGGCAAGGACAAGCAGAAGAGGTGAGCATGAAGCCCGACATCCATCCGAAGGTGCGTGAGGTGGCGTTCCAGGACACGGTGACCGGTGCCGTGTTCATCATTCCAAGCTCGGTCAAGACCGATGCGACGATCGAGATCAACGGCAAGACCTATCCGCTGTATCGCGTCGATGTCTCAAGCGCTTCGCACCCCTTCTACACCGGCACGCAGCGCATTATCGACACCGCCGGGCGGGTCGAGCGCTTCGGCAGCAAGCTGGGCGGCAAGACGACGGGTTTGGCCGCGACCTTGCTCAAGAAGAAGGGGCAGGCTTCGTCCAAATAGCGGTGCGCTCGTGCGCAGCCGGCGCGACGAGCGGGCGCACTGACTGATGGCGAGCGACACGGAGATCCTCGAAGCCCTGGATCGCCTCTATGAGCGCTGGCTGCGCCTGACGGCGCGCCTCGCCGAGCCGGAAAGCATCGGCTCGGCGGAGTATCAGCGCTTGCTGCGCCAGCACGCGCGCTGGTCGCGCATCATGGAGCCGTGGGCCGAGCGGCGGCGCCTGCTCGCCGATATCGCTGGCGCGGAGCGACTGCTCAGCGACCCCGAGCTCGGGGCCGAGGCGCGCGCCGAGATCGCAAGCAAGCGCCAGGAGGAGCGACGCCTCGTCGAGGCGGTGCTCGCGATCATCGCCAACAGCGCTGACGACGGGGAGCGCGACTGCATCCTCGAAGTGCGGGCGGGCACAGGCGGTGATGAGGCCTGCCTCTTCGCTGGCGACCTGGTGCGCATGTACCACCTCTGGGTTGGACGCCGCGGACTGCGCATGGTCGCGCTCTCGGTGCAGCCCGGAGATGTCGGCGGCGTGCGCGAGGCGATCTACCATGTCAGCGGCACGACCGCGGAAGGCATCGGCGCCTACGGGCTGCTGCGCTGGGAGAGTGGCGGGCACCGCGTGCAGCGGGTGCCGATCACCGAGGCCCAAGGCAGGATCCATACCAGCGCTGCAACCGTGGCGGTGCTCCCCGAAGCCGAGGAGGCCGAGATCATCATCCGTCCCGATGATCTGGAGATCGAAACCTTCCGTGCCGGCGGGGCTGGCGGCCAGCATGTCAACAAGACGGAGAGCGCGGTTCGCATCACCCACCGTCCGACGGGCCTGGTCGTCACATGCCAGGACGAGCGCTCGCAGCTCGCCAACCGCGAGAAGGCGTTGCGTTGGCTGCGCGCTCGGCTCTACGAGCAGGAGCGGCAGCGGCGAGAACGCGAGCGCGCGGCCGCACGCCGCGAAGCGATCGGCACGGGCGATCGCAATGATCGCATACGGACCTACAACTTTCCTCAGAACCGTGTGACCGATCATCGCATCGACTGGACAGCCTACACCCTCGATCGCTTCCTCGAAGGGGATTGCGACGAACTGCATGCTGCCCTCGTTGCGGCTGACCGCGCGCGCTTGTTGGCGGCCTGGCAGGAAGAGGGGGAGACGTGGACAGGCGCCGGTCAGAGTTAGCGTAACGACACATGCTCATCGCGTGCGAGGCCGTCGATCGCTGTGGTTCGGTGTGCGCCTGGGACGGCCGCGTCATCGCGTGGGAGCGCTGTCCGGGGCCAGCCGAAGCCCAGCTCGTGCCGCTGCTTGATGGCTACGTGCGGCGCTATCGGCCGCTGACGGCGTTCGCCGTCGCCGCCGGGCCCGGTTCATTCACCGGCTTGCGCGTCTCCGTGCTCGCCGTGCGCACGCTCGGCTGGCTCGAAGCTGTGCCCATCTATGCGGTCGACAGCCTCGTGGCATGCGCGATCGCCCAGGGGCAGGGAACCTGGGTGGTGCTGCTGCCTCTCAAGCGCGATACGACCTTTCATGCGGTGGTCCGCGTCCATGGTAGCGGTATCGAAGTCCTTTCGCCGACGAGTGCCAGCCACGATCAGGACCAGCCGCAGTGGCCGCCCGTCAGCGAGGCGGTGGTCATCGGGCCGGCGCTGGCCAGCAAGCCCTCCTTGGTGGAGCGTTGGCTGCCCGGCGTCCCACGCGGCTCGCCGGCAGGACCGGATGCGCGGGCCGTGGCACGCCTCGCCGCGCTGAGCGCGCCTCGCCCGTGGGACGCCGTGCTGCCGATCTATCATCAAGAACCTGCGCCGGTCCTACAGCGGGCGCGACGCCTGCATCAGAATGGCGTGGCGTAATCGTGTCGAAGTCAGCTACGGCGCGCTGCGGCGCAATGTCGCGGTCATCCGAGCATTGGCTGCGCCGCGGGCGGTGATCGCGGTTGTCAAGGCCGATGCCTATGGTCTTGGCCTGGAGCGCTGCGCCCGCATCTACCACGAAGCGGGGGTCGATGCGATGGCCTGCGCGACGATCGGGGAAGCGGACAAGATCCGCCGCGTCGCCCCCGAGAGCCGGATCCTGCTGCTGGGCAGCCCGCTGCCTGAAGAGCGTTCGGCGGTGGTCGCCAGCGGCTATGAGCCTTGTCTGTCGACGATCGAGGAAGTCCACGAGTTCGCACAGTACGCCAGTCCCCATGCCCCCTTGCCGGTGCACATCAATGTCGATACCGGGATGGGACGCTTCGGCGCCCGCCCCGCCGATGCCCTGGTGATGGTTCGCGAAGTGCTGGCCTGGAACAGCTTGCGCCTCGCAGGCATCATGACGCACTATCCGATGGCAGAGAACGCCGAGATCGCCAGCCAGCAGGAACGGACGATGGCTGAACTGCTGGAGCAGCTGCCGCCGTTGCCGGCGTCGGTGTGGATCCACTGGCACAACTCGGAAGGCCTGCTGCTGCGTCCGGCTGGCCCGACGACCGCCGTGCGCGTCGGCTTGTTGTTGACCGGCATCGTGCCAACGGGCTGCCCGGATCCGGGGCTGACGCCGGCGCTGCGTTGGGTGTCATCGCTGGCGCTGGTCAAGCACCTGCCGCGCGGCCATGGGATTTCTTATAATCGTCAGTATGTGCTGACGCGTGATAGCCTGACGGGCATCGTCCCAGTCGGATACGCCGATGGGTACCCAATCGCGCTGTCCAACTGCGGCAGCGTTCTGATCCAGGGCCATCGCTGCCCGGTGCTCGGGCGGGTGACCATGGATTACCTGATCGTCGATCTGACGGATCTCCCGGTGCAGGTTTCGCCAGGAGAGCCTGTGGTGCTGATCGGTTCGCAGGGGGGGGCGACGATATCCGTGCAGGACATCGCGCGTTTGGCGCGCACGATCCCCTACGACATCCTCTGCGGCCTGCGCGGACGCTGCGACATCGTCGGCGTTCCTTGAATGCGCTCGACGATATTCACTGTTTGCGGCACAGCGCACCGCGTTCGCAGTGCGCGTGCCGCAGCTTTCTGGTATCCTGGCGGCGACCTATTGTCCCCGTGAGTGAGTATCGTTGGCTCTGGCGGGCTTAACGGCCGTGTTCGGAATGGGAACGGGTGTGACCCCGCCGATATGGCCACCAGGACTGGTGCGTTGATGGGTGTTTGG
>JANWWU010000078.1 GCA_025055595.1 Planctomycetota bacterium | reverse complement strand
CAGCATCGCGCGCACGCCCTGCACGCAATAGCGGAGAGCCGATGTCGGACGCCACATCGCTAGCCGGACCGCGCTCGCGCCGCGCGTTCGCCGCGGCCTGTCAGTGGATTCCCGGGGGGGTCAACAGCCCGGTGCGCGCCTGGAAGCGGCTGGGCGGGCAACCGCTGGTGATCGCCGCGGGCCGCGGCAGCCGGCTGCACGACCTCGATGGACGCGCCTACATCGACTATGTCTTGAGCTGGGGGCCCTTGATCCTCGGGCATGCGCATCCGCGCGTGGTGCGCGCCTTAAGCGCGGCGGCCGAGCGCGGCGTCAGCTTTGGCGCGCCGACGGAGGCCGAGACGCGCCTGGCCTCCGTGCTCTGCCAGGCCTTGCCGAGCATGGAACAGGTGCGTCTGGTCAACAGCGGCACCGAGGCCTGCATGAGCGCCCTGCGCCTGGCGCGTGCCGCCACTGGGCGCCGCTTGGTGATCAAGTTCGATGGCTGCTACCACGGCCATGCCGATGCTTTCCTGGTCGCCGCCGGATCGGGGTGTGCGACGCTGGCGACGCCGGACAGCGCCGGAGTGCCGCCGGAGATCGCCGCGTACACCATCAGCTGCCCCTACAACGACGCCGCTGCCGTCGAAGCGGTGCTCGCGCGCTACCGCCGCGAGGTTGCGGCGGTGATCGTCGAACCAGTCGCCGGAAACATGGGCTTGGTGCTGCCTCGCCGGGGATTCCTCGAGGGCCTGCGCGCGGCGTGCACGGCGCATGGCGCCCTGCTGATCTTCGATGAGGTGATGACCGGCTTTCGTGTCGGCTGGGGCGGGTGGCAGCAGTTGTGCGGGGTTCGCCCGGATCTCACTTGCCTCGGCAAAGTGATCGGCGGGGGCCTGCCGCTGGCGGCCTACGGCGGCCGCCGCGATGTCATGGCGCACCTTGCCCCGCTCGGTCCGTGCTATCAGGCTGGCACCCTCTCGGGGAACCCGCTCGCCGTCGCTGCCGGCCTGGCCACTCTCGCGGTCTGCGCGCGCGCAGGGTTCTATCAGCGACTGACGGCGCGCCTGGCGCGCTTGCTCGCGGGCCTGCAAGCTGCGGCGGCGACGACAGGGATTGCGCTGCAGCTTGCGCAGGCCGGCACGATGTGGGGCTACTTCTTCGCCGATGCCCCAGTCACCGACTGGGCGAGCGCACAGCGCCAGCACGAGGCGCGATGGCGTGTCTTCGTCAGCGAGATGTATCGGCGCGGCGTCTACCTGGCGCCGAGTCCCTACGAAGCAGCCTTCTTCAGCCTTGCGCATTCGCTGGCCGATGTGCGAGCCACCTGCCGGGCGGCCGCGGAAGCCCTGGCGGCGGCCCGAGCCGTGTAGGAGAATCCAACGCTCGCCTCCTGGGGCCGCTGGTAGAATCGGCGGCGGAGGGAGGGCATGGCTGGCAGAGACGGCGGCTTTTCGCTGATCGAGGTGATCATCACCTTGTCGATCCTCGTGGCCGCGCTGCTGCTGATCGTCGGTCAGCAGGCGAATATTCTGACCCTGCAGCGCAGCACCCGCGATTCCGGCCAGGTCGATCGGGTGCTGCAGGCGTTGATTAATCGCTTCCAGACGACCCCGGCGTCGCACCTCGCTACCGAGCGCGCGCCATGGTCGATCGCGCGCTACGAGCAGGTCAGCGGTTTGCCGCCGAGCCATCTCCCGCTCGGCGCCTCGATCCGCGGTCGCGATCCGCTGACCACGCAGTCCAGAAACTTCTTCGGCAACCCGGTGCCGCCGCTCGATCACCTCGTTGCGCTCGGCCTGTGCGCCGGCAGCGATGTTCCGGCTGACCTCCGCGTGTATGTCGAGTACTACCGAGCGCTGTCCTACACCGATGCCGCTGGCGTGCAGCGCCTCGGGATGCTCGACCTCGGAACGACCAGCGGCGCTGCGTTTCGGGCTGGCGTCTATAACGACCCGGTGCAGCCCGCATTCGGCATACGCCCAGCGTATCAGTTGGAAGGTTGGGATCCGAGGGATGTCAGCGCGAACAACAACCCCTGGATGCGCGGGCTGATCCCGGCGGAGCACCCGCTGGCGATCCGAGTGATCGCGGTGTGGGACGACGCCGATCCAGATCCCGCGCTCTATCGCCCCCGCCAGCGCCGCGAACTGTTCACCGCCAAGGCTCCGTGAGAGGATCATGAAGACCGCATGCGGCTATACCCTGCTCGAAGTCGCCATCGCCAGCGTCCTGTTTTTTGCGGCGATCGCGATCGTGCTGGAGAGCGCGACCGCTGCCAAGCGCCTGCAAGCGCAGATCATCGTTCAGGACGATCTCGAGCAGCAGGCGGAGATGATCATCGCGACGATGAGCGACGACTTGGCGCGCAGCGGCTGGCACTTCGTCGATACCCAGGTTGCGGGCGTGAGCCAGGCACAGGACCGCCAGTTGCGATACTACCCGATGGTGCAGATCCAGCCGAACGCCGTCGATGCTAGCGGTTTCAACATGCGCTTGCCGTGGACGCGACTCGCGCCTTCGGTGGCACGGCCGCCGCTGCCAAACGTCTTGCGAGCGGTCACAGGCACCACGGCAGCAACGCCGTTGCCTGGTCAAGCGTCTCACGCTGACCAGGCCCCGCTCACCGAAGACGAGTGGCGCACCAGCTTCTATGCGCGCAGCAGCGAACTCGTGTTCCTGCGTTCTACGGTCGGTTCATGGACGACCGATCGTCCCGGCGTCGCCAGCCGGCCCCTGGATCTCACGCTCACGCCAGCAGCCTACTTGGCACAGTTGCCATCGCGGCGTTCGCTGCCGCTGTTGAACTTCACGCTCGACAACATGGGGTACGAAACGACAGCTGAAGACTGGCGCCTGCCGGGGCAGCACGACCGCTTGGGTGTCTTTTTCGCGAGCGGTTTTCGCGAGACGTCGACCGGCTGGGTGGAACGTACGCCCGGCATTCCCTACGGGGTGACGCTCGATGGCGGGTGGTACGACCCCTCGGACGCCGAGAGCGCCCCGATCAAACTGAGCTGGGAGAGCATGCGCAAGCCGGATATCACCCAGATACCGGCGACGATCCCGGGAGCGCCGACCGTCGCTGCACGCTATCGCGCGTATATGGAGGCCCCGGAACGCCTGCGCGAATACATGTATGCGGTCGTCCGCAGTCCCGTCGCGTTCGGCACCGGACGGCTGGTGCGGGCCTATCGCCGTCCGCAAGCTTCCAGCATTCCCTTGGGGGTCGAAGTCGGACAGCGAATCTCGCAGGTCGCCACCGACAGCGGCGCGATCGCCAGCGAAGAAGTGGGGATGGTGGTCGATCGCGTGCTCTCCGATCATGTCGTCCGCGTCGTCTTCGATACCTATCGCACTGTCGATGCCGGCGCGAACACGGTGACGACGCTGAGCGTCAACCAAGTACGGGTGCGCTTGTACTTCGCTCGACCGCTGGCGACGGATCCGCGGGTTCTCATCTCGCGCGTCGTCGAAACGACGCTGGCGATGCGCGCTCGTTCATCGGGCTACGATATCGATCAGATCTTCAACACCTTGGGTTCACAACCCATCGGCATTTCTCGTTGAATGCGCACCATCCGTGCGCGGGGAGGCACTATGCGTCATCGTAGGCACGCTCGCTCCGGCAATGCGATCGCGGTGGCGATGGGAGCTTTCACTTTGGCCGCCGTCCTCGTGCTCGCTTCGATGGAGAGCGCGGCGCAGTCCGCCCGCGCGTCGCAGGAACAGACGCTGCATCAGCGTGCGTTTGCGGCGCTCGATTCCGTCCTCTCGCGGCGCGAAGCCGAGGTCGTCCGGCTTGCCGGCCAGGGCGATCCGGTCGAGATCGCGCGCTGGCAGAACAACTACGGGGTGGACATCATCGGCGACGCGGAAGTGCGCTGGAAGATCGAGCCGGTGCGCACCCCGCCGACCGACGCCAGCGGCAATCCGGTGTTCCACATCACCAACCCCAGTCCGGATCCGAACTGGACGCCGCCGACGCAGACGACGCTTGGCGGCGAGCAAGCGTTCCAGACCAATGATGTCAACTACATGTTCCGCATCGCCGGCGAAGCGCGCATCGGCGTCGATCCACAGGCACCGCCAGGACTCACCGCGAGCGGGCAGCAGGTGCTGCGGCCGGCGGTCGCGGTGCAGGGCGTGCGCTATGCGGCGGTCATTCGCGAGCCCTTGTTCCGCTATGTGATCTTCTACGCCGCACGCGGCGCCAAGGGCGACCTCGAGCTCTCGCACGCCGACCAGGTGACGATTCGGGGCTCCGTGCACACCAACGGCGCCCTCTACCTCGGCTCCGGGCTGAAGGCCAACGATCGCGTCGCCCGCGTCGGCCCCCTGACTGGAACGCTGGCGCCAGCAGTGACTCAGATCGGACCGGATATCTACAATCAAGCGGTGCGAGTCAATGGCGTCGATGGCATCTTCCGCCTGTCGAAGCCACTGATGTACAGCATCATCAATGGTTTCCCGCTCACCGACAACAGCTCGCCGGGTCTCCATGGCAATCCGAACGCGACGACCGGTCTGACGCCGATCACTTGGTCGGCGCTCGCCTCCTACGACCTGACGACGCCGATCGCCAGCATGCCGTTGCCGCTCGATCCGCCAGGCGCTTCCCTCGCGAGCCTCGCCGAAGCGACCGACCACGGGCGGCGCATCAACCCCTACCGGATCAAGGATGGCTGTGCGGCGATCACGGAGAATAGCCTGGGGGCTCAGGACAATCGCGTCACAATCAATGGGGTAGCGATTCGCGGGGTGCCCTACATGGGCGCGCTCAGCGGACCGCAGATCGCGAATGATGCCCGCGATCTGCAGCGCCCCGCAGATCAACGCTGGGCGGTCATCAGCGTCCAGCAGTCGGCGCCGGGCTTCAACGGCAAAGCGCGCACGCGCGTGACCGGCCAGCAGGTCAAGCAACTGCCGGAACGGATGCGCAATCGCGGCTTCGAACCGCAGCGCTTGGAGTACCATGATCAGGATGGCGACGAAGCGACGGATGAGCATGAGTTCGCCCGGCCGCTCTTCGTCCGCGCCGATGGGACGACGACGACGGATTACCCCAGAGCCACTCTGCCGGGCTTCCCCGCCTTTCCTGATGGCGCTGGCGGTAACGCCCCGGTGGTCGAAGAGCCGGGGCAGTACCTGCGTTATGCGATGGGCGCGGGAAACTACATGGTCCGCTATCCGGATGGCACGGGGTGGTACATCCGTACGCTCAGTGGGCAGCGCCCGACAGAAGCACCGATCAACGGACTGATCATTCGCGAACGACCGGCACCGAGCGTCGATCACTGGCCGGGGACGGAAAATGCTGGGATCGTGCCTCCGCATGACACGCGTTGGATGCCCTATGCCTACGGCAAGCATTGGTATCCGAGCAACTTTCCCTTTTTTGCCGCGCATATCGCCGAAGTATGCGCACCGCCGACGGCGGATCCCTGGGGCTATTCGGGGAATTTCAATGGCACCAGCATTACTTGGCAGGACGACCCCTTGCATCCGGCGCGCATCAACGACAGCGAGATCGCGAAATACGCCGCCTATTACCCAGGGGGGCGGCTGATCATGAGCGGCGCCCAGAACGCCGCGATGATGAATACCGTGACCCCGCTCAACAACTACCTTGGCTATGATGATTATTACCGCCGCAAACCATATTTCTATGCTCAGAACTGGCGTTTCGTGCACCTCGGCCGGCACGCGATCGATACGACGCGCAATGGCTTGCGCGTGACGGTGTGCGTTGACCGCCCGAGCGGCGTTGGCAGCCAGTCCTTCGTCGGCGGCCCTGTCGGAAGCGCGATCGTTTCGCTGACTGCCCCGAGTTCCGGCATCATCGCCACGCCGAATGTCGCGAATGCAGCGAGCGGCATCCAGCCCTCCCTGGCCAATCAGCGGCGCTCCGTGCGTTTCGAGGGCTTCCTGACCCCGACGGCGACCAACCTCTACTACATTCGCGCCTATACCAGCAATTCTCCGTCGAGCGGCAGCCGCTATACGATCAACAACAGCAGTGCCAGCCACCAGTGGGTACGCATCTGGGTCGATGGGCGGCTGGTCTTCACCAACTGGGGGGTGTCGTCGCTGGTCGAGAACCCCATCCGCCTGCATGCGAACAGGGCAGTGCCGATCCAGATCGATTATGCGGTCGACGGCAGCAACGCGTCTCCAAGCCTGTTCATCGGCTGGCAGACTGTCGAGCCGGTGCTCGGCAGCGAAACCTTGATCCCGTCATCGGCCTTCAATCCGCCGCGCAGCGCAGTGGGGATCCCGCGCAGCAACTTCCAGCAGGCGATCGTCCGCATCGATCGACCGTTCCAGATCCAGGGGCCGCAGCAGATGAAAGTGGGGCTGATGATCCGCGATGGCTCGAGCGGCCTCTCGCCGCTGCTCAACGGCGCGGCCCAGTATGCCTTCATCGGCTTCTCACCGACGCGCGGCGTCTTCACCGAACGGCGCGGCGAGCGCCACCTGCAGGAACTGCGCACCCTCGGTGTGTACTACATCGGCAACGGCACAGAGACCAGCGGCACCCCTGTCAATAGCCGCGGTGAAATCGCCGAGAATCCGAATACGGTGGCGGGCGTGACGCGCACTGCGCGCTTGTTGCAGACCGACTTGACTCCCGTTACCATCGGTTCGATTCAGACCGAAGTCAGCGGCTTGCAGACCTCGGCAGTGACTTGGAACCAGCAGCCGACGCCCTACAGCGGGCCGATGAGCAAGGATGTCGGTGGCGGCAAGATCTGGACGATCCTCGATCCCTTCAGCATCGGCACCTTCCAAGGCACGCGCACCGCCTGGTACAACAAGCGCAAGTATCGCATGGCGACGCAAGTGCTGACCGTGCAGCTACAGAATCATGTCGCGCCGTTCGATGACATCAATGATGCCGATGGCACCGACCACAATCGTTACCTGCGCATCTACAGCGCGGCGACCGGCACAACTAAGTATACCGTGGCGAGCATCGACAACCGGCAGATCCAGATCAATACCAGCTACCTAACGGGTGGAACGCCGCCTGCAGACAATCGCTGGTACCTGTTCGGCGGCAGCAGCGGCAACCGCACGCAGCTGCGCTACACGCTGTACAACGCGAGCTACGGCGCCTGGGTGTCGGGAAGCTCGGAGACCCAAACCTTGAGCGTCGGCGGCCCGACGACGGCTTGGATCACGGCCGGGCAGCTGCGCATCAACAAGAATGGGACGGTCGTGAACGCCACCGCCGCCGATCTCACCGCGATCACCGGCCTCTCGATCACGGAGATCAACACCGCCACCCCCTCATCGCCGTGGACTGGCCCCACCCCCTCAGCGCCGGCCGACAGCGCTTGCCCGGATCCGGCGACTCCTGCCAATCCGACCGTGCCTGACTTCGTCTCTAACGGCGGTCTAACATTCAGCATCGAGCGCAGCAGCCGGCCGATCACCTTCGACTTGAACGGCTGGATCAGCAACAGCCAGAGCTGGTTGAGCGCGGCGGTGCCGCAGTATGTGCCGACGCAAGGCGCGCTGTGGCCGGCGAGCTGGGCAGGCAACAGCCCGACGACCTGGCCGTTGACCCGCAGTTGGCGTCCCGATGTGCATCCCGGCAGCACTACCTGGACCAGCAGCACCGTCAATCCGACGGGCAATGCCGGTCTGCAGACCGGCAACTTCCGGCTGACCGACGACATCTCCGTACCGAGCACGATCACCGGTCTGTGGTTGCGGATCAGCCAGAGCGGATCGACGCTCTCCTTCGCGTATTCGACCAATGGCACGACCTGGACGAGCGTTCCGGGAACGCTCGACATCAGCAACTGGGGCAGCCACCTGCTGATCGGTCCAGCCATTCAGTCGGGGGATGTCAACCAGGTCGTGACGGCGACCTTCACCAACTTGCGGATTCAGACCAGCCTGCCGTTCCCCGACGATGTCATCGATGCGACGGACTGGGATACGGACAGCAGCGGTCAAGATCTGATGGGGCGCTACCTGGCCAGCCAATATCAGGTGTGGTTCGGTACGCGCGAGATCACCGAAGACTTCTTCACCTGGACCGATCCCGCGACCGGGCGGCGCATCGCCAGCGAAGATTGGATCTGGAATGCCCGCGAGTTCTGGAGCCAGTCGCGCTGGTGGGATGTCCGGCGCCCGAATGCCAGTCCGCACTTGCCGACGGTCGAGCGCGACCTCGTCGAGAAGGACCCGGTGACCAGCGCCGCCGAGAACTTCACAAAGACGACGATCCGCGAAGCCTTCGCCAAGACCACGCTGCTGACGCTCGATATCGAGGCCCTCCAGAACTACCTGCGTTCGCGGACGATCAGCCAGGCGATGGCGGATCGCTTGCCGGGGCACATGGATGTCGATCCTTCGCCACCGGCGCAGGATTATGTGCTGCGAGAGCGCTTCTCTGGCCTGATCTATGCTGCGCGCACCAATCGTTATCCGTGGAATCCGAATCTCAATCCCTGGCTCAAGTCGGAGCGCCTGCCTGCCGGTGCCGACACGACGGGCATCAATCCCTGGAGCCCGCACTGGTTGAGTCCCTTGCCGAACTCCCGCGCAGATATGGGCGATGCCCCGCCGGAGATCGGCAATGACGCGAGCCTGCGCAGTCCCCCGCCGCCACCGCAGGGCTCCTATGCTTGGCTGAACAGCGCGCGTGGCCACCGCCTGCAGCCCTATGCGGCGGCCGATCTCAAGGAAGACCTGCCGCTCAAGCCACAGCAGTTCCATCACGGAGTTCGCATCGTCAACGCCCACCGCTTCGACTGGGGCTACGATGGCACCCGCAGTGTCGCGGCCAGCCGCCCGATCGGCCCGACGACGGCCTACGATTGGCAAGTGACTCCGATCCCCGAGTTCGGCCTGGGGAAGACGACGATCGTCACCCCGCATGCCCTCTATGTGCAAGGCAACTGCAATGTCGATCGCTTCCGCACCACGCTCAAGGGCGCGGTGGCCTACCGCTTCACGCCCGTTGCCCTGATGGGGGATACGATCACCTTCTTATCAAATGCCTGGCTGGATGGGAATGCGCAGATTCCGGGGTTGACAGTGAGCAATGTCAGCGGCCCGCCGAGCGTCACCGGCAGCGGAACGCTGGCGACGATGAGCTCCTTCGGCCCTCGGGCCGCGAATACCGAATACAATGCCGCGATCGCGACGCACAATCTGCCGACGACCCGCGACCGTCTCGCCGAGGGGCAGACCGCGGCTTTCGTCGACAGTTTCCTCTTGCTCGAGAACTGGAATGGCTGCGCCTTGATGTACCTTGGCAGCCTCGTGGTCATGGATACGCGCCGTTACACGCAGGCCTTCCTGCTCGACAGCTTCAAGACTTACGGCACGACGCCCTTCGGCTTCGTCGACAACAGCGGCCAGTGGCGGTCGATCATCAACAATTTCGTCTATCGTCGTCCGGATCGCAACGGTAACCTGCAGGTGTTCAAAGTAGGGATGTATGGGTACTCCGTGCCGGCAGCACATTGGAATGGGCAGAGTCCAGCGGTGTATTCGGAGCCGCAACGCATCTATGAATTCAACTACGACTTGCTGACGGAAGAAGGGACACCGCCTTTCGCGCCCTTCGGCGTCAGCACCACGGGTGTCGGCGGCTGGGCGCGCGTCGTCAAATAGCCCGGGAATACCGGCGATTGCCAAGCCGCAAGCCAGGCGATAGTACTGGCCAAGGGGTCGAAGCATGGCGTGGATCGATAACCTGTTCAAGATCATGACCGAGCAGAAGGGCTCGGACCTGCACCTGACCTCGGAACATGTGCCGATGGTACGTGTCTCCGGCGACATCGTGCCGATCGCCGGCGCTCCCAAGTTGAGCCGTGAACAGCTGCAGCAGGTGCTCTTCGAGATCTGTCCGGAGCGCAACCGCAAGCAGTGGGAAGAGACCGGCGATACCGATTTCGCCTACGCGCTGGAGGGCATCGGGCGCTTCCGCGCCAACTATTTCCGCGATCGCTACGGCATCGGCGCGGTGTTCCGCCGCATTCCCGACAAGATCCTCAGCGCCGAGCAGCTCGGCCTGCCGCCGGGCGTGATGCGTCTCTGCGACTTCAAGAAGGGCCTCGTGCTCGTCACCGGACCGACGGGCTCCGGCAAGTCGACGACGCTGGCGGCGATGATCGATCATATCAATGCGACGCGCAAGGAGCACATCATCACCATCGAGGACCCGATCGAGTTCGTGCACCCGATGAAGCAGTGCCTGGTCAACCAGCGCGAAGTGCATAACCACACGAAAAGCTTCGCGGCGGCGCTGCGCGCGGCGCTGCGCGAGGACCCCGATATCGTGCTGGTCGGCGAGATGCGCGATCTCGAGACGACGCGGATCGCCATCGAGACGGCGGAGACCGGACACCTCGTCTTCGGCACCCTGCACACCTCGACGGCGGCGAGCACGGTCGATCGCATCATCAATCAGTTCCCCGCCGAGGAGCAGGAGCAGATCCGCCTGATGCTCGCCGGCAGCCTGCGCGGCGTCGTCTCGCAGACTTTGCTCAAGAAGAAGGGCGGCGGCCGCTGTGCAGCGCTGGAGATCCTCTTCGTGACGAGCGGCATCGCCTCGCTGATCCGCGAGGGCAAGACCTTCCAGATTCCTTCGGCGATGCAGACCGGCGCCAAGTACGGGATGCAGCTGCTCAACGATGCCCTGGAGGCCCGCGTCAAGTCCGGGGAGGTCGAGCCGCTCGAGGTCTGGGAGAAGGCGATCGACAAGGACGACATCGCCAAGCGCTTGAAGGCGCTCGGCATCGATGTCGAGGCGATGCTCGAGCAGCGCAGCCGCGAGGAGAAGGCCGCGAAAGCGGCGACCCAGCCGGAGCTGCCGCCGGCCGGCGGCGGTGCCGGCAGCGCCGGAGCCGCACCCAAGCCCGAAGCGCCCAAGCCGCCGCCCGGGTCCACGGTGCTCGGTGGGCAGGGCCCGGTGTGGAAGCGCCCGGGGACTTGAGCACGCTCTGGCAGGGACGAAGGCGGCCAGCGCCGAGCGCGGCTAGCGCAGCTCGACCCAGGTGGCTCCCGGATGCCGCCGGCTCAACTTGGCAGTGAAATCGACCCATTCCGCTTTGTCGAGCCCTTGACGGCCGAAGACCAGGAGCAGATGGCCGTTGGCGCCCTCTTCGATGTCGAACAAGGGGGGCCAGCCGTTGCGCTCTGCGACCTGATTGAGGAAGGCCCGCTCGGCGAGGAAGCGCTGCCGTGCCTCGGCGCTGGCGCGCTCGCTGGCGACGACCAGCTTCCACCGCGGGCTCGATGCGGCACCGCCTGCGGGCCCGGAAGCGGCGACGGAAGCCGGAGATGAGGCGGGCGTCGCCGGCGTCCGCATCACCCAGACGGTGATGATGACGGCGAGGGCCAGCGACAGCAGCCAGCAGACGACGAGCAGGCTGACCATCGCCCCGGAGAGCTCGACGCGATAGCGCTGATGCGCGCCGACTCCCGGCGGCAGCACCGGCGGCGCGATGGCCGCCTGCTCCGCCTCGCTGCGGGACGGCACGGCGGTCTGCCGCATGGCGGTCTGCGGGCGCTGCGGCAGCGGCACGCCGGCGGGGGTGACCGCCGCCGCGACATGGCCGCCACCCTGCTCGGTGATCCGCCGTTGCACTTGCTGCAGGGTCGCGAACACCTGATCGGTGCGTCGCCGCGCAAACATGCGGCTATGATGCCGCGCCTCGCCAGCTTGCCTAGGGCTGTTCTCCGCCGCTTGCAGCGGTCGGCGGCCTTGTGCTCTCGGTTTCCTGTCTAGCATCAACTTCATGCTCTTTTTGGTTTTGTTCACCATCCTCGCGACGGTGATCGCGGCGTATGCCGCCGTCGCGCGCTTGTCGGTGTGGTTGAGTGGCGCGCTCTACGCCGTCGCCGCGCTGGTATTCCTCGCCGGGCTGGCGCTCGCTTCCTCGGTGGTGATCGCCGCCGATCGCACTGGCGTCGTCATCAAGTATTTCGGCGATCCCTTACCTCCCGGGGCCATCGTCGCGCGTCACGGAGAGCAAGGACCGCAGGCGCGCATCCTCGGTCCAGGCTGGCATTTCGGCTACTTCCCGCTGCTCTATGAAGTCCAGGAGGTGCCGGTGATGGTCATCGAGCACGGTAAGCTCGGTTTCGTCACCGCGCACGACGGTGAGCCGCTGCCGTCGGGCGAGATCTACGCCAAGCCCTGGGATTCGGCGACGGAGATGCTCGATCCCGAGCGTTTCTTTGCGGGTGGCGGCCAGCGCGGGCCGCAGGCCACCGTACTGACGCCCGGCACCTATCGCTACAACCCGGCGCTGCATGACATCCAGACGATCGACGCCTTGATCGTCGCTCCCGGTACGGTAGCGGTGATCACTGCACGCACGGGCGCTCCGGCTCCGTCCGAAAGCCCGCTGGTGAACGGCGTGCCGCTGGTGCCCCGCACCTGCCGCGGGATCTGGCGCGAGCCGCTGCCGCCGGGCGCCTACTACATCAACACCCACGCCTATGCTCCGACCATCGTCAAGACCACGCAGCGCGTCTACACCTACCAGCAGCAGGGCCCGCGCAGCGCGGGCAAGGGCGTCGCTGCCGCGGCGGCGCAGCAGGAGGACTGGTCGGTGACGGTACGCTCTCGCGACGGCTTCTCCTTCCCCGTCGATGTGCGCGTCGTCTGCGCGGTCGAGGCCGCGCATGCCCCGCAGCTCGTCGCCCTGCTCGGCGATCCCGATCGCCACATGCGCGACGAGCAGGAAGACGAGGAGCTGGAAGTGCTGGAAGCGCGGATCATCCTGCCGACAGTGCGCGCGATCTTCCGCAATGTCGCCGAGGGCATGAATGCGCTGGAGTTCGTCAATGCGCGCAGCCAGGTCGAGCGCGTCGCCACCGAGCGGGTCAAGGCGGAGCTCGCGCGCTATTTCGTCACCTGCGACGGAGTCTATGTCGGCAACATCCATCTCGACGCCACCGATGCCGGGCGCAAGCTGCTCGCGACGCAGACCGATACCGAGGTCGCCAAGAACCAGCAGACGCTCTATGCCGAGCAGCGCAAGGCTGAAGAGGCGCGCGCCGCCTTCGTCAAGGCCCAGGAAGAAGCCGAGCAGCAGCGCAACCTGGCGCAGGCGACCTATGCCGTGAAAGTCAAGGAGCAGCAGGCGCAGGCGCGCGCTGCCGAAGCGCGGGGCGAGGCCGACTACCAGCGCATCACCGGCGAGGGCCGCGCTGCCGCCTACCGCGCGATGGTCGAGGCCCTGGGCAAGGAGGCCGTGACCCAGCTCGAACTGCTCAAGCTGGTCGCCGAGGGTCGGGTGCAGATCACGCCCCAGGTGATGGTCAGCGCTCCCGGCGGCGCCCTCGATGCCTTGGCGGGCACCCTGCTGCGGCAAGCGGTGGAGACGCCACCCAAGCGGTGAAGCATGCGCATCCTCCTGCCTGTGGCGTTGATCGTCATAGTCGCGGCGGTGACCGCCATCATCACGGTGGTGATCCTCGGACGCCGCCGCGGTCCGTAGCGTGGATCTCGCGTCGCTGGCGCTGGCCCTGGCCCTTCCACCGGCGCGCCTCGATGCGCGCGCTGCGTCCTATGCCGGCCAGCTCCTGCCCGTGGTCGTGCCGGCGGCGATGCTGCCGTCCGCGCTGCGCGCCCAGCGCCTCCTCAGCGAGACGCGGCTGCCGCTGGCCGAGCGCGTCGGCGCCGCGCTCGCCTGGGGCGAAGACGAGAGCGCGTGGCGGATGCTGCTTACGCTGCCGGAGCCCTTGCCCGAGGACAGCGCGCTGGCGACGGTTCTGCGCGCCTGGGTGGCGCGCGAGGCGCAGCGCTGGGGCGTCGATGCGCGCGCCGCGCTCGCCGCGCTGACCAGCGAAGGCCGGCCGCGGCCGACGACGGTCGAGGAGCGCGGGGCGCTGAGCGATGTCCAGGAGCTGCTGGCGCCGCTGCGCTGGCCGCGCTGGCATGGACCGCTGCTGCTGGCGCCGTGGGGTCTGGCGCATCCGGCGCTCGCTCCCGGACGCGCGCGGGTCGTGCGCCCGGCGCTGCCCATCCTGCGCATCGCCGAGCGGGAGACGCGGGCGAGCCTCGCGGTGGCGATCGCCGAGCTCGCGCTCGCGCTCGCCGGCGAGCCGCGCGCTGGCTGGCCGGCCTGGCTGCGCCTCGGCGTCGCCGGCGCGGCGCGCGCGCGCGCCGACGGCACGGGGTTGGCCGAGCGCCGCCTCGGCGAGATCCGCGCCTGCGCCGGCAGCGTCGCCCTCGCCCGCCTGCTGGCCGACGAGGAGCCCCTCGATGCCCAGCTGGCGACGGCGGTGGTCGGCGCCCTGCTGCATCCAAGCAGGCGCCGCGCCTTTCCGGTCTTGCTTGCCGCGCTGCGTGCCGGCTGCGCGGCCGAGGAGGCCCTGGCGCGGGCCTACGGCCTGACCGTGCGCGAGCTGGCTGGCGAACCGCCCACGCGCCGCTGAGCGCGCGTTGCACGAGCCCCGGCCGCCCATGCTTGCGCGCATGAGCAAGGGCGGGCCCGCCGAGACGCCGATGCTGCGCCAGTACCAGGAGGCCCGCGCCGCGCATCCCGAGGCCCTGGTCTTGATGCGCATGGGCGACTTCTACGAGGCCTTCTTCGACTGCGCGCAGGAGCTGGCGCGCGTGCTCGGCGTCGCCCTGACCAGCCGCAACAAGGACGACCCCGAGCCGGTGCCGATGGCCGGCATCCCCCATCACAGCCTGCCGCAGCACCTGCCCAAGCTGCTCGCAGCCGGCCGGCCGGTGGCGATCGTCGAACAGCTCGAGGATCCGGCGCAGGCCAAGGGCCTGGTGCGGCGCGGCCTCACCCGGCTGGTGACGCCAGGGACCCTGATCGATGAGCAGGGCCTGGCGGCGACGGTCGCGAACTGGCTGGTCGCCCTCACCGGACTTTCCGCCCCCCTCGGCATCGCCGCGCTCGATGTCTCGACCGGCCGCTTCACGGTCGAGGAGGCCGACGATGCCCACGAGCTTGCGGAGAGCCTGGCGCGCCTGCAGCCCGTCGAGCTGCTGCTGCCGGCCAGCGTGCGCGAGCGACCCGATTGCACGGCGACGCTCGCTGCGCTGCTGCCGACGCCGCCGCCGGTGGCGGCGCTGCCCGACCCGCTGTGGGATGCCGCAGATGGCCGGCGCTTCCTCTGCCAGGCCCTCGGCGTGCACACGC
Organism: Planctomycetota bacterium; assembly: GCA_025055595.1. GTDB lineage: Bacteria > Planctomycetota > UBA11346 > UBA11346 > UBA11346 > UBA11346. Next base: position 67,877 of record JANWWU010000078.1, on the reverse strand, counting down.
TCAGCGGCTTCGACATCGGCGACGGCGATGCCCGGCTGGTATCGGCCGCCGCCGCCGCCCTGCGCTATGCCGCCGGGGCCCTGCGGATGGGCTGCGAGGGCGGGGCGGCGAGTCTCGGGCACATCCGCAGCATCCAGCGCATGCGGCGCACGCGGCACCTCGTGCTCGACGCCGCCTGCCGCAGCCAGCTCGAGCTCGTGCGCCAGGCCCGCGACGGCGGCCGCGCCGGCTCGCTGCTGGCTGCGATCGATCGGACCTGCACCGCCGCCGGCGCCCGGATGCTCGCGGAGTGGCTCGCCAGCCCGCTGGCCGAGGCGGCCGCGATCGCGCGTCGCCTCGACGCCGTCGCCTGGCTGGTCGCCGACGATCGCCGGCGCGGCGCGCTGCGCCGCGCGCTCAGCGAGTCCTATGACGCCGAGCGTCTGCTGGCGCGCATCGCCACCGGCAGGGCGAACGCGCGTGATCTCGTCCAGCTCGCCAGCACCCTGGCGGCCGCCGAGCGCGTCGCCGCTCTCGTCGCCGAGGGCCCGGCGCTGCTGGCGGAGGCCGCCGCGACCCTGCGGCCCTGTCCCGAACTGGCTGCCGACATCGCGCGCACCCTGGTCGATGCTCCGCCGCCGTCGCTCACCGACGGCGGGATGGTGCGCGATGGCGTCGACGCCGAGCTCGACGCCGCTCGCGCCTGGGCGCGCGACGCCGACCGCTGGCTGGCCGCCTACCAGGAGCGTGAGGCGCAGGCCACGGGACTGCGCCTCAAGGTCGGCTACAACTCGGTGTTCGGCTACTACATCGAGCTGCCGCGCGCCGCCGCCGCGCGCGCTCCCGCCCGCTTCATCCGCAAGCAGACGCTGGTCAACGCCGAGCGCTACATCACGCCCGAGCTCAAGGAGTTCGAGGAGCGCGCGCTGAGCGCCGAGAGCCGCGCCAAGCAGCGCGAGCTGCAGATCTTCACCGAGCTGCGCCAGCGCGCTGACGCCGCGATGCCGGCGCTCGCGGCCTGCGCCCAGGCGCTGGCGACCGTCGATGTCCTCGCCGCCTTCGCCGAGTTGGCGCGCAACAACGAGTGGTGCCGGCCGGAGCTCGTTGCCGAGCCGGTCATCGAGCTCAGCGCCTCGCGGCATCCCGTCGTCGAGCACGCGCTCGGCCGCGAGCGCTTCGTCCCCAACGACTGCTGCCTGGACGCGACGGCGCAGCGGGGGCCGCGCCTCGCCGTCATCACCGGTCCGAACATGGCCGGCAAGTCGACCTTCATCCGCCAGGTGGCGCTGGCGGTCATCCTCGCGCAGGCCGGCAGCTTCGTGCCGGCGCGCGCCGCGCGCATCGGGCTGTGCGACCGCATCTTCACCCGCATCGGCGCCGGCGATGAGCTGGCGCGCCAGCGCTCGACCTTCATGGTCGAGATGTGCGAGACGGCGACCATCCTGCACCATGCGACCGCGCGCAGCCTGGTCGTGCTCGACGAGGTCGGCCGCGGCACCTCGACCTTCGACGGCCTGGCCCTGGCCTGGGCGATCACCGAGCACCTCCACGATCGCGTCGGCTGCCGCACGCTGTTCGCCACCCACTACCACGAGCTGACGGATCTGGCGAGCGACCGTCCCGGCATCGCCAACTGGACGGTGGAGGTCGCCGCGCACGACGATGCCGTCGTCTTCTTGCATCGCATCGTCCCCGGCGCCGCGCGCCAGAGCTACGGCATCCAGGTCGCGCAGCTGGCGGGCATTCCGCCAGCGGTGATCGCGCGCGCGCGCGAGGTCCTCGAGTCTCTCGAGCGGCTCAATGCCGAGCTGCTCGAGGGCGAGCGCGAGAGCGCGCGCCGCCGCGGCGCCACCCAGCTGACGCTGTGGCATGCGCTGGCCGTCGAGCACCCGGTCGTCGCGCGCCTGCGCGCCCTCGATCTCGACGCGATATCGCCGCGCCAGGCGCTCGCCATCCTCGAAGAGCTGCAGCGCGGCCTGTGACGCGCAAGCCGCGCCGGCGCCTCCTTGGCGCGCGCCATAAGAGCCTAGGGTTCCGCCATGCCCGTCATCCCGATCTCGCCGGTGCGCCAGCGCCTGCCACCGTGGCTGAAGCGCCGCCTGCCGGCCGGCGGGGAGGCGGCGCGCACCGAGGCGATCGTGCGCCGCCTGCAGCTGACGACGGTGTGCGAGGAGGCGAGCTGTCCGAACCGCGCCGAGTGCTGGAGCCGGCGCGCTGCGACCTTCATGCTGCTCGGCGAGGCCTGCACGCGCACCTGCACCTTCTGCGATGTCGCCTACGACCGCGCGCCGCCGCCGCCGGCGGCCGACGAGCCGCTGCGCGTCGCGGCAGCGGTCGCCGAGCTCGGGCTGCGCTTCGCGGTCTTGACCAGCGTCAACCGCGACGATCTGCCGGACGGCGGTGCCGGCCACTTCGCGGCCGCCATCCGCGCCATCCGCGAGCGCTGCCCGCAGACGCGCATCGAGGTGCTGATTCCAGACTTCAACGGCGATCGCGCGGCGCTGGCGACGGTGCTGGCAGCGGCGCCCGATGTCCTGAACCACAACCTCGAGACCGTGCCGCGGCTCTATCCGACGGTCCGCCCCCAGGCGCGCTACCGCCGCTCCCTGCAGCTGCTCGCCGAGACCAAGCGGTTGGCCCCCGGAACGCCGACCAAGAGCGGGATCATGGTCGGGCTCGGCGAGACCGATGACGAGGTGCACGAGGTCCTCGCCGATCTGCGCGCCGCCGGCTGCGACATCGTCACGATCGGGCAGTACCTGCGGCCCAGCCTGCAGCACCACGATGTGATCCGCTTCGTTCCGCCCGAGGTCTTCGCGCGCTACGAGCAGTGGGGGCGGGAGCTCGGCTTCCGCGCCGTCGCCGCCGGACCCTATGTGCGATCTTCGTACTTCGCCGAAGCGGTGTGGCAGCAGGCCGGCGACAGCGCCGTCCGCTAGCGGCCGACCAGCGCCTGAGCCATCGCGTAATACAGCGGGATGCCGAGCGACAGGTTGAAGGGGAAGGTGATGCCGATCGCTGCCGCCAGGCACAGGCCGAGGTCGGCGTGCGGCAGGGTGCTGCGCACGGCCGCCGGCGCAGCGATGTAGCTCGCGCTCGCGGCGAGGACGGCGAACAAAGTGGTGCCGCCGACCGACAGCCCGGTCCACGTGCCGACGAGGATGCCGATGCCGCCGTTGATCAGCGGCATGGCGATGGCGAACAGCGCGACCCGCCACCAACGCGCATCGAGGCCGCGCAGGCGCTCCGCGGCCACCGTGCCGAGGTCGAGCAGGAACAGGCAGAGGATGCCGACAAAGGGATGCACGAAGAAGGCGTCGATCTTGGCGAGGGCCGCGGGATCGGCGATCCAGCCCACCCCCATGCCGCCGATCAGCAGGACGATCGACTTGCCGGTCATCACCTTGGCGAGGGCCGGCAGCAGCGCCGGCCGATCCTCGTCACCGTCGCCGGCGGCGCGCCGCGCCAGCCACAGCGCGACGGCGATGCCCGGCACTTCCATCAGCGCCAGCAGCCCCGGCATCACGCCCTCATAGGTGTCGCCGAGGTGCGTGATGTAGGCCGCGGCGGCGAGGAAGGTGACTGCCGAGGTCGATCCATAGTGCGCGGCCAGGGCCGCGGCATCGATGCGCGAGAGGCGCAGCCAGCGCCGCGCGATCGGATAGGCGAGGAGGGGGATGGCGCTGCCGAGGCCGAGCGTGGCGAGCGCCGGCCAGGCGATCGCCCCCCAGGAGACGCCGCTCAGCGTCGCTCCGCCCTTGATCCCGATGGCGAAGAGCAGGTAGATACCGAGGGCCTGCGACAGCTGCTCCGGGAAGGCGAGATCGCTGCGCAGCAGCCGCGCGAGCAGTCCGACGGTGAAGGCGAGGAAGGCGGGCGCGAGCAGGTTATGGCTGAGCAGGTGGAAGTCCATGATGGCCGCCGCTTCTCGCGGGCGGTGACGGCACGCAACCGCTGCCGCGCTGGACTTGCCACGCCAGCCGACGGCGCAACATCCTTTGAATGCGTGCGCTGTTGGCCTTGGCGCGCCTGACGGCGGCCGATGTCCTGCGGCAACCTGCCACCTGGCTCGCCCTGGCGGTCGGCGGCATCCTGCTTGGCCTGTCGCTGGTCTTCGGGATGTTCAACTTCGCCGAGGCCGACCGCATGCGCATGCTCTGCTCCTCGGGCATCGCGGTGCATGCGGTCGTCGCGCTGTTCATCGGGGTGCTCGGCGCGAGCACGGCGGTGCACCGCGAGCTGGCGGAGCGCACCGCCCTGACGCTGCTGGCCAAGCCGCTGTCGCGCGTCGCCTTCCTCGCCGGCAAGGGCCTTGGGCTGCTGGGCGCCGTCGCGCTGTGCGGGCTCTTGCTGGCGCTCGCCCATGCCGGCGTCGTCGAGGTGGGCGCGGTGACCGCCTTCGAGTTCGACCATGACCCGCACCACCACCACGGCGAGCGGGAACCGATCGCCGTCCCTTGGGGCTCCCTGCTCGGCGGCCATGCGCTGGCGGCGGCGCAGGCGCTGTGCATGACGGCATTGGCGGTGGTCCTGGCGCTGCGCTTCGCGCTGGTCGGCAACATCATCGCCTGCTTCGCCGCCTGGGTGATCGCGCATCTGCTGCCGCAGCTGGGCTGGCATGGCGCATTCGTGATCCCGGCTCTCGATCTGCTCGTCGCCGACGATGCCGCGCATGTCGCGGGCGGGCTGCCGCTGACAGCGGTGCTCGCCGGACTCGCCCACGCCTTGGCGTGGTGCGCGGGGGCCATGGCGATCGGCCTCGCCCTCTTCCAACAGCAGGACATTCCCTGAAGAAGGAGCTTCCGTGCGCTACGCCTTCCTTGGCGATATCCACGGCAACTACCCGGCCCTGATGAAGGTGCTGGAAGCGATCAAAGACAGCCGCATCGATCGCATCGTCTGCCTCGGCGACATCGTCGGCTACGGGGCCGAGCCCGTCCGCTGCCTCGAAGCGATCCGCGAGCTCGGCTGCGACTGCATCGCCGGCAATCACGATTGGGCGGCGATCGGTCGGATCTCGATCGATGCGTTCAATGCCTACGCCAAGGTGGCGGCGCTGTGGACGCGCGAGCAGCTCAGCGACGACCACAAGGCCTGGCTCGCGGCGCTGCCGTTGACGCTGATGTACGAGCATTGCGCGGTCGCGCACGGCACCTTCCATCAGCCGGAGGCCTTCAACTACATCCAGACCGTGTTCGACGCCGAGCAGAGCTTCGCCGCCCTGCGCGCGCGCGGCGTCAATCTCGGCTTCCTCGGCCACAGCCACGTGCCGGTCACCTTCTTCGACAGCGACCCGATCACCTACACGCTGGAGAGCGTGGTGCCGGTGGATGCGGCGACGACGACGATCGTCAACGCCGGCTCGGTCGGCCAGCCGCGCGACGAGAACAACCGCGCCTGCTGGGTGATGTACGACAGCAATCTGGAAGTGGTCGAGATCCACCGCGTGGCGTACGACATCGACGAGGCCGCGCGCCAGATCCGCGCCGCCGGCTTGCCGGAGATTCTGGCGTTGCGGCTGTATCAAGGCAAGTGAAGCGCTTCTCCTGGGTCGACCTCGTCATGCCAGGCGCCAGCCTGACGGTCGCTGGCCGCCTCGGCTGGGGCCTGCCGCTGCTGGTGCTCGCGGTGCTCAATGCCGCCCTGCTGCTCGCCGCGCTGCTGCTCGCCGCGGTCCTCGGCGGCGGCTTCCTCGCCGCCTGGGCCTGGCCGCGCTGCGCCACCGTGCATCTGCTGCTGGCGGGCGCGGCGTTGATCTTGCGCTGGCGCGCGGCGCGTCGTACGCCGGATCCAGCGCGGCTGCGCGCGCTGGCGCGCGCGGCGAGCGCCGCCTGGCTGCGCGGCGAGGCCGTGGCCGCGACGCGCGCGCGCGAGCTCGTGCGCGCCGCCCCCGATGAGCCGCAGGCCTGGCAGCTCCATGCCCTGATCACCGGCGAGCGCCGCTCGCTGGCGCGCGCCGAGGCCCTGCGTCGTCGACCGGCGGAATGAAGGTTGGCAGCGGCACGGGCAGGGTCGCCAGCAGCAGTTCGGCGTGCGCCGGCAGCGGCTCGCTGCGGATGCCGCGCGGGGCCTCGATCTGCCGCTGGCGATGGATGACGAGCAGGGGCGCGTAGAGCCGCTGCCCGCGGCTCCACAGCTCGAGGTCATGCAGTTCGACGGCTTGCCCGCGCCGCTGCCAGCTCGCGCGCGCGGCCCGGCCGAGCAGCGGCGAGCCCTGCCAGGTGCCAGCGAGGCGCACGGGACCGTCGAGCAGCAGACGGTCCTCGCTGGTGCGCCAGGAACCGCGCGGCGCGCTGAGCGCCCAGTCGAGATCGCGGTCGACGAGGCGCGCGCTGACCCCCTCGAGCAGCAGGCGGTCGAGGCGCACGCCTTCCTGCACCATCCGCTGGACGACGAAGCGAGAAGGCGGCTGGTCTTCCGCGCTCCAGAGGTGGATGACCACCGGCTGACTGGTGCCCGGCGGCGGCAGCGCAGGCGAAGGAGTGCAGGCGGCCAGCAGCGCGAGCAGCGGGGTCCAGGCGCGCATGTACGCAGCCTAGCGCGGCGCTGCCGCCGTCAGCCGGGCGCTCGCCTTGACGCTGTCGTCCGCGACCAACAATGCCTGCAACTCGCATGTCGGAGACCAGACCGTGAGCGCTTCCGCCAACAGCACCCCCTCCAGCCGCCCGAGCATCGACGAGATCCGCTCCAAGGTGAAGCAGATCATCGCTGACCGACTGTCGAAGGATGTCAACACCATCACCGATGCCAGTGACCTGGTCAACGACCTCGGCGCTGACAGCCTCGACCAGGCCGAGATCACGATGGATCTCGAGGACGCCTTCGCCGTGCGCATCGAGGAGGAGAAGGCTCAACAGCTGAAGACGATCGGCGACATCGTGCAGGCGATCGATCGCGTCCTGCAGGAGGAGGAAGCGAAGAAGCGCCAGGGCGGTGCGTCGCCGGCGGGATCGTGAGCGAGGTGACGGCGGGAGCGGATCGCGGGGGGATGAGCCAGCGTCGGGTCGTGATCACCGGCATGGGGGTGGTCGCGTGCAATGGCACCGATGTCCCCTCGTTCTGGGATGCCTTGCGCCAGGGCCGCCACGGCATCCGCATGATCACCCAGTTCGACGCTAGCCAGCACGCGACGCGTTTCGCCGGCGAGGTGCCGATCGACAACCTGACGCTGGCCAACGGCGATCGCAAGATGCTGCGCCGCAAGGATCGCTTCGTCCTGCTGGCGCTCAAGGCGGCGGCCGAGGCGATGGCGATGTCCGGCTTGCCGCGCACGGCCGATGGCAAGGTGGCGTGGCGCGACCCCTTCCGCGTCGCGGTCATCGTCGGCGCCGGCATCGGCGGTCTGGCGACGATCGAAGAGGAACATCGGACGATGCTCGAGCGCGGCCCCTCGCGCGTCAGCCCGCTGCTCGTACCGAAGATGATCGTCGACAGCCTGGCCGGCGACATCTCGATCGTCTACGGTGCCAAGGGCCCGAACTACGCGATCGTCACCGCCTGTGCGACCGCCAGCCACTGCATCGGGGCGGCCTTCCACCACATCCGGCACGGGCTCTGCGACGCTGCCCTGTGCGGCGGCAGCGAGGCGCCGATCACCCACCTTGGGGTCGCCGGCTTCAACGCGATCGGCGCGCTGTCGAAGCGCAACGACGACCCGGGCGCGGCCAGCCGCCCCTTCGACAAGGACCGCGACGGCTTCGTGATGGCCGAGGGCGCCGGCATCCTAGTCCTCGAGAGCCTGGAGCATGCCCAGGCGCGGGGCGCGCGGATCATCGCCGAGATCGTCGGCTACGGCTGCACGGGCGATGCCTATCACGAGACGGCGCCCGACCCGAGCGGGGCCGGCGGCATCGCCTGCATGCGGATGGCGCTCGCCGACGCCGGGCTGCCGCCCGAGGCGATCGGCTACATCAATGCGCACGGCACGAGCACGGAGTTCAACGACAAGACCGAGACGGCGGTGATCAAGCAGGTCTTCGGACCCCATGCCTACAAGCTCGCCGTCAGTTCGACGAAGAGCATGACGGGCCACACCCTGGGCGCCGCCGGGGCGGTCGAGGCGATCGCTACCATCCTCGCCCTGCAGCACGGCGTGCTGCCGCCGACGATCAACCTGCAGCATCCCGACCCCGAATGCGATCTCGACTATGTGCCGCAGCAGGCGCGCCCGGCAGCGATCGAGTATGCGCTCTCCAACAACCTCGGCTTCGGCGGCCATAATGCGTCGCTGATCTTCCGTCGCTACCGCCCATGATGGATGTCGACCGCGTTCGCAGTGAGGTCCTCGAGATCCTCACGCACAAGCTGCACAAGCTGCCGCCGCTCGCCGACGGCCTGGCCAACGGCTTCGACTACGAGGGCCAGCGCCTGGTGCCGGACATCACCGACAACCACCTCGACATCGCCGAGGTCGCGATGGACCTCGAGGACGCTTTCGGCATCAACTTCGAGGAGACGCTGCCGGGCGGCCCCGGGATGGAGACGATCGGACAGGTGATCGCCTTCATCATCGCCAAGCTGGGGCTCAGCGCGCCGAGCGGATCTGGCGCCGCACCGTGAAACGCGCACGGGCGCATGACGGCGGACGACGATCCGATCTACGCCCGCCTGCGCCAGCGCATGGTGCGCGAGCAGCTCAGCGAGTGCCGCGACCCGCGGGTGCTGGCGGCGATGGCGGCGGTGCCGCGCGAGCGCTTCGTCCCCGATGACGCGCGCGCGCTCGCCTACTCCGACGGCGCGCTGCCGATCGGCTGCGGCCAGACGATCAGCCAGCCGCGCGTCGTCGCCTGCATGCTTGCCGCCCTGCGCCTCGCTCCCGGCATGCGGGTGCTCGATGTCGGTTGCGGTTCCGGCTACACCGCCGCCTTGCTCGCCGAGCTGGTGTCGCCGGGCGGCGCGGTTTACGCGCTCGAGCGCATCGCCGATCTCGCCGAGCGCGCCCGCCAGCGCCTGCAGGGCCTGCCGGTCGTCGTCATCCACGCCGATGCCCACGGCGGCTGGCCGGCGGCGGCGCCGTACGACGCGATCCATGTCGCCGCCGCCGCCGCTACCGTGCCGCCGGCGCTGCTGGCGCAGCTGGCGCCGCAGGGCCGGCTGGTGATGCCGCTCGGGCCGCCGGAGGAGCAGGAGCTCTGGCTCTACGAGGGCGGACGGCGCTCTTGCCTCGGCGGCGTGCGCTTCGTGCCGTTCGTGCCGGGCACGGTGCCGCCCTCGGCCTGAGGCTTGTGCGCTGCCCTCGGCCGGTCAACTGCATCAACCGATGCATCCGATCCCCGAGACGCCGATCCACGACCTCGATTGGGAGGCGCTGCCGAGCCCCTGCTTCGTCGTCGACCTGCGGCTGCTCGAGCGCAATGCCCGCCTGCTCGATCGGGTGCGCCGCGCTGCCGGCTGCCGGATCCTCGCCGCGCTCAAGGGCTTCGCGATGTGGCCGGTCTTCCCCGTCCTGCGGCCCTGGCTCGACGGCTGCGCCGCCTCGGGCCCCTACGAAGCGCGGCTGGCGCGCGAGGAGTTCGGCAAGGAAGTCCACACCTATGCGCCGGCCTTCAGCGATCGCGACCTGGCGGAATCGCTGGCCGTCTCCGATCACCTGATCTTCAACTCGCCGAGCCAGCTGGCGCGGCACCTGCCGGCGGTGCGCGCCTATCCCGAGCGCCGCGAGGTCGGCATCCGCATCAATCCCGAGTACGCCGAGATCGAGGTCGCGCTCTACAACCCCTGCGTCCCCGGCAGCCGGCTCGGCACGATCCGTGCTGAGTTCGGCGACGAGCTGCCGCCGGGCGTCGACGGCCTGCATTTCCATGTGATGTGCGAGCAGGGAGCCGATGTCTTCGCGCGCGTGCTCGCCGCCGTCGAGCGCCGCTTCGGCGACTGGCTGCCGCGCGTGCGCTGGCTGAACTGCGGCGGCGGCCATCACATCACGCGCGCCGACTACGATGTCGAGGCCCTGATCGCCAGCATCCGCGCTCTGCGCGCGCGCTACCCGCAGCTCACCGTGTACCTCGAGCCCGGGGAGGCGATCGCGCTCGGCACCGGGGTGCTGGTCGCCAGCGTGCTCGATGTCCTGCGCAACGGCATGGCGATCGCGGTGCTCGATGTCTCGGCGACCGCGCACATGCCGGATGTCCTGGAGATGCCCTATCGGCCGACCATCCACGGCGCGGCCGCGCCCGGCGTGCTGCCCTACACCTATCGTCTCGGCGGCCCGACCTGCCTCGCTGGCGATGTCATCGGCGACTGGTCGTTCGCCGAGCCGCTGCGCGTCGGCCAGCGCCTGGTCTTCGCCGACATGGCGCACTACACGATGGTCAAGACGACGATGTTCAATGGCGTCAAGCATCCGGCGCTCGCCACCTGGGACGGCCGTGAGCTGCGGATCCTGCGCCAGTTCTCCTATGACGACTACAAGCGGCGCCTGGGTTGAGCGCATGCTGCGCGCGCTCGCCGCGCTGCTGGCGCTGTTGGGCGCCGCGCCGGCCGGCGAGGCGACGCTCGGCCGCGTGCGCGTCGGGCCGAACCCGCGTGCTGTCGCCTTCTTCGAGGAGCGGATCCGGCCGGTGCTCGTTGAGCACTGCTACCAGTGCCATGGCGGGGAGCGGCGCTATGGCGGCCTGGCCGTCGATCGTTACGAGAGCCTGCTCGCCGGCGGCTGGGACGAAGGACCGGCGGTGATTCCGGGCGACCCCGTCAACAGCGCCCTGCTGCGGGCGATGCGCTGGGAGGGCGACAGCGATCTCAACATGCCGCCGAACTATCGCCTGCCGGAGGCGGTGATCCGCGACTTCGAGCGCTGGGTCGAGATCGGCGCGCCCTGGCCGGACGAGGCGGCGGACATCGTCGCTCCCGCCTCCCCGCCGCCGCGGCCCCCGTGGCTGGGACGCCTGCATCCCGCGCTCGTCCATTTCCCGATCGCCTTCCTTGCGCTGGCCTGCCTGCTGCAGGCGCTGGTCATCGGCGGCGGCGCGCGCTGGCAGCCGGCGGTGATGCTGGCCAGCGCGCTCGGAGCCGGCAGCGCCCTCCTCGCGGCGCTCAGCGGCCAGCTCCTGGCCAGCGATCAGGACCCGACCCTGCTGGCGCGCCATCAGCTGGCGGGCTGGATCGCGGTCGGTGGCGCCCTGCTCGCCAGCCTCTGGGCGCTGGCGCTGCCCGGACGGCGCTGGGCGCTGTTGGGAGTGCTGCTCGCGACGGCGCTCGCGGTCGCGCTCGCCGGCCACAGCGGCGGAGCGCTGGTTTGGGGCCCCGACTGGCTGGCGCCCTGAGCCTAGAGCCCGGCGTGCACGAGGCCGAGCACCAGCGCGTTGTGCACGGCGTGCGCGAGCATCGCCGGGAGGCAGGAGGCGCTGCGCACCGTCAGCCAGCCGAGCAGCAGGGCGAGGACGGCCTGCGGCAGGAAGCGCCAGGGATCGAGGTGCAGGAGGGCGAAGGCCAGGCTGCTGACCGCGATCGCCAGACCGTCCGGCCAGTGGCGGCGCAGGGCCGAGAGCACGACGCCGCGGAACAGCGCCTCCTCGACGATGCCGGGCAGCACCGCGGCCAGCAGCACCGTGCCCCAGAACCCGTAGCGGGCGAAGAGCTCGCCGACCACGCGCTCGACCGGCTGCACGCCCTCCGGCCGGCCGAACAGCGCGAACACGAGCGTCGCCGCCAGCAGCGAGCTGAGCAGGCCGGCGATGCCGACCGCCACGGCCAGGATCCAGGCCGCGGCCCGCGGCAGCGCGAAGCCGTTGGCGGCGGCGGGCAGGCGCGCGCCCCACAGCGTCAGCACGCAGGCCGCGGCCGCCGCGCCCATCGCGCCGAGCACCTGCCACAGCGGGTCGGGGTGGGGGCCGAGGAGGCGCGCGCTGAGCAGCATCAGCGCGCCGGCGCTCAGCCAGGCGGCGAGGGCGACGACGATCCCCGACGGCATGGACGGATGCTGTGGCGCCTGCCGCGCAGGGAATAGGGTAGCGCTATGCCCGATCCCTACGAGCTGCCGGAGGTCACGCAGGCGATCGCGCTGGCGCTCGCCGAGGACCTGCGCGGCGGGGCGGACCTGACGACGCAGGCCCTCGTTCCCGAGGACGCGCGCCTGCGCTTCGCCGTCACCGCCAAGAGCGCGGGCGTGATCTGCGGCCTGCCGATCTTTGAGCGGGTCTTCGCCGCCTGCGGCGGCGATGTCGCGCTCGAAGCGCTGGCTGCCGACGGCACCGCGGTCGCTGCCGGCAGCGTCGTCCTGCGCGGTGCGGGCCGCGCGCGCACCCTGTTGGCTGGCGAGCGGACGGCGCTCAACATCGCGCAGCGCCTCTCCGGCATCGCGACGCTGACCGCGCGCTTCGTCGCCGCCGTCGCCGGCACGCGGGCCCGCATCTACGACACGCGCAAGACGACGCCCGGCTGGCGGGCCCTCGAGAAGCACGCCGTGGCCTGCGCGGGCGGCTGCAACCATCGCCTGGGGCTGCATGACGCGGTGTTGATCAAGGAGAACCACATCGCGCTCGGCGGCCTCGGCACGCCGGCGCGCGCCGTGGAGCGGGCGCGACAGGTGCTCGGGCGCGCCGTGCGGATCGCGGTGGAGATCGAGCGCGTCGCCGACCTGCCGGCGGTGGTCGCGGCCGGCGCCGAGATCGTCCTGCTCGACAACATGGCGCTCGATGAGCTGCGCGCGGCGGTGGCCTGGCGCGACGGCAGCGGCGCCGCCGTCGAGCTCGAAGCGAGCGGCGGCGTGACCCTGGCGACGGTGCGCGCGATCGCCGAGACCGGCGTCGATCGGATCTCCGTCGGCGCGCTGACCCACAGCGCGCCCGCCCTCGACCTCAGCATGCGCTGCGCCGCGCTGTGAGCAGCTACGAGGAGGCCCTGCTGGCGGCGGCGGACGAAGCCGGCGCGGCCTGGGTGCAGGGCGAGCAGGGATGGGTGGCCTTCGGCGAGCCGCGGCCGCTGCGGGCGTGGAGCGATCTCGACCGGGACGGAGCCTGGTTCATCGCGCTGCCCTACGGCTTCCCGCAGGAGCCGGGCCGGGCCTGGGATCTGAGCGCCGCCTCCTCCTATCCGTTGGCGGGAGCGAGCATGCTCGAGCCGCCGCGCGCGCTGTCCTGCAGCGCGGCGTGGGACGGCGAGGGCCATCGCGCGCGGGTGCGGGCGGCGCAGGCGGCGATCGCCGCCGGCGAGGTCTACCAGCTCAACCTCGGCTGCACCTGGCGCATCGCGCTGGCCCCGCATCCCTGCCCCGATGTCGCCCTGCATCTGGCGCTGCGCGCGCGCGATCCCGCGCCCTATGCCTGCCTGCTGCGCGGCGGCGCGGGGCCGGCGATCGTCGGCAACAGCCCGGAGCTCTTCTTGGCGGTGCGCGACGGGGTCGCGACGATGCGTCCGATCAAGGGCACGCGCCGCCGCCGGCGCGGCGAGGAGGCGGCGGTGCGCGCCGAGCTGGCGGCCAGCGAGAAGGAGCGCGCGGAGCTGGCGATGATCGTCGATCTCTGCCGCCACGACCTCGGGCGCGTCGCGGTGCCGGGCGGCGTGCGCGTCGATGATCCCGGCTCCGTCGTCGATCTGCCGCACCTGCACCACCGCTTGGCGCAGGTCTCGGCCCGCCTGCGACCGGGGACCCCGCTGTCGGCGGTGATCGCGGCCTGCTTCCCCGCCGGCTCGATCACCGGGGCGCCCAAGCGCGCGGCGATGCGGCACATCGCCGCCCTCGAGGGCGCGTCGCGCGGCCACTGGTGCGGGGCCTATGGGCGGCTGGCCGGCGGTGGCTGCGAGCTGGCGGTCGCGATTCGCACCGTCGAGATCGCCGGCGCGACGCTGTGGCTGCGCGCAGGCGGCGGCATCGTCGCCGACAGCGACCCCGCGCAGGAGTGGCAGGAAGCGCGCGACAAGGCGCGCGCGGTCGCCGAGGTCCTCGGCCTGCCCTGGGAAGAGCGCTAGCGCCGACGGCGCAGCAGGGCGACGAAGAAGCCCTCGTGCTCGCGGCACGGCCACAGGCGCAGGCAGGCCGCCGCGAACTCGCCGTACTCCTGATCGCGGAAGCGGCGCAGGCCCGGTCCGGCGCTGGCTCCGAAGGGCTTGGCCCAGCGCGACAGGTCGAGCGGCTCGAGCGGCGCGCGCAGGTGCAGCAGGTGGCGCACGACGCCCTCGTTCTCGCGCGGATCGAGCGAGCAGGTGCTGTAGAGCAGCAGGCCGCCGGGGGCGAGCAGGGCCGCCGCGCGCTCGACGAGCGCGGTCTGGATGCGCACGCGCGACGCGACATAGCCCTCGTAGTCGAAGCTGAGGCGCTGCCAGGTCGCCGGCCGATCGAGGCGGACGGTGCCGCTGCCCGAGCAGGGCGCGTCGACGAGCACGCGGTCCCAGCGCTCGGCGGCGATCGCCGGCGGCGGCCGCCGCATGTCGCAGCGCAGTGCCTGCACGCGGTGCGCGCCGAGCAGCCGCAGGGTATGCAGCAGCTGCGCGAAGCGGCCGGGCGCGCGATCGCAGGCCGTGATCCCGGCGCCGCCGTTGCCGAGACGCATCGCCAGCAGGGTGGTCTTGCCGCCGGGAGCGGCGCAGGCATCGAGTACGCGCACGCCAGACGACAGCGGCAGCAGGATGGCCGGCAGTTGGCTGGCCAGGCCTTGGCTGTACACCCAGCCCGCAGCGTAGGGCGCGCTGGCCTTGAGCCGCGCCTCGCCCTCCGCGGTGGTGGTGAACGACCAGTCCGAGAGCGGATGGGGGCGGTAGACGATGCCGGCCTGCGCGAGCTCCCGGCACAGCGCGCGCCGTCCGGCCTTCAGCGTGTTGGCGCGGAAGGCCGGGCAGCGGTCGCCGGTGCAGCCGGCGAGCACCTGCTCGGCGGCGTCGCCAGCGATCTCGCGCAGCAGGGCGACGAAGGCGGCGGGCAGCGCCTCCTCGTTGTTCATGGGCGATGCCAGTCCCAGTCCTGCAGGGCCAGGCGGTGGGCTGCGAGCACCGCCCAGGCCGCGGCCTCGCGGCGCGACGCCAGGCGATCGGGAGCGATGCGCACCAGGGCCGCGGCCAACGCGTGCCGCACCGAGGGATCGGGGTCGCGCTGGAAGCGCTCGAGCAGGGGCTGGGGATCGATCGCGTGGCGCCAGCTGACGACGCGCGCCAAGGCGGTGGCGGCGGCGCAGGCGAGCTCGCGCGGCGCCGCCACCGCCAGCGTGCCCAGCGCCTGCAGCACGCGTTCGCCGAGCGGGCCCTCGAGGCGCGCGCAGATCAGCACCCCGGCCGCGAGATCCTCGTCGCGCAGCGCGCCCCGCTGCGCGGGCTCGAGCAGGCGCTGCAGCGCCGCACCGCACAGCTCGGGGACCGCGCCGCGCGGCAGCCGGCCGAGGGCGGCGATGCGCTCGCCGCCGTCGGCGGTCAGCAGGGCCCAGGAGAGCGCGGCCTGCAGCGGCTCGTCGAGCGGCCCGCTCTCCAGGGCGAGGGCGAGGGCCGCGCTGCGGGCCCCCGGCAGGCCGGCGGCTGGCAGGCGATCGGGGCGACGCGGATCGGCGAGGCGCAGCGCCGCCTGGCGTCCGGCGGGCGGGTCGATCAGCGACAGCGCGGCCAGGGCGTTGACCACCAGGCCGACGTCCTCGGATTCGCGCTGCAGGAAGCCGAGCAGCACCGCGACGAGGCGCGGATCGCGCCGCCAGCGCAGGTCGCGGATGATCGCCAGGCGCACGGCGCGGTCGACGACGCGCCAGCGCCGCAGGTTGATCGGCTCGTGCTCGCGCCGCGTCCACGGCTCGCCGCGGTACCACAGGCGAGCGGCCCACAAGGTCGTCAACCGCTCGCCGTGAGCGCTCGCCAGCAGGTCGACATCGCGCTCGGGCCACACCGCATGCGGATCGAACAGCGCGCGCCAGGCCTGCTGGGACGGGCGATCCGGCAGCCAGTCGAGCGCCAGTCGCGGATCGTCGATGATCGCGCGTTCCATGGCGGAGAGCGCCGCCAGCATCAGCAGCGCCACTGCCCAGCGCATTCAGAGGCGCTCCGGGCTCGCGCCGGCGAGGGAGGCGAACGGCTCGCCGGCGGCCTGCAGGGCGGCGAGCCAGGCGAGCGCCGGGCGCTGGCCGGCGGCTCGCGCCTCGTGCACGCGCTGGGCGAGGGCCGCGGCCTGCCGCAGCGCCGCCGGCTCCCCATGCCTCCGCCGCTCGAGGAAGCGCAGCTCGCACTCGTAGTCGCGGGACGCGAAGCCCTGCGGCGGCGGCAGCTCCTCGCGCAACGTCCAGCGCACGAGCGCCCACACCGGCAGCCCGCGCAGCGTATCGAAGCGGTAGGTGGCGGCGAGACCCCGCACTTGCCGATAGCGTCCGCTGTGCGGATCCACCCACTCGATGCTCGGCGGAAACAGGCAGCGGAACTCGGGCCAAGCGTTGGCGCGCAGGCGGCGGACCTCGACCGGCACCAGCTGCTTGTCTGGCGGCAAGGGCGCCCAGACGACGCTCGCGCGCCAGCTCTGCTCCGCCCCCGGCGGCAGCGGCAGCAGGTTGAAGTCGAAGCCCAGGCAGTGGGGCCCGCTCAACGCGATGCGCCCCTCGGGCGTGCGCAGGCGCAGCGCCCCGTCGACGGGCAGCATCGCGAGGTGGAAGGCGCTGGCCCGCTCCGCGCTCGGCCCAGCGAACCAGGCGACCGCTTCGGGCTCCGGGCCCAGCCCGAGCAGTCGGATCACCATGCGGGTGGCGCGTGCCGCGGCCGTCGCCTCGCCGCTGGCGGCGGAGCGAACCGTCAGCTCCCAGGCCACGGACTCCCCAGGCTCGATGACGAAGCGGCACGGGCGGAGGGCCAGCGCGAAGAGGCTGAGGCCGACGCCGGCCAGCAGCGCGCAGAGGGCCAGCGTCCACCGCCACCCCGTCGACTGCCCTTCTCGACGCGGCATGGCGCGTATCTTGACCGGGCAGCGGGGGTGCAAGACGCGGCGGCGTCGCGGGCTCGTCATACACTTCGCGCACGCTGGCGCGCGCAGGGGTTGATGCCGCCGGAAGGGACACGCACGATGCCACTTCGAACCATACGCCTGGATCTGCAGTACGGAGGCCCGATGCGTTCGTTGCGTGTAGCGCCTGGGTCGTTGTCGCGCGCCCTGGTTCCGGCTTTGCTAGCGGCTCTGCTCGGGGCGCCGCTGGCGGCCGGCGAAGCGAGCCCGCGACGGGCCGATCCGCACTTCCCGGTCGCCGATCAGGTGCGCTCGTACCTCGCCGAGGGCGTCAAGCAGTATCGCGCCGGCCGCTATCGTGAGGCCGCCCTGGCCTTCCGCACCGCCCTCGCCCTCGAGCCCGACAATAAAGACGCCTACGAGTTCTACCTCGCCTGCGGCGATGCGCTGATTCTGCAGATGCAGGAGCAGGACCCATTGGCCGAGCCGCTCAAGGAGCTGCTGCGTCGGGCGCGCATCTACCAGAAGCAGCTGCGGCGCGATCCGGCGTACATCCGCATCCTGATCGGCAAGCTCGAGCAGAGCGAGGAAGAGCAGATCGCGGCGATGCGCGAGCTGACTGCTGTCGGCCCGTGGGCGGTGCCCGAGCTCGTCTGGGCGCTGACCGACAACCCCCAGGAGCGGCGCCGCAGCCAGTGCCGCCTGGTGCTGACGCGGATGGGCGCGCGCGCCGTGCTGCCCTTGACCGCGGCGCTGAGCAGCGATGACCAGCGGCAGATCGGCTCGGTGTCGCTGATCCTCGGCGATATCGGCGACCCGCGGGCCTTGCCGGCCCTGCTGCGCGTGCGGCTGCGCGAAGGCTTGGCGCCGGTGACGATGCAGGCGATCGATCGGGCGATCGAGAAGATCGTTCAGCGCGCCCAGCTGCCCGAAGTGCCGACGCTGTCCGAAGCGCACATCGCGGAGGCCCTCCGCTACTTCCGTGGCGGTCCGGAGATCCGCGACGAGATGATCGCCGCCGAGCGCCTGCTGTGGCGCTGGGATCCGCAAGCCGAGGGCGCGGCCCGCCTGGCCTGGACGCGCGCGCCATCCTACGCCTGGAACGAGCTGATGGCCGAAGACCTGCTGTTTGCGGGGATGGCGGTCGAGCCGGGCGAGGCCGGCTTCCTGCCGGTGCTGACGGCGGTCTATGCCGGCGAGCTGGCGGACATCGTCGAGCGCTCGCTGCTAGCGCAGGAGCGCACGCTGGCCCCGGCTAGCGGCGAGGACGCCCTCGAGCGCCTCTCGGCGCGGGCCACCGCGCTCGCCGAGCTGCAGCAGCGCTTGCGGATGTCGGGGGCCGAGAACCTCTGCCGCGCCTTGCAGCAGGCGCTGGCCTCCGAGCGTCACGATGCGGCGCTGGTGCTGATGCGGGTGCTCGCCGAGCGCGAGCTCGTGCACGGCAAGCCCTTGTTCCCGGCAGCCAACGAGCCGTTGTCCCCGGCCAAGCCAGGCACCGTGCTGATCACCGCGCTCGAGCACCCCGACAAGCTGATCCGCTATCAGGCCGCGATCACGCTGGCGAGCCTCGATCCCGATGCCTTCCCTGGCGCCGAGAAGGTGGTGCCCCTGCTCGCCGAAGCCCTCGGGGCCTGGGGCATGCGCGTGGTCCTCGTCGTCGATCCCGATCCCCGCTCGCGCAATGCCGCGCGCGCGGCGCTGACCAGCAAGGGCTTCGTCGCGATCACAGCGGCCGATGGCTTCGAGGCGCTCAACCGCCTGGCCTCGGGACCGCTCAAGGATGCGATCATCGTCGCCGGCGACCTCAAGACTGCCGTCAAGGACCACAACGGCGCCGAGCTCGACGTTCCGCAGCAGAACGCTGCCGGGCTGATCGACATGCTGGGCGCCGATCCGCGCGCCGCCGGTGTACCGATCTTCGTCGCCCTGCCCGAGCAGCCCGAGCAGGCCGACAAGGTGCGGGCGGAGTTCGTCGCGCGGCGGCCGGCGAGCAAGTTCGTCGGCCGTCCCTATGACGCGGTCGAGCTGCGCGATGCGATCGACGCCGCGCTCAAGGACGCGCCGCCGCCGCATGCTCAGCAGGCGGTCGCCGAGGACATCGCCCTGCGCGCGGCGCTCGCCCTGCAGCAGCCCGACCCGCGGCGCACGCCGCTCGACCTCGGCGGCGCGGTCGCGGCGCTGGTCGAGACCCTGCCGGCGCGCTCCAACGCGATCCGCAGCGCGGCGCTGCGCGCGCTGGCGCGGATCGCCGCCGGCCCGGCCGGCGAGGCGGCGCGCGCCCACATCGCCCGCATCACCGAGATCTATCAGGCCCAAGATGCCGAACTGGAGAGCGATCCAGCGCTGCGCGCAGCCTTCGTTTTCGCCATCGGCCGCATCGATCCGACGTCACGCGCCGCCGTCGACATCCTGAAGAAGGCGATGCAGCACAGCGATGCCGGGGTGCGCGCTGCCGCCAGCGGCGGCTTCGGCGCCGCCGCCGGGGTGCCGGTGGAGCTCTACGCCGAGTTCCAGGAGCATCAGCGCTACGGCATCGAGGCGCGCACCGCGGGTGCCGTCGATGAGTGACCGCCACGCCTTTCGATTCATGGGAGCCTTGCACGCATGAGCCTCGCCCTGCGCATCTTCATCCTCGTCCTGCTCGTCCTGACCGTCGCCTTCATGATCGTCCAGATGATGCTGTTCGCGACGCGCGAGAACTGGAAGCGGCGCTGGGACCAGGATACCAAGAGCCTGGCCGCCGAGCTCAAGCAGGCGACGCAGCTTTTGGCCACCGAGTCCGCAGGCCGCGTCCGGGCCGAGAACCAGGTCGCGCAGCTGCAGATCGACCGCGATCGCGACCAGGCGAAGATCCGCGAGCTCGAGGCGCAGATCACCGAGCGCGTGGCGCGCATCCAAGCGCTCGAGCGCGACCTTGACCGCATGCGCACCGACTACAGCGCCCTGAACGAGAACTACCAGGCGCAGAGCAAGTCGCTCGATATGGTGCGGCAGCGCAACAGCGAGCTGACCCACATCGCGCAGGTGGCGCGCGCCGTCGCCTTCAACCTCAATGTCAAGCTCGCCGAAGTCGAGGACGACCTCAACAACCTGCAGACCGAGTACGCGCGGCTGCGCGAGCAGCTCGACAAGAGCATCGCGGAACGCAAGCAGGCCGAGGCCCGGCTGGCGGTGCTGCGCGAACGCTTCCCGAAGGTCTACGAGGCGATCCACTACGAGCAGCCGAGCACGGCCGCCCTGCATGCGCGCGTCGCGGCCGTGCAGGTCAACAGCAAGGGCGAGCAGGAGTTCGTCATTCTGTCGATCGGGCGCGAAGAAGGCGTGCAGGTCGGGCAGGAGTTCATCGTCTACCGCGGCAACCAGTACATCTGCAAGGTGCGCGTCGAGCGCGTCCTCAACGATATGGCGCCGGCGCGCGTCATCCCCTCGTCGTGGAACACCAGCGGGCTGACCATCGAGGCCGGCGATCTCGCCGCCAACCGCCTGTGAGACCCCCATGCTGAGCGACAAGATCTACCTCTGGATGGTGATCATCTCCTGCATCGCGCTGATCGTCGCCGGCATCTTCTGCGTGGTCGAGCTCAGCGAGCTCAGCGCTCCGAACGCCGCGACCAGCGGCAACCTCTTCGCCTCCTGAGCTGCTGACGGATGTCAGGCGGCGGCTGCCTTGTGCGGGCCGCTGGCGATTTAGGGTAGGTGCATGCTGCACTGGCTGCTAGGCCTGCTGCTGGTTGCTGTCGCGCCGTTCGGGCAAGGCGGGGAAGCCACGCCTGCTGGCGGCCAGGGCGCCGGCGGGAAGCCGCTCGTCGCCTTCATCCCGATCGACGGCGCGATCGATGACCATCGCGCCGGGCAGTTCGAGCGCGCCGTCGATCGCGCGCTGGCGCTCAGCCCGCGCTACATCGTCTGCCGCATCGCCACCGACGGCGGCGCCCTCGACGCGGCGATGCGCATGCTCGAACGCATCCTCGCCGTCGGCGACGAAGACACCGAGCTGATCGCCTTCATCGACACGCGCGCCTACAGCGCCGGCGCCCTGCTCGCCTACGGGCACCGCCGCATCTACATGACCGATCAGGCCTACATCGGGGACATCGGCGTCATCTTTGTCAGCCAGGACCCGGCGGAGCCGATCAAGTACGCCCCGGAGAAGCTGGAGAGCCCCGTCCGCGCCCTGCTGCGCCAGGCCGGCCAGCACAATGGCTGGGACCAGGCCAAGCTGCAGAAGATGACCGCGCGCAATCAGGAGCTGTGGCGCTTCGACATCGACGGTCGGCAGCACTTCGTGATCGAGGACGATCTGCCGGCCTTTCTCGCCGCCCGCCCCGGCCTGCGCAAGGAGGACGGCGTGCTGATCCTCGGCAAGGATCGCCTGCTGACCTACACGGCCAAGGAAGCCGTCGCCGAGGGGATGGCGACGGCGCTGGTCAAGGACCTCGACGAGGTCTACCGCCTGCTCGGCGTCGAGCCGAGCGCGGTGCAGCGCTTTCTGCCCAGTCGCCACGAGCTGATCGCCGAGACCCTCGGCGGCTGGGCGCCGCTGCTGGCCGGCCTCGCGCTGCTGCTGCTGCTGCTCGAGTTCAAGATGCCGAGCGGCGGCCTCTTCCTGATCGGCGCCGCAGTCTGCGGCCTGCTGTTCCTCGTCTGCCAGTACTGGCTCGACCTCGTCGGGGCCGCCGAGATCATCCTGATCGCGTTTGGCATCCTGGCCCTGATCACCGAGTTCTTCCTCTTCCCCACTGGCGGCCTGCTGCTGATCGCGGGCCTGCTCGCGATCGGCGGCGGCATGATCTTCGCCTTCATGCCCGACTCCTTCCAGTTCGAGATCGGCGACGAGCGCTGGCGCGGCGCGATGGGCCATGCCCTGATCCAGAGCCTGCTGGCGCTGACCGTCTTGACGATCGGCGCCATCGTCGCCATCGCCGCCCTGCCGCGAACCCGCGCGATGCGCGTGCTGGCGAGCGAGGCGGCGATCGATGCGACGACCGCCGGGGACCTCGAACAGCAGGCCCGAGCCTTGATCGGCAAGCGCGTGCGCACGCGGACGATGCTGCGCCCAAGCGGCTTCGTCATCATCGATGGCCGGGATGTACCGGCGGTCGCCGAGCACGGCGTGCTGGTGCCGGCCGACAGCGAGGTCGAGATCGTCGGCGCCCAGCTCGGCGAGCTCGTCGTCCGCCCGGTCGAGGCGGAAGCGCGCGCATGATCCCGGCCTGGCTGGCGACCGAGACGACCAGCGCGGCGCCCGGTCTGCCGCCGCTGGCGGCCCTCGGCTGGGCGGTGGCCCTGCTGCTGCTTGCTGGCGTGCTCGCGGTCCTCGAGTGCTTCATCGTCAGCTGGGGGATGCTGGCGCTCGCGGCGGCCATCAGCGCGGTCGTCGCCATCGTCATGGCCTTTCAGGTCTCGACGCTGACGGGCTGGGCCTTCGTCGTCGTCGCGCCGGCGCTGCTTGCGCTCGTCCTGCGCTTCGGCCTGCGACGCATGCAGCGCCACCCGCTGCTCGTCCTGCCGGCGGAGATCACGGAGGCGACCGGGGCTCGCCGCCTCGCCGACCAGGGAGGGCTCGGTCCGGGAGCCGAGGGCGAGCTGCTGACGGATGCCTACCCGACGGGACGCGCGCGCTTCGTTGGCCCCCGCGGCCCTGTCGCCATCGACGTGCAGGTGCAGGGCGGGGGCAGGCGCGGGGCGCGCGTGCGCATCCTGGACTTCGATGGCCCGGTGGTACACGTCATGGCGCTCCCTGACGACGACCACCATCCCTGACGAGGACTGCATGCCGTACCTGACGACGCTCGCCTTGTTCGATTTAGTCACCATCGTCTGGCTGGTCATCGGCGCGATCGTGCTCGCCATCGTGATGGCGATCGCCTCGGTGTTCAGCCTCTGGTTCCAGGCCCTGACCAGCAACGCCCCGGTCAGCCTGCTGCAGCTGTTCATGATGCGCTTCCGCAAGGTCAATCCGACGGTGATCGTCACCGCGCGCATCACCGCCAAGAAGGCCGGCCTCGACATCAGCACCGACCGCCTCGAGGCGCACTACCTCGCCGGCGGGCATGTCATGCGCGTGGTCAACGCCCTGATCGCCGCCAACAAGGCGAACATCAATCTCTCCTTCGATCGCGCCTGCGCCATCGACCTCGCCGGCCGCGATGTGCTCGATGCCGTGCAGACCTCGGTCAACCCGAAGGTGATCGATGTTCCGAGCCCGAAGGACGGGCGCACGACGATCGATGCGATCGCCGGCGACGGCATCCAGCTCAAGGTCAAGGCCCGCGTCACCGTGCGCACCAACATCGATACCCTGGTCGGCGGCGCGACCGAGGAGACGATCGTCGCGCGCGTCGGCGAGGGCATCGTCACGACGATCGGCTCGGCGCGCACCCACATGGAGGTGCTGGAGAATCCCGACCGCATCTCGAAGACGGTGCTGGCGCGCGGGCTCGATGCCGGCACCGCCTTCTCGATCCTGTCGATCGATATCGCCGATGTCGATGTCGGCGAGAATGTCGGCGCCCGCCTGCGCACCGACAAGGCCGAGGCTGACAAGCGGGTAGCGCAGGCCGAGGCCGAGCGGCAGCGCGCGCTGGCGGTGGCGCGCGAGCAGGAGATGCTCGCCCTGGTCCAGGAAAACCGCGCCAAGGTTGTGCTCGCCGAGGCCGAGATCCCGCTCGCCATCGCCGAGGCCTTCCGCAAGGGCCAGCTCGGGATCATGGACTACTACATGCTGAAGAACCTGCAGGCCGACACCGAGATGCGGACGGCGATCGCACATCCGCCACAGCCCAAGCCGACTGAGAAGACGCCCGGTCCGTCGTGACCCTGCTCGACGACATCCTGCGCGATCTCGAGGAGCTGCAGCGCGAGGCCGAGCCGCGGGAGCGGTCGCGCGAGCCGGAGCTGCCGTCCGCCGAGGATGTCGCCGAGCGCCCGCCGGCCGAGGCGCCGCGCGCGCGTCCGGCGGCGACGGAGCTGGCGCCGGCCTCCGCCCGTCCGGCGGTTCCGGCGACGATCGTCGCGCCGCCGGAGCCGGTCGCGGCGCGGCTGCGCCAGCTGCTGATGGACCGCGCGCGCGTGCGCGATGCGCTGCTGGTGCGCGAGCTGATCGGTGAGCCGCTCGCCGTGCGCTACTGGCGCCGGCGCCGCGGCCGCCGCTAGCGGCGCCGGATGGCAGCGCGCGTCCGGTCGATAGAGTGCAAGCGTGCCATCGCGCGCGACTGTCAATGTCTCGGCGTGGGTCGATCTGCCGTCGGTCCTGCAGTCGCTGGCGGCGGCGCGGCGCGCGGCGACCGTGCAGGTGCGCTGCGAGCAGGGCGTCCGTTGGCTGTACCTCGCCGAGGGCGGGTTGCAGGCGATCGGCGGCGTTCCAAGCGGGCGATGGCTGCGTGCCATCGGCTGGGCGCGCTTCGTCACCAGCGAGGAGCTGGCGCGGCTCGGCCGCGAGCTCGCCGAGGCCGACCCCGAGACGGTGTGGCAGCGGGTCTGCGCCGAGACCGGCATGCCGGAATCGGCGGCGCTCGAGCCGCTGACCATCCTCGCTTACGAGGAAGTCGATGAGGTGCTCGGCTGGCCGGCGCCCGAGTTTGACATCGTCGAGCAGGCGCCGGCCGATCCCTTCGTCGACTTCCAGCGCCGCTTTCGACTGCTGATCGCGGTACCGGCGCTGCTGCTCGAGATCCTGCGCCGCCAGGACGAGCGCGCGCGCAATGCCGACCTGATCCCCGATCCCTGGGATGTGCTGTGCCGCATCGGCGATGACGACGGTCGCGACGAGGACGCGGCGCAGCTCCTCGCGCGCTGCCGGCATGCGATGGTCTATCGCGAGCTGATCGATCATCCCGCGGTGCCGCCGTTTCGCGCGCAGCGCGCGGTCGTCGCGCTGCGACGCGCCAACTGCCTGCGGGTGGCGGCGGCCAATGAGCTGGTCGCCTTCGCCGAGCGGGTGCGCGCCGCGCGTCCGGCGACCGCCTACGGCATCCTGCAGCGCGCGGTCGCCCTCGGGCAGGATGGGCTGCGCGTGCGCTGGCAGCTCGCCGATCTCGCCGAGCAGCTTGGCAACGCAGCGGAGGCTGCGCAGCACTGCCTGAGCGCCGCCGAGCAGGCGACGGCGGCCAGCGACCAGATCCAGGCGCTTGAGCGCGCGCTGCGCCTCGGGGCGGCGCCCGAACCGATCCTCGGCCAGCTCGTATCGCTATACCTCGTGCAGGGCGACGACCGCCGCGCCCTGGAGTCCCTCTTCGCCCTCGTGCGCTGGTACGAGGAGCGCGGGATGCTCGCGCGCGCGCTGGAGGTCCTCAGCGAGAGCCAGCAGCTCGGCGCCGATCCCGTCGTCACCGGCATGGCGATCGGTCGCCTCGCGGCGGCGCTCGGCGACCACGAGCAGGCCGCCATCCACTACGAGCAGTGCGCGCGGCTGGCGGCGGCTGCCGGCCGCCAGGCGGAGGCCCTGCAGGCCTGGCTGTCGCTGGCGTCCCTGCAGCCCGAACGGCTGGAGCCGGCGCGTGCCGCCGCCGAGCTGCTGCTCGCTGCCGGCCGCCACAGTGAAGCCGCGGCGCTGCTGCGGCGCGCGCTGGCGCAGGCGACGCAGGTCGCGGACGATGCGCGGCTCGCCGCCTGGGAGCTGCTGGCGAAGGCCGCCCCCGAGGACTCCGAGGCCAACGACTGGCTCGCCAAGGCCTACGCGCGCCGCCGCGACAGCGAGCGCGCCACGCAGCAGCTGCGCTTGGTCGCCGAGCGCCAGGAGCGCGAGGGCGACGACATCGGTCTGGTCAGCACCCTGGAGCGCATCGTCGTCCTCGGCGGCGAGGATGCCGAGATCCAGGCGCGGCTGGCGGCGGCGCACGAACGCCTCGGCCAGATCGAAGCGGCGATCGACGCCTGGTGCCGGGCGATCGACCTGGCGCGCGAAAGCGGGCAGCAGGCGTTCGCCGAGCGCCTCGCCCAGGCCGCGGTGCAGCGCGCGCCGGCGAGCGTCCCGCTGCGGCAACGCCTCGCGGAGCTGGCGCTGCGCGCCGGCGACCGCGGGCGCGCGGCGCGCGAGCTGCGGCACCTCGCCGACCTCGCCAGCGGCAGCGGCGATCTCGCGACCGCGACCGAGGCGCTGACGCGGCTGCTCGCCCTGCGCCCCGAGGATCTGCCGACGCGCCTGCGCCTGGTCGAGCTGCTGCACGACGCCAACGATCCGGGCGAGGCGGCGGCGGTGGCGGACGCGCTGCGCCTCGCGACGCGGCGCGCGGACTACGGGACGGCGAGCGAGCTGGCGCGGCGCCGCCTGGCCCTCGCGGCGCCGGAAGAGCGCTACCACGCAGCGATGGCGCTGATCGAGCTGCTGCGGCGGGCCGGCGATGCCGCCGGCGAGCGCGCGGCGGTGCAGGCCCTGCTCGACGAGCTGCTCGGCGCCGGCGACATGGAGCACGCGATCGCGCTGCTCAGCGCACAGGTTGCGGCGCACTCCAAGGACGCCGCCTACGCACTGTCGCTCGCCGAGGCGACAGCGGGCATCGGCGACCGGCGCACCGCGGCACGCTGCTACCGTCATGCCGCGCAGCTGCTGCAAAGCGAAGGCCGGATCGCCGAGGCCGAGCAGGCGCTGCAGCAGCTGGCGGAGGTCAGCGACGACGCGCTGCTGGTTCAGGCCGCGCGGCGCGCCCTGGCCGCCGGCGAGCCGATCGACTGGGAGCGCCTGCGCCAGGCCGTGACCCAAGACCAGCGGCGCGGCTTCGCCGATCAGCTCGGGGCGGCGGATCGGCCGGCATGAGGCGCTGGCTGACGCGCTGGGCCTGCGCCCTGCTGCGCCGGCTCGCCGCCGATACCGCCTGCCGCGTCGGCGCCGCGCTCGGCGTGCTGGCCTGGCGCTGCGGCCTGCGCCGCCGCATCGTGCAGCGCCAGCTCAGCGCCTGCCTCGGCGTGCGCGGGCCGGAGCGCGCGGCGCTGGCGCGGCGCGCCTACGCGCACATCGGCGCCCAGTTTCTGCAGGTTTGGACGATCGGCGGCGCGAGCGGGCCGGAGCGCGCGGTGCGCGTGCTCAATCCGCGCTGGATGGCCCTGCTCGCCCGCCGCTGGCCATCGGCCGTCGTCATCACCGCGCACCTCGGCGACTGGGACCTCGGCGCGCACGCGCTGACCAGGGCGTGGCGCGAGGTACTGGTCTACGCCAAACCGCTGCACGACGCCGCGCTCGACGCCGAACTCAATGCGCGGCGCGCCGCCGCTGGCCTGCGCCTCGTCTTCGTCGCTGCCGGCGAGCGCGTCGGCGCGATCGAGGCGCTGCGCGCTCTGCGCCGCGGCGCGGCCCTCGGCATGCTCGCTGACCAGCGGCCGCATCACGGGGTGCGCGCGCGCTTTCTCGGCTTCGAGACCCTATGCTTCGATGGTCCCGCCTTCTTCGCACGCAAGGCCGGCGTGCCGATCATCCCCGGCTGCTGCTTGCGGCGGCGCGCGGGGGAGAGCGTCGTCGTCCTCGGCCGCCCGCTCGCGCCCGATGCCGATCACCAGGCGCTGGTGCAGCGCTGCATGGATGCCTTATCCGCCCTGATCCTCGCCCATCCCGGGCAGTACTTCTGGCACCACCGGCGCTTCCCCGAGCGCTGCTGAGGAAGCGGGTTCCTGCTCGCCGTCGTCGCGATCATCGCGCGGGCAGACCATCACGGCCTGCACCTCGTCGTCGTCCGCGAGATCGACGATGCGCACGCCGGCCGCGGCGCGCCCTGTCGAGCGGATGCCGGCGACCGGCATGCGGATGGTCAGCCCCTGCTTGGTGATCACGAGCAGCTGGTCGTCCTCGGCGACGGCGAGGCTGGCGACGACCGGGCCGTTGCGCTCGCCGGCGTCGATGTTGATCACGCCCTTGCCGGCGCGCGACTGCAGGCGGTAGGCGTCCCAGGCCGTGCGCTTGCCGTAGCCATGGCGGCACACGGTCAGGACCTCGGTGCCCGGGCGGTGGATGACCAGCGAGACGACGCTGGCGTCGGCGGCGAGGTCGATGCCGGCCACCCCGGCGGTGTCGCGGCCGGTGGCGCGGACCTCGCTCTCGTGGAAGCGGCAGGCCTGGCCATCGTCGGTGGCGAGCAGCACCTCGTCGTTGCCGCTGGTGATCTGGACATCGACCAGCGTGTCGCCGTCTTTGAGGTTGATCGCCTTGATGCCGCCGGCGCGCGGGCGCTGGTAGGCGGCGAGCGCGGTCTTCTTCACCTGGCCGCGGCGCGTCGCCATCAGCAGATAGCGCTCGCCGCCGAAGTCGCTGACCGGGATCACCTCCGCCACCGTCTCGCCCGACGGCAGGTCATCGAGGACCTGCGCGATGTGGGTGCCGTGGCTGGTGCGCTCGGCGGCGGGGATCCGCCACACCCGCAGCCAGTGGCAGCGACCGCTGGCCGTGAACACCAGGACATGCTGGTGGGTGGTGGCGGTGAAGGCCTTGGCGATCGCATCGTCGTCCTTGAGCGCGCTGCCGATCACGCCACGGCCGCCGCGCCGCTGCACGCGAAAGGCCTCGACCGGCATGCGCTTGATGTAGCCCTTGGCGGTCATCGTCACCAGGCAGGGCGCGTCAGGGATCAGCTGCTCGTCGGCGAGCGCATCGACCGGCGGGCCGATCTGCGTGCGCCGCTGGTCGCCATAGGCCGCCTCGACCGCCGCCAGCTCGTCCTTGATGATCTGGTGGCGGCGCTCCACCCGCTGCAGGATGTCCTGGTAGTCGGCGATCGCCGCCACCAGCTGCTGGCGCTCCTCGAGCAGCTGCTGGCGCTCGAGGCCGGTCAGCCGGCGCAGCGGCATGTCGAGGATCGCCTGGGCCTGGCGCTCGCTGAAGGCGAAATCGGCGATCAGGCGGGCGCGCGCCGCCTCGCTGCTGGCAGCGGCGCGGATCGTCGCGATGACGGCGTCGATCGCATCGATCGCCCGCAGCAGACCGTCGACGATATGCAGCCGCGCCTCGTCGCGCGCCAGCAGGAAGCGCGTGCGCCGGCAGATCACTTCCTGGCGATGCTCGAGCCAGGCCGTGATCATCCGCTTCAAGGTGACGGTGCGCGGCCGCCCGCCATCGAGCGCGACCAGGTTGATGCTGATCGAGTGCTGCAGGCTGGTGTGCTGCCACAGCTGGTTGAGCACCAGCTCCGGATCCTCGCCCTTCTTCAGCGTCAGCACGAGGCGGATGCCGTTGCCGACGACGCCGCCGTGCATGCCGGCCAGCCCCGTCACCTTGCCAGCCTCGTGGGCCTGCTGGATGCTCTCGTAGATCGTGTTGAGCTTGATGCCGTAGGGGATCTCGCTGACCACCAGGCACTCGCGGCCGTCGATCGTCTCGCGCGCGATGCGCGCGCGCACCAGCACCGAGCCGTTGCCGGTCTCGTAGGCGAGGCGCACGCCGGCGGTGCCGCAGATCAGGCCGCCGGTCGGGAAGTCGGGCGCCGGCAGATGCTGCATCAGCTCATCGACCGTGCACTCCGGGCGATCGATGACGCAGCGGATCGCCGCGCAGACCTCGCGCAGGTTGTGCGGCGGGATGTTGGTCGCCATGCCGACGGCGATGCCGCTGCTGCCGTTGACCAGCAGGTTGGGCAAGCGGCTGGGCAGCACCGTCGGCTCCTGCAGCCGGCCGTCGAAGCTCGGGCGATGGTCGACGGTGTCGTATTCGATGTCGGCGAGCATGTCGAGCGCCGGCGGCGCCATCCGCGCTTCGGTGTAGCGGTAGGCGGCAGCGGCATCGCCATCGATCGAGCCGAAGTTGCCCTGGCCGTCGACCAGCGGATAGCGCAGCGAGAAGTCCTGCGCCATCCGCACCATCGCGTCGTACACCGCGCTGTCGCCGTGCGGGTGGTAGTTGCCGAGGCAGTCGCCGACGATCTTCGCGCTCTTCAGGAACTTGCGGCCGGGCGTCAGCTTGAGGTCGTGCATCGTCTGCAGGATGCGCCGATGCACCGGCTTCAGGCCGTCGCGGATGTCGGGCAGGGCGCGGTCGATCAGCACGCTCACCGCGTAGGCGAGGTAGCTCTCGTGCATCTCCTGATAAATGTGGATGTCGCTGATCCGACCCTGCTCGTCCGCCATCGGGGGCAGCGTACCCGGGGGGGGAGCGGTGCAAATCGCCGCGCTAGCGCTCGCCGCCGATGCGGCGACGCTGCGCCGCGCGCCAGGCGGCGATCGCCGCATGGTCGCCGGAGAGCAGCGGCTCCGGCACGCGCAGCTCGCGGAACTCCTCGGGCCGCGTGTAGCAGGGGTGATCGTAGGTCAAGCCGTCGGCGAAGCTCTCCTGCAGGGCGCTCTCGGCGCAGCCGAGGGCCCCCGGCTGCAGGCGGGCGACGGCGTCGACGATCGCGAGCGCGACCAGCTCGCCACCGGAGAGGACGAACTCGCCCAGCGACACGCGCTCGGGATGGTAGAGCTCGGCGATCCGCTCGTCGATCCCCTCGTAGTGGCCGCAGACGATGATCAGGTGCGGGCAGGCCGCGAGCTCGCGCACCCACGGATGATCGAGGCGGCGGCCGCGGGCATCGGTCAGCAGCAGGCGCGGCCGCGCCGAGCGCGTCAAGCACCAGTCGATGGCGCCGGCGAGCGGCGGCGCCGCGAGCACCATCCCCGGGCCCCCGCCGTAGGGGCGATCGTCGACCGTGCGGTGGCGGCCGCCGGCCCAGCGCCGCGGATCGACGAGCTCGACCTGGATCAGGCCGCGTCGCCGTGCGCGGCCGACGATCGAGCTGTCGAGGTAGCCCTGGCAGGCTTCGGGGAAGATCGTGACGAGATCGATCAGCATGGCGATGGCGTCCCGGCCGCAGGCGCGAAGCGGGCACGCGCCGCCGCCAGCGCGGCGATCAATCGCCGGCGATCGCGCGGCGTGTGTCCGGCGGTGACCGTCAGGCGCAGCCGGCACTGTCCCGGCGGCACCGTCGGCGGACGGATGGCGGGGGCCCAGTGTCCGGCCGCGAACAGCTCCTCGGCGAGGCGCAGGGCGCTCGCCTCGTCGCCGACGAGCAGCGGGATGATCGGCGAGCGCCCGGCCGGCACCTGCCAGCCCTGGGCGACAAGTGCGGCGCGCACCTCGGCGGCGGCGGCCAGGGCCTCGGCCGGCAGCCCGGGCCGCTCGCGCAGGCAGTCGAGCGCGGCGACCGCGGCGCCGCTGGCCGCCGGCACCGGCGCCGTCGTGTAGATGAAGGCGCGTCCGGCGTTGACGACGAGCGCGATCAGCTCCGCGTCGCCGGCGATCACCCCGCCCTGGCTGGCCAGGGCCTTGGAGCAGGTGAAGGTCAGCAGGTCGGGCTTGACGCCGTGCGCGGCGCACAGGCCGCGGCCGGCGGGGCCGAAGACGCCGATCGCGTGGGCCTCGTCGACGACCAGCAGGGCGCCCTCGGCGCGGCACAGCGCCGCGATCTCGACCAGCGGCGCCTCGTCGCCGTCCATCGAGTAGACGCTCTCGACGACGACGATGCGCCGGCGCGCGCCGCGGCACTGCGCGAGGCGCCGCGCCAGGTCGGCCAGGTCGTTGTGGGCGAAGCGCAGCAGCTGCGCCCCAGCGAGCCGCGCGCCGTCGTAGAGCGAGGCGTGGCAGAGCCGGTCGAGGATCACCGCCGCATCGTGGGTGCCGTAGACGAGGGCGACCAGCGCTGCGAGGTTGGCCTGGTAACCGGTGGTGACGAGCAGGGCGTCCTCGGCGCCGACCCAGGACGCGAGGCGCTCCTCGAGGCGGCGATGGCAGCGCGGGGAGCCGGCGAGCAGGCGCGCTGCCGTCGCTCCCGGACCGTAGCGGCGCAGGGCGCGCGCCGCGCCGTTGCGCACCTTGAGCTGGCGCGACAGCCCGAGGTAGTCGTTGCTCGCCCAGTTGATCACGCGCCGCCGCGCGCCGTCGCGGCAGACGATGACCGAGCTGCCGCCGCGGCTGTCGATCAGCGGACGCTGGCGCAGGCGCCCCTGCGCGCGCAGGGCCTGCAGGGCCTCCGCCAGCTCTCGTCGCTGCGCCGCCCAGCGCTGCTCGCCGTCCATGCCGGCATGCTTGCCGTGCGAGCGCTGGCTCAAGGGCGCCCGCCTTGCCGCCGCCCGCCGGCGGCGAGGCTTGCAGCATGATCCACCTCGGGGTGAACATCGACCATGTCGCGACGGTGCGGCAGGCGCGACGCAGCGTCGAGCCCGATCCCGTCCACGCCGCGGTGCTCGCCGAGCTCGGCGGCGCCGACGGCATCACGGTGCATGTGCGCGAGGACCGCCGGCACATCCAGGACCGCGACCTGCGCCTGCTGCGGCAGACCGTCCGCGGGGTGCTCAACCTCGAGCTGGCGCCGCGCGAGGGCGGCGGGGTGCTCGAGCTCGCGCTCGAGGTCGGTCCCGACCAGGTGTGCCTGGTGCCGGAGCACCGCGCGGAGATCACGACCGAAGGCGGGCTGGCGGTCTCCGCCGACGACCAGCGGCTGCGCGCGGTGATCGAGCGCCTGCGCGCCCGCGGCTGCCTGGTCAGCCTGTTCATCGAGCCCGAGCCGGCGGCGGTCGCGGCGGCGGCGGCGCTCGGCGCCGACGCCGTCGAGCTGCATACCGGCAGCTGGGCCGAGGCCTGGGCGGCCTGCCGCGGCCGCGACGACGATCCGCGGCTGGCGCGCGAGCAGCAGCGCCTGCTCGCCGCCGCCCACGAGGCCGGCGCCCGCGGCCTGCGCCTGCACGCCGGGCATGGCCTGAACTACCACAATGTCCGCGGCCTGCTCGTCCTGCCGGGTCTGCGCGAGGTCAACATCGGGCACAGCATCGTCAGCCGGGCGGTGCTCGTCGGCATCGAACGCGCGGTCCGCGAGATGAAGGCCCTGCTCGCCTGATCAGCGCGCGAGCGCGCGCTGCACCTCCGCTGGCGAGCGCAGGACGAGCGGCGGCTCGCCCGGGCGGCACAGGCCGTAGACGATCGCGCCCTCGATCGCGATGCCGAGGCTGGCGGCGAGGGCGCGCTGCGGATCGCAGCGCAGCTCGGCATCGGCCAGGCCGGCGGCGGCGGCCGCGGCCCGCGCCTCCGCCGGCGTCGCGCCGGGCGTGACATCGACGAGCAGCAGCGCGACTTCCTGCCGCTGTCCGAGCGCCTCGCGCAGGTGCGCAATGCCGGCGAGGGCCGCCGTCGCGCAGCAGGGGCGCGTGCGGTCGTAGAATGCGTAGAGGAGAAGCGGCGCCGGACCGGGCGCCGGCTCCTCGCCGGCGAGGGCGGAGGACAGCAGGGCCGCGAGCAGCGAGCGCAGCGCCGCCATCCGGCGCGGCCAGCGGCTCATCGCCGCTCCTCGCGCAGCGCGCGGGTGCTCAGCTGCGCCGCCAGGCGCTGGGCGATGGCGCGGAAGGCGCTGCCGGCCGGCGAGTGCGGCGCGCGGACGACGATCGGCTCGCCCTCGTCGCCGCAGGCGCGCACCGCCGGCTCGAGCGGCAGGCGGCCGAGGAAGGGCACGCCGAGCTGCGCCGCCTCGGCCTCCGCGCCGCCGTGCCCGAAGATCCGCGCGCGGTGTCCGCACTCCGGGCAGATGAACTCCGCCATGTTCTCGATGATGCCGAGGATCGGCACCTGCACTTTCTCGAACATCGCGGCCGCGCGCCGGGCATCGAGCAGCGCGACCGACTGCGGGGTGCTGACGACGACGGCGCCAGCCAGCGGCACCAGCGAGGAGAGCGAGATCTGCACATCGCCGGTGCCGGGCGGGAGGTCGATCAGCAGATAGTCGAGGTCGCCCCAGGCGACATCGGCGAAGAACTGCCGCAGCGCGCCCTGCAGCATCGGCCCGCGCCAGATCACCGCCTGGCCCTCGGGGATCAGCAGGCCCATCGAGATGAAGCGCACGCCATGCGCCGCAGGCGGCACGATCTTGCGCTGCTCGACCTCCGGCTGCAGGTCGTGGCCGAGCATCATCGGCACGCTCGGACCATGGATGTCGGCGTCGAGCAGGCCGACGCGGCTGCCGAGCGCGGCGAGCGCGCAGGCGAGGTTGACGGCGACGGTGCTCTTGCCGACCCCGCCCTTGCCCGAGCCGATGGCGATGAGGTGGCGGACGCCGGGCGCCAGCTCGGCGCGCGCGCGCGCCGGCGGGACCTCGGCCGAGACCCGGATCTGCACCGCGCGCACCCCGGGCACGGCGAGCGCCGCCTGGCGGCAGGCCTCCTCGAGCTGCTGCTTGGCCGGGCAGGCGTTCGTCGTCAGGACGAGGTCGAAGGACGCCACGCCATCGATCAGCGTCACCTGGCGCACCATGCCGAGCGACACCAGGCCGCGATGGAGGTCGGGGTCCTCGACGCGGTCGAGGGCGGCGGTCAGCTCGGCGAGCGACATGGCAAGCATTCTGCCGCCGCGAGCGGGACGCCAGTCCGCGCGGCGCGCAAGCTTGCACCGCGCGCCGCCTCCCGAGCCTCGCCCCATGCCGCGCCTGCTCGATCCCGCTGCCCTCGCCGCCGTCCTGCCGCATCGCGGCTGCAACCTGATCCCCGACGAGGTCGTCGTCGCCGACGACGGCCGCTCGTCGACCGCGCGGGTGCGCGTGCCGGCCGGCGATGAGCGCGGGCGAACGGTGTTCATGCGCCGTGCCGGCGACGGCACGCCCTGCTGGTACGAGCCCTTCGTGCTCGAGTTCCTGGCCCTGGCCGGCATCCCGCTGATCGCCGCGCGCCTGGCGCCCGGCCAGGCGGCGGTGTTCAGCGCGATCGCGCGCGTCGCCATCCACGGCCTCGCGCCGTCGGCCGAGGAGCTCCTGGGCGAGGCGCGGATCGTCCGCGAGCGGCCGCCCTTCACCGTCTTCGCGACCAGCGCGCAGTGCGCCGGGCGCTGCGTCCTCGAAGCCGAGGTGATGAGCGGCGCTGCCGAGCTCGCCGCGATCGCCGGCGAGCCGCCCTGCCCGGCGCCGCCGCCGGCGGCGGCGGCGCTCGCCGACTGGCCGTGGAAGCCGCGGCACCTGCGCTTCGTCGACGGCGTCGTCGCGTGGCGCGCGGAAGCGCGCCGCGTGCACTGCGCCTACACCTACCCCCCCGATCACCCCTTCGTCCCCGGCCACTTCCCGGGAGCGCCGCTGATGATGGGCGTCACCCAGCTGGCCGCGGTCGCCGACGCCGCGCTCGTCGCCCTCGAGCGGCTCGGGCAGCGCGCCGGCGCCGCCGACGGCCGGGTGCAGCGCGCCGACGGCCGCGAGGTCGCCGAGGTCCGCGGCCTGCAGCTCATCGAGGACGGCGGCGTCCCGCGCCTGGCGGCGCTCCAGCGCATCGCCTTCCGCAGCCCCGTGCGCCCCGGCGAGGCGCTGCTGATCGAGGCTGCGCTCGCCTGATGCCGGGACCGGGCGAGGAGCGCGACGAGGTGCTGGCGGAGCGCTGCCGCGACGGCGATCTCGAGGCCTTCGCTGCGCTCTACGAGCGCTATCGTCGCCCGATTCTCGCCTACCTCTGGCAGATCGTCCGCGACTACGACGAGGCCGGCTGCATCGCCCACGATGTCTTCCTCAAGCTGTTCACCCGCGCCGAGCGCTTCGACAGCCGGCGCCGCTTCGCGACCTGGCTCTACGCGGTGGCGCGGCACGCCGCGCTCGATCGGCTGCGCGCGCGCCAGCGGCGCGTGCAGGTCTCCTTCGCCGATCTCGATGAGGAGGGCGGGATCGCCGAGCCGGCCGATGCCCGCCTGCCGCCGGTCGAGGCCGCGCTGTTCGGCGCCGAGGCCAAGGCGCGGGTGGCGCGGGCGGTCAGCGAGCTGCCACAGATCTATCGCGAGATCATCGAGCTGATCGTCTACCAGGAGCTGAGCTACGAGGAGGCGAGCGCGGTGCTCGGCGGGATCAGCCCCGGCACTTTGCGCAGCCGGATGTTTCACGCCCTGCGCCTGCTGCGCGCGCGCCTGCGGGACGACGACGCCTGCGCTCCGCGTTGACCAGCCGGCCGCTGCCGTCTAATCGCACGATCCATGCCACCGAGGGTGTGCGTCCTGCGCGCGGCCGGGACCAACTGCGACGCCGAGACCGCCTACGCCTTCACGCTGGTCGGCGCGCAGGCGGAGACCGTGCACATCCTGCGGCTGCGCGAGCAGCCGCAGCGGCTGCGCGCCTACCAGGTGCTCGCCATCCCCGGCGGCTTCAGCTACGGCGATGACATCGCCAGCGGGCGGGTGCTGGCCAACGAGCTGCGGACCTGCCTGCGCGAGGCGCTGCTCGAGTTCATCGAGCGCGGCGGGCTGGTCATCGGCATCTGCAACGGCTTCCAGGTCCTCGTCAAGAGCGGGCTGCTGCCGCGCCTCGACGGGCGCTGCGAGCAGCAGGCGACGCTGACCGACAACCGCAGCGGGGTCTACGAAGACCGTTGGGTGCGCTGCCGCGGCGACCCGCGGCGCTGCGTGTGGATCGCCGACGATCAGGAGGTCGAGCTGCCGGTCGCCCACGCCGAGGGCCGTTTCGTCGCCAGCGAGGCGGTGCTCGAGCGCCTGGAGCAGGCGGGGCAGCTCTGCCTGCGCTACAGCTCCGACACCTGCCACAACGGCAGCGCGCGCGCGGTCGCCGGCATCTGCGATGCGAGCGGCCGCGTCTTCGGTCTCATGCCCCATCCCGAGCGCTTCCTGCGCTGGGAGAACCACCCGCGCTGGACGCGCGAGGCGCCGCGCCCCGAGGGCGACGGCGTCCGTTTCTTTCGTGCCGCCATCCACACACTGCAGTGAGTCCGCTTATGCTGCGTCCCCTCCTTCCCCTGTGCGCCCTCGCTCTGCTCAGCGCCGGCGAGGCGCGTCCGAAACCCTTGGACCCCGAGCCGTTCCGCGACGGCACCCGCGAGATCGAGGTCAGCAACGTCAAGGAGCGGACGCTGACGCCGAAGGCCGATCCCGAGGGGCTCGATCGCTATGTCCTGTGGTACCGCGGCTTCGACAACGGGAACTGGGGCGCGTGGCAGCGCCACGGCCAGGCCTACCCCAAGGGCACGCCAGTGGTGTGGGCGCCGCCGGAGGGCCACTGGCAGGTCCATCTCCAGGTCGTGCTGACCTCCGGCCTGCCGAGCGCCGACCCCGCGCGCGAGCCTGACAAGATCAAGGCCCACAAGGAGTTCATCATCGACCGCAGCAGCCCGCGGGTGGCGATCGGCTTCCCCGGCGCCGGCGCCAAGCTGCGCGGCGGCGACAAGTACACGGTGCGCTGGACGGCGAGCGACGCCTACCTGCGCACGGCGCCGATCGCGATCCGCTGGTCGGTCGACGGCGGCGCGAGCTGGGCGACGGTGGCGAGCGAGCTGGCGAACGCCGGCAGCTTCGAGTGGACGGTGCCGCGCGACATGACGACGACCGGCGTGCTGCGCATCGAGGCCGCCGACAAGGCCGGGAATGTCGGCTTCGCCGATGTCGCCGGCATCCTCGTCGATTCGATCCGGCCGCGCGGGCGAGTGCTCGGTCCGGCGATCAGCAACCGTCAGGAGACGGCGCTCGACCTCGAGGTCAACGATCAGGGCCCGGCGGGCCTGAGCGCGGCGCGGCTGTGGGTCAGCCAGGACGACGGCGTCAGCTGGGTCGAGGGCCCGACGATCGCCGCGCCCTTCAAGCAGGTGAGCTGGCGCGCGCCGCAGGACGGCGTGTTCCGCCTGTATGTCGTCGCCACCGACGGCGCCGGCAATGTCACGCAGGCCCCGCAGGGCAAGGTCGGCGAGACGATCATCGTCGATACCAGCGCGCCGACCGTGCTGCTGGCCAGCGCCATCGGCATCAGCGACGCCGCGGCCCCGGCGCCCGGACGCCGCGACTTCAAGCCCGGCGACCGCGTGCAGGTCGTGTTCACGGTGAAGGACGCCAATCTCCAGCCCAACAGCATCAGCGTCCTGTGGCAGATGGAGAGCGGCAAGCCGTGGGTCGAGCTCGGGCGCAACCTGCCGCACGACCAGGCCTTCCGCTTCCAGATCCCGAACGATGTCGCGGCGACGAAGAGCGCGCGCATCAAGGTGACAGCCGCCGATCTCGCCGGCAATGTCGGCGAGGCCGTCGCCGCCGAGGCCTTCACCATCCAGACCCTGGCGCAGATCGGTGACATCGTCATCGAGTGAGAGCGAGGCGCCGCGCATGGCGGGCGGCGCGGAGAGCACCGGCGCGGTCGGGCGCTGCCTTGCCGGCATGACGCCGGCGCCGCTGCTTGACGCCCTGATCAGCCCCGCGGACCTGCGCAAGCTGAGCGGCGAGCAGCTGGCGCAGCTCGCCGCAGAGATCCGCCTGCGCATCCGCGAGGTCGTCTCGGCCAACGGCGGCCACCTCGCGAGCAACCTCGGCACCGTCGAGCTGACGATCGCTCTGCACCGCGTCTTCGACTTCACGAGCGATCGCCTGCTGTGGGACGTCGGGCATCAGGCCTATGCGCACAAGCTGCTGACCGGCCGCGCCGAGCGCTTCCACACCATCCGCCGCCAGGGCGGGCTCAGCGGCTTTCCCGATCCGCGCGAGAGCCCCTTCGACCTCGCCAAGGTCGGGCACAGCAGCACGGCGATCTCGACCGGCGTCGGCGTCGCCGAGGGCTACCGCCGCCGCGCCCTGCGCCGCGCCACCGTCGTCGTCATCGGCGACGGCGCGCTGACCGGCGGCATGGCCTACGAGGGCCTGATCAACGCCGGGCAGCTCGGCGTCGACCTGATCGTCGTCCTCAACGACAACGGCCAGTTCATCGATGCTCCGACCGGGGCCCTGCATCGCCACCTCGACCGCATCCGCACCGGCACCCTCTATCAGCACCTGCGCCAGCGCTTCCTCGAGGCCCTGCGGCGCCTGCCGGCCGGGCGGCAGATCGAGAAGCTCGCCGAGCAGCTCGAGCACGCCGCGCACAAGGCGATCAGCCCCGGCTACATCTTCGAGGACCTCGGCTTCCGCTACTTCGGGCCGGTCGATGGCCACCACCTCGAGCAGGTCGAGGAGGCGCTGCGCAATGTCTCGCGCCTCTCCGGCCCCGTCCTGCTCCATGTGCTGACCAAGAAGGGCGGGGGCTGGGAGCCGGCGCTGCGCGACCCGCTGAAATACCACGGACCGAAGGGCTTCAATGTCATCAGCGGGGAGTTCGCGGCGGCGCGCCCCGCGGCGCCGACCTACGCGCAGATCTACGCCGCGACGCTGGGCGAGATCGCGGCCGCCGACGACAAGGTGGTGGCGGTGACGGCGGCGATGCCGAGCGGGACCGCGCTGCGCCAGTTCGCCGAGCGCTTCCCCGACCGGATGTACGACGTCGGCATCTGCGAGCAGCACAGCTTCGCCTTCGTCCAGGGGCTGGCGATCGCCGGCCTGCGGCCGTTCCTCGCCCACTACAGCACCTTCGCTCAGCGCGGCTACGACCAGCTGTTCCAGGAGATCTGCCTGGCGCGCGATCTCGGGATCATCGTCACCCTCGATCGCGCCGGGCTCGTCGGCGAGGACGGCGAGACCCATCAGGGCCTCTACGACATCGCCTGGAGCCGCTGCCTGCCCGGCCTGGTGCTGATGGCGCCGCGCGACGGCGAGCGGCTGGCCGCGATGCTGCGCTGGTGCCACCAGCACCGCCAGGGTCCGCAGCGCGCCGCCGGCTACCTAATCCGCTATCCGAAGGGCGAGGCTCCGACGATCGCCTGGGGCGGCGAGCCGGCGCCGCTGGTCCTCGGCCGGGCCGAGGTCCTGCAGCGCGGGGATGGCCCGCTGATGGTCTGGGCCTACGGGGCGGCGGTCGCCCAGGCGTGGCTGGCCGTGCAGGCCCTCGGCGAGCTCGGCCAGCAGGTGACCCTCGTCGATGCCCGCTTCGCCAAGCCCTTCGACAGCGAGCTGCTGCTCGAGCTCGCAGCCCAGCACCGCCTGCTGCTGAGCGTCGAAGACCACGCTCTGCCCGGCGGCTTCGGCTCGATCGTCGCCGAGGCCGTCGTCGATCTCGGACTCGCCCTGCGCATGGAGCGGCTCGGCGTGCGCGACGAGCTGGTGCCGCACGCGACGCGCGAGGAGCAGCTCGCGGCGCAGGGCCTCGATGCAGCGAGCATCGCCGCGCGCATCCGCGCCCTGCTCGAGGACGCGGCGCGCATCATCCCCTTCCGGCGGATCTCCGGCTAAACCTGGCCCGGCTTGCTGTCGCGCGGGGCGGCGAAGACGATGTTGAGCGGGGAGGACGCCAGCGGGCAGTCGTCGATCTCCGCCCAGACGGTCAGGTGCACCGTCGCGCGCTTGCCGCCGCCGAGGC
Source organism: Planctomycetota bacterium (assembly GCA_025055595.1). Lineage (GTDB taxonomy): Bacteria > Planctomycetota > UBA11346 > UBA11346 > UBA11346 > UBA11346. Next base: position 27,950 of record JANWWU010000078.1, on the reverse strand, counting down.
TGGCGAAGGGCACCGGGCACTGCACGGCGAAGGGCGGGCAGCTGAAGCCGACCTCGATCGGTACATTCGGATCGCTGGTCGCGACCTGGCGCGTCAGGGCGGGCAGCGGGCTGGGCACATGCGGCGGCAGGTCGCGGACGATCAGGCGGACTGTCAGCTGGTGCTCGCGCGTGTCCTCGACCTGGGCGCGCACATAGACCGGCAGCGCGGCGAAGCGCTGCTCCGGCGCGTGGCAGATGACGGTGGTGAAGGTGCCGACGATCAGCCACTTGCCGGCCTGCATCGTCGCCAGGTGGTCGCAGAGGATCACGGCGCCGCGCGCCGGGATCAGGGGAGGAAGATCGCTCATCGTGCCGCCCCGAGCCTCGCGGGGGTCACAGCCGGTCAACGGCGGGGCCTTGACCGCTTCCGGCACGGCGTGGGATTCCGCGATGCGTGGCTTCACGCTGCTCGAGCTGCTGGCGGCGCTCGGCGTCATCGTCGTGCTCGCGGCGCTGCTTGTGCCCGGGATCCAGCTGGTCCGCAACCAGGCGCGGACCGCGCAGTGCGCCGACAACCTGCGGCAGATCGGCGTGGCGGTCATCGCCTACGGCCAGGAGCGCGGCGGCCGCAGCCCGGCGCACCTGCGCGCGCTGGCTGATGATCCGCAGTGGGATCTGCCGGCGCGCGGCCTGCTGTGTCCCTTCGATCGCAGCGCGGGCAGCGACGAGCGCCTCGGGCGGCGCGGACTGCCGCACGACGACGAGTGGCCCTACACCCGCCTGCACGAGCCGGGCTCGAGCTACATGTACGAGTTCAGCTCGAACACCGGGCGCAACTGGTACAACCGGCTGCAGATGCTGACCGAGGACGACATCGCCTACTTCTATCGCGATCGTCCGGCCAACGCCTGGCCGGCGCTCGGCAGCGTCAGCTGGGCCGACGCCAAGCGCCACCAGCAGCAGCATGGGAACCTGCGCCCGGAGGTCGCCGCGCCGCGCGGCCGCCCCGAGGACTTCGGGGCGCCCTTCCCGCTCGATCGCGTGCCGATCGTTCGCTGCTTCCACCACGCCGAGTGGGCGCGACTCGGCGACCTCGAGCGCCAGCGGCGCGTGCACAACCTGTCGATGGCCGGGCAGGTGTTCTGGAGCACCCCGTATTGGGAGCGCGATGTCAATCCGCTGATCCCGAAGTGAAGATCTCGACCGGGATGCCGAGCGGGCGCGCGGCGTCGGCGATCGCCGCGAGCTCCTCGTCGCGCAGCGCCGCGACCCAGGGTTCGGCGGTCGGCCGCGAGATCGTATAGACCTGAATGCGCGCGATCCGCGCCTGCTCGGCCTGCAGCCAGGCGAGGCGCTCGACCCAGGACGCGACCTCGTAGCGCGGCGGCGGCTGGCCGGCGACGCGGCACCACAGCGACTGGATGACCAGCGCGCGCGCCCGGCCGAGCTCGCGCAGGTTGCCGAGCACCCGCGCGAAGGGGATGCGGCTGCGGTCGATGCGCCGGTACCAGTCTTCGCTGCCGGCGTCGAGCTTGGCCCAGATCTCGTCGTGCAACGCCAGCGACAGCAGCGCGGCGCGCACCGCCGGACGGTGGAACAGCGTGGCGTTGGTGATGACGACGAGCGGCAGCTCCGGGGCCTGGCGCTGGCGCAGGGCGTCGACGGCGGCGAGGACCTCGGGGAAGCGCGGGTAGCTCGTCGGCTCGCCGTCGCCGCTGAAGGCGATGTCGTTGAGGCGGCGCAGGGCGGGGGGCGTGCGGTCGAAGGGCGCTTCCTGCCAGATCGCACCGTCGCGGGCCATCGCGAGCAGCGCCGCCAGCTCGGCGAGCAGGGCCTGCTCGTCGACCTCCGTTTCCCGCGGCGGCTGACGGCGATCGACATCGCAGTAGGCGCAGTCGAAGTTGCACACCGTGTCGGGGTTGAGGTTGAGCCCGAGCGACAGGCCGCGCGCGCGCCGGCTGATCACCGGATAGGCGAAGCGGAACTGGCGCCAGGTGCGGGGATGGAGGCGGACGAGGTCGTTCATTCGATGGCGATGCACTGCAAGCGGCGGATCAGCCCCTCGTGCTCGCAGGTGATCTGCAGGGGCAGCCCGGGCAGGCGAGCGAGCGCGCGGGCCAGCGCCGAGGCGTCGCCGCCGGCGGGCAGCAGCCAGGCGAAGGCGTTCGGCAGCTCGGGATCGATGCACGCGGTGAAGTCGCGGCCGTCGAGCGAGAGCTCGAAGCGCCGCGTCGGCCGCCCGAGCAGCAGCGGACCCTCGCGCCCCTGCTGCGCCGGCAGCGGCTGGGCGGGGGCGGCGAGCGCGATCGGCAGCGTCTCCGCTCCCGGGCCGATGCGGTAGCCCTGGCCGGTCTGACGATCGACGATGAGCGACACCCCGTCGTCGCCGCTGAGCGTGAAGCGATCAGCGGCGATCAGCAGGGTCTGGCGAGCGACCGCCAGCTCGCCGCCCGTCGCCAGCGCCAGCCGCTCGAGCTCGGCCTCGAAGGCGGCGATGTCGGCGCGGATGATCGCGGCCAAGCTCGGCGGCGCCGTCGTCAGCTCCCGGCGCGCCGCGCTCAGCCGCGCGCTGAGCTGGGCGCGCAGCCGCTCGGTGACCGCGCGATCGCCGCTTGAAGCGGCGCGGGTGGCGAGGCTCTCGACGAACACGAAGCGCTGGCCGGCATCGCCGGCGACCAGCAGCGCGCCGAGCAGCAGCACCAACCAGCGCATGGCGCTACCCTCGAGCCGCCGGCGAGCGCACAAGCCGCGAGCGCGCGCCGCTGCGCGCGTCAGCGCGCGATCAAGATTGCCAAGAGTCCCTTCGCCGGTAGGCTGCCGCCCAGCGACCTGCGTCGTCTTCCGGAGTCCGTATGCGCGCCCTGGTGATCGACGACTCCCGCGCCGTGCGTTCCGTCATCTGCCGCACGCTCGCCGAGCTCGGCTTTGCGGAGTGCGTGCAGGCCGGCAACGGCCAGGAGGGGCTGGCCGCGCTCGCCGAGCGCGGGCCCTTCCAGCTGGCGATGGTCGACTGGAACATGCCGGTGATGAACGGCTACGACTTCGTCGTCGCGGCCCGGACGCGCATCAGCAGCGAGCAGATGAAGATCGTCATGTGCACGACGGAGACCGAAGCCGAGCAGATCAGCAAGGCGCTGGCCGCCGGCGCCGACGAGTATGTGATGAAACCGTTCACCAAGGAAGCGATCCAGTCCAAGCTGGAGATGCTGGGGCTGATCGGGGGCTGAATGGCGCGACTCCGCGTCCTGCTGATCGATGACTCGGCGGTCGTGCGGCGCCTGCTCCGCAGCGCCCTCGCCGCCGATCCCGAGATCGAGGTGGTCGGCGAAGCCGGCGACGGCCAGCAGGGGCTGGCCGGCATCCGCGAGCTGCAGCCCGACGCCGTCGTCTGCGATGTCGAGATGCCGGTGCTGAGCGGGATCGACACCGTCCGCGAGATCCGGCGCCACTGGCAGAAGCTGCCGGTGATCATGTTCGCCGCGCCGACCCGCGAGAGCGCGGCGGTGACCCTCGAGGCCCTGCATGCCGGGGCCGACGACTTCGTCACCAAGCCGACGGCCTCGTCCGGGGCGAGTATGACCGCCGTGCTCGAGCAGCTGCGCGTGGAGCTCGGCGGCAAGCTCAAAATCCTGGCGCGGGGTCCGGGCGACCTCAGCGCCGTGGCGCGGGCCGCGATCCGCTATGCGCCGCCGCCCAGGCCGGCGCCGGCCGAGCCAGCCGGCGAGGCGGTGCCGGCCGCCCCTCCGGCGCCCGCCGGCGAACCGCGCACGCCACCGAAGCCGCCGCCGACGATCGTGCCGGCGGTTCCGCTGCCGGCGGCTGAAGTGTGCACGCCGTCCAGCCTGGTTCCAGCGCTGCGACCCTCGCCGGCCCCGACTGCGCGGCCGACTCCCGCTCCCCCGTCACTGCCGCGTCTGCCGCCCGCAACACCGCCTTCGGCGCTGCGGGCGACGCCGCTGCCCGCCACGCCCGTCGGCGCGCTCCAGCGGACGACGCGCTGCGAGGCGGTGCTGATCGGGGTTTCGACTGGCGGCCCTAACGCACTGGCGGAAGTCATCCCGCGGCTGCCCGCCGATCTGCCGCTGCCCGTGCTCGTCGTCCAGCACATGCCGCCGGTGTTCACGCGCCTGCTCGCCGAGCGCCTGCAGGGGCAGTCGCGGCTGCCCGTCGTCGAGGCGGCCGAGGGCGACGAGGTGCTGCCGGGACGCGTCTACATCGCTCCCGGGGACTACCACTTGACGGTGCGCCGCGAGCAGGCGAGCGTGCGCTGCCGGCTCAACCGCGATCCGCCGGAGAACTCCGTCCGTCCGGCGGCCGATGTCCTGTTCCGCTCGGCGGCGAGCGTGTGGGGAGGGAATGTGCTGGTCGTGATCATGACCGGCATGGGCCAGGACGGCTTGCTCGGCGCGCTGCAGCTGCACGAGCTCGGCGCGCCGGTGATCGCGCAGGACGAGGCGACGAGCGTCGTCTGGGGGATGCCCGGCGCGGTGCACAAGGCCGGCATCGTCGAGCGGCTGGTGCCGCTGTCGCAGCTGGCGGAGACCATCGCGTTGCGCGCGAGGGTGCGCTGATGCCGCTCGCCAAGGCCGACGCCGATTTCCTCCGTCAGCTCGTGCGCGCCAAGAGCGGGATCGTGCTTGGCGAGGACAAGGGCTACCTGCTGGAGAGCCGCCTGACGCCGCTGGCCAAGGCGATCGGGCTCAAAGGCGTCGAGGACCTCGTGCCGCGGCTGCGCAGCGAGCCCAACGGCCAGCTGGCGCGGCAGGTCGTCGAGGCGATGACGACCAATGAGACCTTCTTCTTCCGCGACCTCCATCCCTTCGAATGCTTGAAGAAGGTCGTGCTGCCCGACCTGATCGCCAAGCGGGCGGCGAGCAGGCGGCTCGATTTCTGGTGCGCCGCGGCCTCGACCGGGCAGGAGCCGTACAGCGTCGCGATCGTCCTGCGCGAGCATTTCCCGCAGGTCAGCGGCTGGACGGTCCGCTTCCTCGCCACCGACATCGCGACCGAGGTGCTCAAGCGCGCGCGCGCCGGTCGCTACAGCCAGCTCGAGGTCAACCGCGGGCTGCCGGCGCCCCTGCTGCTCAAGTACTTCACCAAGGACGGCCTGGACTGGGTGATCAAGGACGACCTCAAACGGATGATCGAGTTCAAAGAGCTCAACCTGCTCGATGCCTATCCGATCAGCGGCCAGCTCGATGTCATCTTCATCCGCAATGTGCTGATCTACTTCGATATCGAGACCAAGCGCGAGATCCTCGCCAAGTGTCGCAAGCTGCTGCGCCCGGACGGCTACCTCTTCCTTGGCGGCGCCGAGACGACGCTGAACATCGACGACAACTTCGTCCGCGTCGACTACGACAAGGGCGGCTGCTACCGCTTGAGGGGGGCCTGATGAGCGTCACCGCCGAAGACCTCGAGCGCATCGCCAGCGAAGTGTGGCGCGATGTCTTGGCCGAGGAGCTGGCGCCGGCGGCTGCGGTCGAGGACGTCGCGCTGACGGCCTGCGTGCAGATCACCGGCGCCTTCCGCGGCGCGGTCGTCCTCTCGGCCGCCCTGCCGGTGGCGGTCGGCGCGGCGGCGCGGATGTTCGCGATCGCGCGCGACGAGGTCGGCGAAGCCGACGCCCGCGATGCCCTCGGCGAGCTCGCCAACATGGTCGCCGGGCATGTGAAGACGCTGGTCGCCGGTCCGAGCCAGCTGGCGCTGCCCTCGGTGCTCGCCGGCAGCGAGCATGGCTTGCGCCGCTGCCGCCTCGAGCTGCTCGCCGAGTGCCGGCTGCGGGGCGCGGATGGCGGCTTCTCGATCCGCGTTTACGAGGACTGCTCGGATCCCTGAAGCGCGGCGCCCTGCAGCGCCAGCCAGCCGAAGAGCAGGAAGGAGGAGACCGGCGGCCGGGCGAAGGCGAGGGCGCGCACCTGTGCGGGCGCGAGCGCCTCGACGCGCAGGAACTCCGCGCGGTCATGCTGCGGCGGCGCTCCCGGGACCAGCTCGCTCGCCGCGACGATGACCAGCTGCATGCGCAGCAGGCCGGGCATCGCCGCGCAGCGGCACAGCTCGCGCAGCCGCCCGGCGCGGTAGCCGGTCTCCTCGGCGAGCTCGCGCGCGGCGGCGGCCAGCGGATCCTCGTCCGGCTCGATGCCGCCGGCCGGGAACTCCCACAGCCAGCGGCGGTAGGGATGGCGGTAGATGCGCTCGACGAGCAGGCGGCCGTCGGGCAGCTGCGGGACGACGATGACCGCATCGTAGCGCGCATCGATGGTGAAGTACGGATACGGACGGCCTTCGCGGTCGACGATCTCCTCCTCGACGACCTCGAAGAAGCGCGTGCTCGCGAGCGTGCGGCGCGCGCCGCAGGCGGGAACTTCCTCAGACATGCGCGGCTCGGCGATGCAGGTGGCAATGTTGGTCGTTGCGCTAGCGTACACAACCCCGCAGGTGCCGTATGACCTTCCTCGATCGCGTCACCCTCGTCGCGCGCCGTCTGCTCGGCACCACCAACGAGGCCGCGCTGCGTCGCCTGTGGCCGATCGTGCAGCAGGTGCGCGCGCGCGAATCCGAGATGCGCGCTGCCGACGACAAGGATCTGCGGCAGCGTTCGGCCGCCTTGCGCGAGCGGATGCGCCAGGGCGCTCGCATCGAGGAGGTGCAAGTCGAGGCGCTGGCCCTGGCGCGCGAGGTCGCCGATCGCCAGCTCGGCTGCTGGACGGCGATCCGCGATCCGGCGCGCGGCTTCCCCGATTCGGCCTGGGGCGAGCTGCTGCCGCTCGTCGAGCAGGCCCGGCAGCGTCTGGCCGAGCGCGACGAGCTGGGCCAGCCGCGCTGCCGGCACTGGGAGATCGACCTGCCGGCCGCCGTCTACCAGCGCGTGCGCGAGCTGCATCCGGAGTCGGTGCCGCCCTTCCGCATGCGCCCGCACGATGTGCAGATCCTCGGCGCGATCGTGCTGTTCCAGGGCAAGATCGCGGAGATGAAGACCGGCGAAGGCAAGACGCTGGTCGCCTCGCTCGCCTGCTACCTCGCCTGGCTGTCGGGGATCGGCGTCCATGTCGTCACGGTCAACGACTACCTGGCGGCGCGCGACGCGGCCTGGAACGAGCCGACGCTGCGCTTCCTCGGCATGACCGTCGGCGCGATCCAGTCGCAGATGCCGCCGTCGCAGCGCAAGCAGATGTACGCCTGCGATGTCACCTACGGCACCAACAACGAGTTCGGCTTCGACTACCTCCGCGACAACCTGGCGCGCGCGCCGGAGGAGCAGGTGCAGACGCGCCGCCAGTTCGCGATCGTCGACGAGGTCGACAGCGTGCTGATCGACGAGGCGCGCACCCCGCTGATCATCAGCGGACCGGCGGTCGGCCGGCGCGAGTTCTACCTCAAGGCCGACGAGGTGGCGCGGCAGCTCGTCAAGGGCGAGCACTTCGAGGTCGACATCAAGGACCGCCACGTGACGCTGACCGAGGCCGGCATGGATCGCGCCGCCGAGCTGTTCGGCGTGCCGAGCATGTACGACGCCGAGCACATGCACCTGCCGCACTTCCTCGACAACGCGCTCAAGGCCCACCACCTCTACCATCGCGACAAGGAGTACCTGGTCACCGGCGGCAAGGTGAAGATCGTCGACGAGCACACCGGACGCATCCTCGAGGGCCGGCGCTGGTCCGACGGCCTGCACCAGGCGATCGAGGCCAAGGAGGGCGTCGCGATCGAAGAGGAGAACCAGACCTACGCGACGATCACCCTGCAGAACTTCTTCCGGCTCTACGAGCGGCTCGCCGGGATGACCGGCACGGCGCAGACCGAGGCCGCCGAGTTCCACGCGATCTATAAGCTGGAGGTGATCAGCATCCCGCCCAACAAGCCGGTGATCCGCGTCGACCTGCCCGATGTCGTCTACGGCACGCTGCAGGAGAAGTTCGATGCGATCGTCAAGGAGGTCGAGCTGCTGCACCACTTCGGCCAGCCGATCCTCGTCGGCACGATCTCGGTCGAGATGAGCGAGCGGCTCTCCGAGCGCTTCACGCAGCGCGGCATCCCGCACAATGTCCTCAACGCCCGCCACCACGCGCGCGAGGCCGAGATCGTCCGCGAGGCCGGGCAGTTCGCGGCGGTGACGGTGGCGACCAACATGGCCGGCCGCGGCACCGACATCATGCTCGGCCGCGCCAGCTTCGAGCAGGCCCTGAAGCACTGGCAGAAGCACGGCCTGGCGCCGAAGAAGCTCGCGCCCGACGCCCCGGACTTCGACGACGCGATCGTCGCCTGCTGGCATCGCCGCGTCCTCGGCCCCGAGGCCGAGCAGTCCAAGGCGACGACGACCGCGCAGCGGCTGCAGGAAGTCAACCGCTGGCGCGCGCAGAACGGCCTGCCGCCCCTGCCGTTGCCGAGCGCCCTGCGTTCCGGCGTCGATGTCCGCGTGCTCGGCGGGCTGCGCATCGTCGGCACCGAGCGCCACGAGGCGCGGCGCATCGACAACCAGCTGCGCGGGCGCTCCGGGCGCCAGGGCGATCCCGGCAGCTCCCGCTTCTACCTCTCGCTCGACGACGACCTGATGCGGCGCTTCGCCGGCCCGATGATGGCGAACCTGATGCGCAAGCTCGGACTCAAGGACGGCGTGCCGATCGAGAGCGCGATGGTCACGCGCTCGATCGAGAAGGCGCAGCGCCGCGTCGAGGAGTACCACTACGGCATCCGCAAGAACCTGCTCGAGTACGACCAGGTGATGAACCAGCAGCGCCTGGCGGTCTACGCGATGCGCCAGCGCGTGCTTGAAGGCAAGGACCTCGAGGCGACGCTGCGCGAGCTCTACCGGGGCGGCGTCGACGACCTGATCCAGAAGTGCGCGGCCGACGGGACGCGCGGGCGGCCGCTCGCCGAGCGCATCGCCCAGGCCTTCGCCGCCGAGACCGGCCTGCCGGCGCCGGCGATCGACGAGATTCCGGTCAAGGAGGGCGGGGAGGCCTGCCTGCAGTTCCTCTTCGGCATCGTCGAGCGCGCGTTGCAGCAGCGCAAGGAGGCCCTCGGTCCGCTGCACGATCAGGTGCTGCGCTTCCTGCTGCTCGACACCATCGATCGGCGCTGGAAGGACCAGATCTACGCGATGGAGCACCTGCGGCACGGCATCGGCCTCGAGGCCTATGCGCAGAAGGATCCTCGGCTGCGCTACAAGGAAGAGGGCTTCCGCCGCTTCGAGATGATGCAGGAGCTGATCCGCCTCGATGTGCTGCGGCTGTGGCTGCGGCTCGAGCTCGTCGCCGAGCCGCCCCCGCCGCCGCCGGCCACGCCGCCAGCCGCGCCCCGCTCTCGACCCGCGCCTCACGACCCCTGCCCCTGCGGTTCCGGTCAGCCGTATCGGCGTTGCCACGGCAAGCCGTGATGTCCGGACCACTTGCAGCGAGCCGTCCAACCCGTTAGCATTCCGGCAACGCGATGTTGACACATCGGACGGTCCGCAAGTTCGCCATCTCGATCGATCCGGAGGAGCCGATCGATTTCCCCCAACCCGTCGAGTGGTTCGCTGCCCGCCTCGCACCCCTCGGCTTCGAGCAGGTCTCGACCTACACCTTCCGCTACACCGACAGCGAATGCGTGATGAAGCTCGAGCTGTCGGAGAGCTCCGATGGGTACTTCGCCCATCTCTACGTGCAGGCTCCCGACGAGCACCGCTATCGCGGCCTGGAGGTCGCGCAGGTCCTCGAGGCGCACATCATCGATGCGCCGAGCACCAAGCGCCACGGCTTGGAGGAGTGAGGCTCAGGGAGCCCCGTTCGCTGGCGGTTGCGCCGCGGCGAGGACCTCCTGCGCCGCGAGCGCCAGGGGGTGCCCGGGAAAGCGCTCCTGCAGGGCGGCAGCGGCGGCACGCGCGCCGTCGGCATCGCCGAGGCGCAGAAGGGCGACCACCGCCGCATAGCGCAGGCGGGGTCCGGCCGCGGCGGAGCTGGCGGCATGCACCAGCCCCTCCCAATCTTGTCGCGCCAGGCAGTCGTCGATGATGATCTCCTCCTGGCGCGCCTGGGCCTCGGCGGCCGAGGGCGCGGCGCGGCGCAGGGCGCGCACGGCATCGGCGGGGGCGCTGAGCAGCGGGTCGCGCGCGGCGCCGCCGGCGACGATGACTGGCACGCGCTGGCCGCGCGTCCAGATCTCGATGTCGATGATGCCGTCGGCTCCCGCCTCCCGCCGCTCGACGCGGACGATCGCCAAGCGGGGATCGGCGAGCGTGACGTCGCGTACCCGCTCGCTGCGCTGCACGAGATCGCGGTCGCTGAGGCCGCGCTCGGCGAGGGCGGCGTGGGAGGCCGGGGCGCCGACGACCGTCAGTGCTGGCTCGGCGCGCAGGGCGGCGGCGACGGCGGCGGCGGCGGCCTGGGAGGCGGCGTCGCCGGCGGCGAGCACGAGCACGAGCAGCAGGGCATCCATCACGCCGATCCTAGGCAGACGCGCGGCGCAGCCATCCCCGGCGCGGCGTTGGCGCGGTCGGCAGCAACGCATACTGTGCGGCATGCTGCCGCTGCCCGCCCTGGTCGCTTGGCTGCTCGGCGCCGTGCTGCTGGCGGCCGACGAAGCGAACGCTGCGAGCGATCGCTGGTTCGTCGCCCGGCTCGGCACCGAGGCGGCGATGCATCCGATGCTGTCCCTGCATGTCGTCAGCTCGCCGATCCCGGAGGGGGGCGGGCGCAGCACGGTGCTGGAGTGGACGATCGCCCTGCGTCGGCCTCTGCAGGGTCGCGAGTGGCGCATCGAGATGCGGCGGCGGCAGGAGGAGCGCGAGGACGCCACCGGCCGGCTGCAGTCGCTGCGCATCGAGCAGGATGTCGACCAGGTGCGCACGGTGGCGACCGCCGCCGTGCAGGGCGAACGGGTCCTCGCCGAGGTCGCGCGGCATGGCGTCCGTTCGGCGCGCGAGCTCGTCGTCCCCTCCGGACTGACGCTGCTCGGCACGCTCGCCTTCCAGCAGCGTTTGGCGGCGCTCGCCGAGCGTTCGCCGCCGACCGCGGAAGCCCCGTGGCGGACCGCGCTGCTCGAGCTCGTCGGCGGCGAGCTGGTCGTCGCCGAGCAGCGCGCGTCGTTCCGCGGCATCGCCGAGGATGGCGGTCTCGGCTACGACATCGCCAGCGACCTCGTGCCGACGCCGACCGCGCTCGTCGTCTCGCGGCGCGGGGAGCTGATGCGGATGGACCTGCGCCTCGGGTGGCTGCGCTTCGAGCTGCGCCCGGCGAGCGGCCCGGTCGCGCTGTTCGGCGCTGCGATCGATGCCGCCTCGATGGTCGCCGGCGCTGGCCCGGCCCCGCGCGGGGCCGAGCGCGAACGCTATCGCCTGCCCGAAGGCCTGCGCGTGCCCGACGACGCCTTCCAGACCCAGGTCGGCGACATCGTCGAAGTGCGCAGCGAGGCGCGCGCGGAGCCCCTGGCCGAGTCCGCGCCCTGGCTGTCGCGGACGGCCTTCCTCGAGATCGATGATCCCGAGCTCGTCGCCTGGGTGCAGGATGCGCTGACCGGCCGCAGCAGTGCCGAGGAGCGCCTCGAGGCGCTGGTCGCCGCCGTCCGCGGCCGGATCACGACCCGCGACCTCAGCGTCGCCGACGGCAGCGCCCTCGACGCCTTCCGCACCCGCACCGGCGACTGCACCGAGCACGCCAACCTGCTGTGCGCGGCGCTGCGCATTGCCGGCATCCCGGCGCGCCGCGAGATCGGCCTGATCCGTCCGCCCGGCGCTGCGCACTGGGTCGGCCATGCCTGGGTCAGCGCCTGGGTCGACGGCCGGTGGCGGCATGCCGATGCCGCGCATCCGGGGGTGCCGCGCAGCTGCTACATCGCGCTGGTCGCTGCCGATCCGCAGTCCGCGTCGTCGACCGGCGGCGCCTTGCTTGCCGCCCTCGACCGCCTGATGGGCCGCGAGATCGCGACCGTGACCGATCAGGTGCTGCCATGACCGCTCACCTCTGGGCTGCCGGGCAGCCCTTGTCGGTGTTGATCGTTGACGACGAGCCGACCAATCTCACGGTTCTCGAGACGCTGGTGCGCGCCGTCGTCCGGCGTCGCCTGCCCCAGGCAGCGCTCAGCTGCGATCGCGCGCACAGCGGCGTTGAGGCCCTGCAGCTGATGAGCCGCAAGCGCTACGCCGCGGTGCTGCTCGATCTGATGATGCCCGAGCTCGACGGCTTCGGAGTGCTGGCGACGCTGCGCGAGCGCGGCGATCGCACGCCGATCATCGTCGTCACGGCGGTCGACCGTTCGCTGCTTGCGCGCGTGCCCTTGCAACAGGTCGTCGCCATCCTGCCCAAGCCGATCGAGAGCGAGCGCTTGGCGGCGGTGCTGCTGGCGGCGCTCGAGCAGGCGGCGCTCACCCGTCCCTGAGGTGCCGCTGCTCGTAGCTGTCGAGCGCGTCGAGGAAAGCGCGATAGGCCTCGTCCCAGGCGGCGATGGCGGCGTGCAGTCGCGCGCAGTCGCGGGCGGCGGCGGCGCGCTCGAGGTCGCGGCAGCGCTCGGCCAGCGCGAGGCCGCCGAGGTTGCCGACGGCACCGATGCAGCGATGGGCCTGGGCTGCGAGCAGCGCCGGCCAGTCGTCGCTCGCCAGCTGGCCGGAGGAAGTGGCGTGCAGTTCTGTCAGCTCTCGGCGCAGCCGAGCGATGAGGTGACGGGCGAGTTCCGGGTCCTCGGCGCTGAGCAGCCGCAGGTTGCGATCGTCAAGGGCCGGCGGCGCGCCGCCGTCGACCGGCGCGGTCACGCGGGGCTCCTGGGCCGCCGGCAGCCAGCGCTCCAGGGCCCGTGCAAGCTGCTCGGCCGAGATCGGCTTGGTCAGGACGCCGTCCATGCCAGCCTCGAGGCAGCGCTGATGCTCTTCGGCGATCGCATGGGCAGTCAGCGCGATGATCGGCAGGCGCTCGCGGCCGAGCGCGGCCTCGCGCGCGCGCCAGGCTCGGGTCGCGGCGTAGCCATCGAGGCCGGGCATCTGGCAGTCCATCAGCACGAGCTCGACGGCCTGCGCCTCGCGCTCGAGGATCTCGAGGGCGGTCGCGGCATCGCTGGCCGTGATCACGGTGCAGCCGAGGCGGGCGAGCTGGTGGCGCGCGATGTGCAGGTTCACCGGCTGGTCGTCGACGACGAGGATGCGCCGCCCGGAGAACAGCGCTGGAGGCGCTGCGGTGGTCGAGGCCTCGCTCGGCGGCGAGGACTGGACGGCGCGCAGGAGCGCAGCGATCAGCTCGCGGGCCGCGACCGGCTTGGAGACGAGCAGCGCATCGCCGAGCGCCGCGCGGGGGGGACGGGCCCGCACGGCGCACAGCGCGATCAAGCGCTGCGCCGGCAGGGCCGCGCGCGCCGCGCTCAGCACAGCGGTCGCTTGATCGGCGCCGCCGTGCAGGTTGACGACGACGGCCTGCCACGCTGCATCGGGGCTAGCGCCGTCCGCGAGCTGCGCCGGCGTGCGCAGCGCGGCGTCGGCTCCGGCCTGCGCCAGCAGCTCGACGAGCAGCGTGCCGGTGGTCGGCCGCTCATCGACGACGAGGATGCGCCAGCCGGCGAGCGCTGGCGTCGGGGCCGCTGCGGCGCTGGCGCAGGCCGCCGGGAGGCGGACGCGGAACACGCTGCCGCTGCCCAGCGTGCTGTCGACCGCGATCTCGCCGCCCATCGCCTCGCACAGGCGGCGGCAGATCGCCAGCCCCAGGCCGCTGCCGCCGTGGGTCCGGCTCACCGAGGGATCGGCCTGCTGGAAGGGCTGGAAGAGCCGGGGCAGGACCTCGGGGGCGATGCCGCGGCCGGTGTCGCGCACGGCGCACTCCAGCCAGCCATCGTGCCAATCGAGGTCGACGAAGATGTGGCCGTGGCGCGTGAACTTCAGCGCGTTGCCGACCAGGTTGACGAGGATCTGGCGCAGGCGCAGGGGGTCGACCATCACCTGCGCCGGCAGGCGCGGCTGGCAGCGCACCCACAGATCGACATCGCCGCTCAGCTGCGCGCGGAACAGGTCGCAGACCTCGTTGGCCAAGGTTTCCGCCGCGCAGGGCACGCATTCGAGCTGCAGCTTGCCGGTCTCGATCTTCGAGTAGTCGAGGATGTTGTTGAGCAGGGCGAGCAGGGCCTCAGCGCTATGGCGCAGGGTGCGGACGAGGTCGCGCTGCTCGTCGGAGAGCTCGCCGCTCTCGAGGATCTCGCACATCCCGAGGATGCCGTGCAGCGGCGTGCGGATCTCGTGGCTCATGCTGGCGAGGAAGGCGCTCTTGGCGGCATTGGCGGCCTCGGCGCGCTGCGCCAGCTCCTGCGCGCGCTCGGCAAGCTCGGTGAGCTGCCGCTCCATCGCCTTCTGCGTGCTGATGTCGACGAAGGTGATCAGGCGCTGCGGCCCTTCCGCGGACTGCAAGGTGCGGATCGCGACCAGCGCGTGCACCGTGCGGCCGTCGCCGGACTCCCACGCGCATTGATCGGTGCCGTCGCCAGCGCGCGCCCGCGCCAGCAGGGGCGCCAGCGCCTGCGGCAGCCAACGCTGTGCATACGGGTTGGCGTACGCCGGCCGCTCGTCGACGATGATCAGCACCCCGGCATCGAGCTGGGCGAGGATCTCGCGCAGCTGCTGTTCCTGGCGGATGATCGCCTGCTCCGCCAGGCGGCGGCGGCGGTTGGCGATGGCGATGGCGATCTGGTCGGCGAGCTCGCAAGCGAAGGCGACTTCCTCATCGCTCCAGCGCCGCGCCGGCCCGATGTGCTCGAAGCACACGGTGCCGAGGCAGCCTTGCTCGCTGCGGATGCCGGCGTCGAGCATCGAGGTGATGCCGAGCGGCTTCAAGTATCCCTCGACATAGCCGGCGGTGCGCGGATCGCTCCAGGCGTCGTGCGCGACGACGCAGCGCTCGCGCTGCAGATACTCGAACTCCGCGCGGTACTGCTCGGCGACGAGGATCTCGCCGCTGCTGTGGCAGCCGCTGGCGAGGTCGTAGGTGTCCTGACAGACGAGCTGTTGCCCTGCGTCGTCGAACAGCCAGATGCCGACGCGCGCGATGCCGAAACGCTGTGCGACCTGCTCGCACAGCCAGCGTGACAGGGTCGGAATGTCGCCCGCGCTCCAGGCCTGATCGCTGACGATCTTGGCGAGGATCTCGCTCGCGGCGCGGTAGCGTGCGGCGGCCTGCCGCTGCTCGGCCTCGCGCAGCGCCAGCGTCATCGTCCGTTCGTCGACCAGGCGCTCCAAGCGATCGTGCTCGCGGACGCCGCGCCACGCCAGGTAGCCGAGCGCGACGCTGGCCAGCAGGCCGAGCGCGAGGATGACCGCCCACGACGCGGCGCGCGCTGGCAGTTCGACGCCGGCTTGCAGCACGACCGTGTGATTGCCCAAGGCGACCGGCAGGGACAGCGCTGTCGAGCGCTCGGCCTCGCGCAGCGGCAGACCGGCGAGGTGGGTGGATCCGCCGCCGGGCCAGGAGAGCCAGACGCTGCTGGTCGTCACGGTGTCGAGGTAGGCGTGCCGCAGCACGAGGTTGAGACGCACCGCGATGCCGACGAGCTGGAGCGGACCGCTGCCCTTCGGGGTCGCCAGCCAGAACCAGAGCTCCCCGCTGAAACGCTCGGCGGAGCGCGGCAGCAGCGCGCTGCTCAGCATGCCCGAGCGCAGGGCGTCGACGATCGCTTCCTGCTGAGCAGGGTGCTGAAGATCGAGCGCGATCGTTCCTCCACCCTCTGGTCGCGCTTGCAAGGCGCGGACCTGCCAGCCCTGGGGCGAAAGCTCGGTCGCCTCGATCCAGGCCCAGGCGCTGATCGGGACTTGGTCGGCGACGGCGAGGATCTGGCGCTCGAACTGCTGGGCATCGAACGAACCGCTCACCAGGGCGCGCAGGCTGTACAGAGCATAGCCTGTCGTATGACGCAGCGTCGAGAGCACATGCAGCACGCGCTCTTCGGCGATGGCATGCGCCTGCTGCGCGCGCAGCTGCCGCTCGGCGGCGTGCATGATCCAGGCCAGCAGGCCGCTGACGATCAGGGCACTCATCCCGACCAGCAGGCCGGTCGGCAGGCCGACGATGCGGCGCGCCCCCCGCCGCGTCAGCCAGGCGAGGCCGCCGATGACGCCCAGCAAGGCGGCGCTGACGAGGAGGGTCGGCAGCGCCGCGAGCCACAGCGTGCGCAGCCAGTGCTCTGCCGCCAGGTCGAGCGCGAACACCGCGACGATCTCGCCGCTCGAAGCGTAGGCGCCAGCGCACAGCAGCAGGTCGCCGGCGCGCCTGACGAAGGTGCGCATGCGCTCGTCGACGCCGGTGACCGGATTGCGGTAGCGATATTCGGCCCAGCCCTGCTCGCGATCGGCGACGGCGTCAAGGATGGCCCGTGTAATCGGATGCGACGGCCAATCGGACTGGGCATCGAGCGGCGGCACCGCGACGAAGGGGTGGGCGAGCAGGCGGCCGTCGGCTCGCAAGACCGCGAGATACAGATCGTCGACACAGAAGGGCCCGTTGCGATCGCTGACCGCGCGCAGCAACGCCTCGTCGCCGTTGGCGTCACGGAAGGCGAGCGCCCGCTGCACCATTTCCTGCGCGAGGATCGGCGTCGAGATTCCGGGCACGGCCGTGCTCGAGTCGTAAATCGGGACGAAGGCGCTGACCCATTCGCCCCAACGATCGCGGTAGGGACCGACGACGCGCGCGCGTCCGTCCTCGAACACGGCGCGGCAGGCCGCTGGAGCCTCGAGGTAGACCTGCCCGGGCGGCGAGGCATCGGGAGACTCCGGGGGCTCGCTGTCGGCGGCGAAGACGATGCGTCCCTCGGCGTCTCGAACGAGCAGATAGACGAAGCGATAGCGCTGATCCCAGGCGCGGATCGCCGCGAGGTGGCGCTGCGCGCGCTCGTAGTGCTGTCCCGGACCCTCGGTCAGCTCGCGGCGCAGGGCGACGATGCCGGGAGCGTCGAGCCCGAGCGCGAACAGCCAGGCCTCGCGCTCGATCTGCGCTCGCAGCAGGGCATCGCGCTGCGTCGCTTGCCACCAGGCGAGCGTCGAACCGCAGGCGATCACCGCCAGCGCGGCGGCGACGGGCCACCAGCGGCGCTGTTGCCGTGGCAAGAGCATGACACGATCCTTGGTCATCGCGCTGGCGCACAATCTGGACCGGGCGGCAGCCACCACCAGCCGACGCCGAGCCGCTGCAGCTCTTCTGGCCGCGCCGGCCGCATCGCTCCCGGCGCGAGGTCGGCGGGCAGTTCGAGCCCGCCGATCATCTCGCGGTGCAAAGCGAGGACCCGGCAGCCGAGAGCGGCGAACATCCGCTTGACCTGGTGGTGTCGACCTTCGCGGATGCTCAGCCAAGCGCTGCCGGGCCCGTCGATCTCGAGCTGCGCCGGCAGGCAGGGCCGGGGATCGTCTGGCAGTGCCAGTCCCTGCGCGCAGCGCGCGACGGCGTCCTCGGGCAGCGCGCCCTCGTAGCGCACGCGATAGCGCTTGGCGATGCCGTGTTGCGGATCGGCGACGCGGATCAGGAAGCGCCCATCGTGGGTCAGCAGCAGCAGCCCGGTCGTGTCGCGGTCCAGCCGCCCGACGGTCTGCAGGTCGGGATGGCGCCAGCGCTCAGGCACCAGCTCGTAGATCAGCGGCGCGTCGCGCGCCGCGTGGCTGCAGGCATAACCCGCCGGCTTGTGACAGACGAGGATGCTGTCATCGGGCGGGTCGCCGAGCTCGACGCCATCGCACGCGACACGGTCGGCGGCCGCGAGCGCTCGGTGGTACTTCTGGGTCGGAACGCCGTTGACGGCGACGCGGCGCTCGTGGATCGCCCGCCGCGCCGCGGCGCGCGGCAGGCGCGCGGCGCGCGCGAGGAAGCGGTCGAGCGGCTCGCTCGGCAGCGGCAAACCTCTCCCTCAGAAGGTCTCTTTCGCCGCCAGGTCCCAGGTCTGCAGGATCTGGATGTAGTTGCCGCGCTGGTAGAGCGAGGGATCCGGGCAGCGCTTGAGGTTCATGCTGCCCTGGATCTGCCGCACGCTGTCGTACTCGTGCGCCGCCAACCAGTCGGCCAGGCGCTGGCGCAGCTCGCGGATGACGCTGGGCCCGCCCTTGATCACCCGCGTCACGACCTGCACGCAGTGCGCGCCGCACATCAGCGCCTTCACCGCTTCGACCTCGCTGTGCACGCCGCCGGTGGCGGCCAGCGACAGGCGTCGCTGCGCCGACAGCACGGCCAGCCAGTGCAGGCGCAGCAAGACCTCCCCGCGATGGCTGGGATAGGCGCGGCGCACTTCCTGGGTCTCGGGGTCGATGTCGGGCTGGAAGAAACGGTTGAAGACGACGAGGCCGTTGGCCCCGGCCTGCTCGAGGCGCTTGGCGAGGTGCGCGACGCTGGTGAAGAAGGGGCTGATCTTGACCGCCAGCGGAATGGTGATCACGGCGCGCACCGCGCGCACGACCTCGACCAGGCGATCCTCGATGGCGAGCGAGCTCTCCTCGTCGTCCATCGCGACTTCGTAGAGATTGAGCTCCAGGGCATCGGCCCCCGCCTGCTGCAGGTGCCGCGCGTGCTCGACCCAGCCGCCCGGCGTCACGCCGTTCAGACTGGCGATGACCGGGATCCGCACCGCGGCCTTGATGCGGCGCAGGTGGTCGATGTACTCGTCGACCCCGAGCCGGTAGAGATCGGCGGAGGGCAGGTAGGACGTCGCCTCGGCGAAGGACTCGCTGCCCTGCGCATAGGCCTGGGCGGTCGCTGCCGCCTCGCAGGCGATCTGCTCTTCGAACAGCGAAGGCATGATGATCAGCGGGGCGCCGGCGTCCTCCAGGGCGCGCACCGCGCCGATGTCATTGACGATCGGCGAGGCCCCGGGCACGAAGGGGTGGGGCAGCTGGAAGCCGAGGTAGGTGGTCGAGAGGTCCATGGCTGATTCCTTGTGGTGCGGGCAGACGGTTCGCGGTCACTCCTCGCCACCAGCCACGGCCTGCGCCTTGACGGCCGGGGCCTGACGGTCGAGCGGGAAGCGCAGCTCGGCGAGCTTCTGATAGAGCGCGACGCGCTGCGCCGCATGCTCGCTCTGCATCTCGGAGAGCGCCTTGAAGCGCTCGGGGTCGAGCTTCTCGACCATGCGGAAACGGGTCTCGTTGCGCAGGTAATCCATGACCGGCACCTTGCCGCCCGCGCTGTCGAGGACCAGGGGCAGCTCGCCCTTCTCGCTGCGGCGCGGGTCGAAGCGGTAGAGCGGCCACACCCCGCTGTCGACGGCCAGGCGCTGCTGCTCGAGGCCGAGGCGCAGGTCGTAGCCGTGGGCGATGCAGTGGCTGTAGGCGATGATCAGCGCCGGACCCGGGTAGCTCTCGGCCTCTTGGAAGACCTGCACGGTGTGCGCGTCCTTGGCGCCGAAAGCGACCGAGGCGACATAGACATGGCCGTAGGCCATCGCCATCAGGCCGAGGTCCTTCTTGTGGACCGCCTTGCCGGCGACCGCGAACTTGGCGGCGGCGCCGATCGGCGTCGCCTTCGAGGCCTGGCCGCCGGTATTGGAGTAGACTTCGGTGTCGAGGACCAGCAGGCGGACACGGCGGCGGTTGGCCAGCACATGGTCGAGGCCGCCGTAGCCGATGTCGTAGGCCCAGCCGTCGCCGCCGACGATCCAGATGCTCTTGTCGACGAGGTAGTCGGCGAGGCCGAGCAGGCGCCGCGCCTCCTCGCTGTCGATCTGCGCCAGGCGGCGCTTCAGCTCGTTGACGCGACCGCGCTGCGCCGCGAACTCCTGCTCCGTCACCTGGGCGCTGGAGAGGATCTGCGCCGCGAGCTCACCGCCGACCTTCGGCGCCAACTGGTAGAGCAGCAGGCGCGCCTGCTCGCTGAGGGCGTCGACGCCGAGGCGCAGGCCGAAGCCGAACTCGGCGTTGTCCTCGAAGAGGCTGTTGCTCCACGCTGGTCCGCGGCCGTCGGGGTTGACGGCATAGGGCGTCGTCGGCAGGTTGCCGCCGTAGATCGAGCTGCAGCCGGTGGCATTGGCGATGATCACGCGGTCGCCGAACAGCTGGCTCATCAGCTTGATGTAGGGCGTCTCGCCGCAGCCGGCGCAGGCCCCCGAGTACTCGAAGAGCGGCTGCAGGTACTGGCTGGTGCGCACATCGAACTTCGGGTATGTCGTGCGCGCGAGGTCGGGCAGGGCGAGGAAGAAGCGGTAGTTCTCGCGCTCGCTGGGGAAGAGCGGCAGCGCCGGCGCCATCTCCAGCGCCTTGTGCTTGGGGTTGGACCTGTCCTTGGCCGGGCAGACGACGACGCACAGCCCGCAGCCGGTGCAGTCCTCGGGCGCGACCTGGATCGTGAACTTCTTGCCCTTGAGCTCGGGAGCCTTGGCCTCCATGCTCTTGAAAGTCGGGGGCGCGGAGGCGAGCGCCGCCGGATCGTATGCCTTGGGCCTGATCGCGGCGTGCGGGCAGACGAAGGCGCACTTGTTGCACTGGATGCAGATCGCCGGATCCCACACCGGGATGTCGACGGCGATGCCGCGCTTCTCCCACTGCGAGGTCGCGGTCGGCCAGGTGCCGTCGACCGGGAACGCGGAGACCGGCAGCTTGTCGCCCTTGCCGGCGAGCATCACCGCCTGCACCGCCTTGGTGAAGGCCGGCGCGTCATCAGGCACGATCGGCAGGAGGTGGAGCGGCGAGTCGGCCTTGCCGACCGCGATCTCGTGGAGGTTGGCGAGGGCGGCATCGACCGCGGCCCAGTTCTTGTGCACGACATCATCGCCGCGGCGGCCGTAGGTCTTCTTGATCGCGGCCTTGATCTCGGCGATCGCCTGCTCACGCGGCAGCACCTGCGACAGCGCGAAGAAACAGGTCTGCATGATCGTGTTGATGCGCCCGCCCATGCCGGTCGCTTTGGCGACGCTGACCGCATCGATCGCGTAGAGCTTGAGGCGCTTCTCGACGACCGTCTGCTGGAACTCGACCGGGAGGCGGCTCCACACCTCGTCCTTGGGGAAGGGCGCATTGATCAGCACCGTCGCGCCCGGCGCCGCGCACTCGAGGACGTCGAGGCGCTCGATGAAGCGCCACTGATGGACGGCGACGAAGCTCGCGCTGTTGGCGCCGATCAGATAGGGGGCCTTGATCGGATGGCGGCCGAAGCGCAGGTGGCTGACCGTCATCGAGCCGCTCTTCTTCGAGTCGTAGACGAAGTAGCCCTGGGCGTACATCCCGGGCAGGTGGCCGATGATCTTGATCGTGTTCTTGTTCGCGCCGACCGTGCCGTCGGCGCCGAGGCCGTAGAACACCGCGCGCACCGTGCCCTCGGGCTCGACATCGAGCTCCGGCCCGATCGGCAGCGACAGCTGCGTGACATCGTCGATGATGCCGACGGTGAAGCGGCGCTTCGGCTCGGGCTTGGCGAGCTCGTCGAACACCGCCTTGACCATCGCCGGCGTGAACTCCTTCGACGACAGCCCGTAGCGTCCGCCGATCACCTGGATGCTGCGGCCGCTGTCGGCGAGCGTGGCGATGACATCGAGCAGCAGCGGCTCGCCGCTCGCCCCGGGCTCCTTGGTGCGGTCGAGGACGGCGATGCGGCGCACGCTGGCCGGCAGCGCGGCGAGCAGCTGCTGGCCGGGGAAGGGCCGATAGAGACGGACGGTGACGACGCCGACCTTCTCGCCGCGGCCGACCAGGTAGCGCGCGGTCTCGCTCGCGGTCTCGGCGCCGCTGCCCATGATGACGATGACGCGCTCGGCGTCGGCGGCGCCGGTATAGGCGACGATCTGGTAGGCGCGGCCGGTGATCCGTGCGAACTCGCGCATCGTCTCCTCGACGATGCCGGGCACGGCGTCGTACCAGCGGTTGCAGGCTTCGCGCGCCTGGAAGAAGGTGTCGGGGTTCTGCGCGGTGCCGCGGATTACCGGCCGGTCGGGAGTCAGCGCGCGCGCGCGGTGAGCGGCGACCATCTCGTCGGTGATCAGCTGCTTGAGCTGCTCGTCGCTCAGCGGCGCGATCTTGTTCACCTCATGGCTGGTGCGGAAGCCGTCGAAGAAGTGCAGGAAGGGCACGCGCGCCTTGAGCGTCGCGGCATGGGCGATCGCCGCCAGGTCATGGGCTTCCTGCACGCAGGTCGACGACAGCATCGCGAAGCCGGTCATGCGGCAGGTCATGACATCGGAGTGGTCGCCGAAGATCGACAGCGCATGGGTCGCGACGCAGCGCGCCGAGACATGCATCGCGAAGCTCGTCAGCTCGCCGGCGATCTTGTACATGTTCGGGATCATCAGCAGCAGGCCCTGCGAGGCGGTGAAGGTCGTTGCCAGGGCTCCGGCCTGCAGCGCGCCGTGCACCGCGCCGATCGCGCCGGCTTCGCTCTGCATCTCGATGACATCCGGCACCTGGCCCCACAGGTTCTTGCGGCCGCGCACCGACCATTCGTCGGCCCACTCGCCCATGTTCGAGGACGGCGTGATCGGATAGATCGCAGCGACTTCACAGAGCTTGTGCGCGACCATCGCGCAGGCTTCATTGCCGTCGACGGAGATCATCGTGTGCTCGGACATGGGGTGCTCCTTGCGGTTAGAGGATGCTAGCGCGGTGTGCGCGCCGCTCCAGGGGGTTGGTCGGGCGCCGTGCGTGCCGCGTCGGCGGCGCGCCGCAGGGTCTCGAGCGCCGAGGGGAAGGGGGCGAGGACGCGCTCGAGCAGGCCCTGCGTCTTGGCGATCGCCACGCCGTAGTTGGTGATCGGCACGCCGGCTTCGCGGCAGCGCCAGATCCGCGAGAGCACCTCGCGGCGGTTGGTCGTGCAGGCCCCGCAGTGGATGACCAGGCGATAGCTTGCGAGGTCGGGCGGGAAGCCGTGGCCGCTGTGGTGCTGGAAGACGAGCGCGCGTCCGCTGTACTGGGTCAGCCAGCGCGGAATCTTGACGCGCCCGATGTCGTCGCTGATCGCATGGTGCGTGCAGCTCTCTGCGATCAGTACGCGATCGCCGTCACGCAGGCCGTCGATCGCCGCCGCGCCGGCGACCAGGATGTCGAGATCGCCCTTGTAGCGCGCGAAGAGGATGCTGAACGAGGTCACCGGCACGCCGGGCGGCACATCGGCGCAGACCTTCAGGAAGGCCTGCGAGTCGGTGACGACGAGGTCGGGCGCGCGGCCGAGCCGGGCGAGGGCGCCGGCGAGCTCGCGCTCCTTGACGACCACCGCGATCTGGTCGCCGTCGAGCAGGTCGCGGATCGCCTGGACCTGGGGCAGGATCAGGCGACCTTTCGGCGCCTCCTTGTCGATCGGCACGACGAGGACGCACAACCCGCCCGGCGGCAGCAGATCGCTGACGATCGCCGGCGGGTCGAGCCAGCCTTCGGGGACGCTGGCGATCAGCGCCGCGCGCAGCTCGTCGTAGCCCTGTCGCGTCGGCGCGCTGCACACGACGCAGGGGATGCCCTGCGGACGGCGGCGCACCGGGCAGCAGTCGGCATGGGTGAGGGCGGCGATCGCCGGCACACGGCGCGCTGCGAACTCGGCGACCAGCGCGTCTTCGGCCTCTCCCCAGCCGTCGGCGCGGGCGGCGACGATCGCGATATCGGTGCGATCGATCACCGCCCGCGTCGCTGCCACGCGCAGGGCGCCGAGCTCGCCCTCGTCGTCGATGCCGGCGGTGTCGATCAGCAGCACCGGTCCGATCGGCAGCAGCTCCATCGCCTTCTCGACCGGGTCGGTCGTCGTTCCGGGCACCGGGCTGACGATCGCCACCTGCTGACCGGTCAGCGCGTTGAGCAGCGAGCTCTTGCCGGCGTTGCGCCGTCCGAAGACCGCGATGTGCAGGCGGGCGCCGCGCGGCGCGCGGTTCACGGCGCGTGCTCCTGCCCCAGGCGCAGGACGGCGGCGGGCGCGGTCAGCGCGGCGAAGGCCTCGGCGTCGATCAGCCCGCGCGCGATCGCGAGCTCGCGCACGCGCTGCCCGCTGGCGCGCGCTGCCTGCGCCAGCTCCCCGGCCTGCTGATGGCCGAGCCGCGCCGCCAGCGCCGTCGCCTCGGCGGTGATCGCCGCCGCGTGGCGCGCGCAGGCCGCGCGGTCGACCGCCAGGCCGGCGAGGCAGCGCTCGGCGAGGGCGCGACAGGCGCGGGCCAGAGCATCGCAGCCGTGGAGCAGCCGGTCGGCGATCAGCGGCAGGTAGGGATTGAGCTCGAGCGAGCCGCGCGCGCAGGCGTGGACGATCGTCTGCTGGTCGGCGAGCCAGGCCAGCCCGGCCTGGACGACGGCCTCGGGAATGACGGGGTTGATCTTGCCGGGCATCAGCGAGCTGCCCTCGAGCCAGGCCGGCAGCACGAGCTCGCCGATGCCGCCGTCCGGGCCGCTGGCGAGCAGGCGCAGGTCGTCGGCGACCTTGATCAAGTTGGCGGCGAGCGCGCCGATGATGCCGGCGACCTCGGCCAGGGCGTCGGCGTTCGCCGTGCCGTCCATCAGGTTCTCGGCGCGCGCCAGCGGCAAACCGGTCAGCGCGCGCAGCTCCTCGACGGCGCGAAAGATGTAGGCGCGCGGGGCGCCGATGCCGGTGCCGACGGCGGTGCCGCCGAGGTTGACGACGCGCAGGCGCTCCTCGCACTTCGACAGCCGCCAGCGATCGCGTCCGAAGGCGTCGGCCCAGGCGCCGATGCGCCGCCCCATCGTGATCAGCACCGCGTCCATCATCTCGGTGCGGCCGAGGCACACGATGTCGGCGAAAGCGCGCTCGCGATCTTGGCAGGCCTCTTGCAGGCGCGTCACCGCCTCCTCGAGGCGCCGCACGCCGTGGATGGCCGCGATGCGCAGCGCCGTCGGCACGACATCGTTGGTCGACTGATGGCGGTTGACATGCTCGTGGGGGTCGCAGAGCTGGCGATCGCCGGGCCGGCCGCCGAGCAGCTGACAGGCGCGATTGGCGATCAGCTCGTTGATCGCCATGTGCAGGGCGGTGCCGGCCCCGCCCTGCCAGGCATCGCAGGTCACCAGATGGTCCCAGCGCCCGCTTGCGACCTCGCTCGCCGCCTCGTCGATCGCCTGGCAGCGCCGCTCGTCGAGGGTGCCGGCATGGCGCGCGGCGCGCGCCGCCGCGCGCTTGACGACGGCGATGCCGCGAATCAGCGCTGGATGCACCGGTCGGCCGGCAAGATCGAAGACCGCCGCCCGCCGGGCATGGATGCCGGTGAGGTCATCGGCGGGCACCGCGAGCTCGCCGAGCAGGTCGCGCTCGCTGCGCAGCGTGGCCGCGGGCTCAGACATAGAGGTCGCGCTTCCCCTGCTCGCGGATCAGGCGCAGCCGCTCTTCGACCATGCGGCGGACCTTCTCGTCGCCGATCTTCTCGAGCTCCGCCGCGATCATCGCCTCGCCCTTGGCGCGGACCTCGGGGCTGGCGTGATCGCAGAGGTATTCCTGGAAGGTCGTCAGCGCGTTCGGGGTGCACAGCTTCTGGATGAAGCCGGGGATCGCGTACTCCATGAACACTTCGCCGGTGCGCCCGACGCGGTAGCAGGCGGTGCAGAACGAGGGGATGTAGCCGCTGTCGACCAGCTTGCCGACGACCTCGTCGAGCGAGCGCAGGTCGCCGAGTTCGAACTGCGCGCGCTCGAGGTGGGTGCGGCGCTGCTCGACGACCTGGGCGTCGCCGCTCTCGGCGTAGCCGCCGAGATCGATGTTGGTGCCGGCGTCGATCTGGCTGACGCCGAAGCCGAGGATCGTGTCGCGGATGTGCGCCGGCTCGCGCGCGGTGCAGATCAAGCCGGTGTAGGGCACGGAGAGGCGCAGGATCGCGACCAGGCGCAGGAAGTCGGCGTCGGACACCAGCCAGCGGCTGCCGAAGTTGACGCCGAGCGCCGGCCTGAGGCGCGGGAAGCTGATCGTGTGCGGTCCGACCCCGTGGCGCTGCATCAGGTACTGGGCATGGGTGACCAGGCCCATCACCTCGAACTTCCAGTCGTAGAGCCCGAACAGCGCGCCGATGCCGAGATCGTCGATGCCGGCCTCGAAGGCGCGCGACAGGCCATCGAGGCGCCACAGGTAGTGGCCCTTGCGTGTGCGCGGATCGTGGACCCGGGCGTAGGTCTCGTGGTGGTAGGTCTCCTGGAAGATCTGGTAGGTGCCGATCTTCGCCTGCTTGACGATGCGATAGCCCTCGACATCGAGCGGCGGCGCGTTGATGTTGACGCGGCGGATGTCGCCGGCTTCGTACACCGTGCGCACGCAGTCGGCGATGAACTGCGCATCGTAGTCGGGATGCTCGCCGAAGACGAGGATCAGCCGCTTGTGCCCCATCCGCTCGAGGGCCGCGACCTGCTTGCGGATGTCGTCCTGCTCGAGCTCGCGGCGGATCGCTTCGCGGTTGCTGGCGCGGAAGCCGCAGTAGGCGCAGTCGTTGACGCAGCGGTTGCCGATGTAGAGCGGGGCGAACAAGACGATGCGGTTGCCGTAGACCGTCTCCTTGAGGCGGCGGGCGGCGGCGAACATCTCCTCGTGCAGCGCAGGGTCTTCGCAGGCCAGCAGGACTGCGGTCTCGGCCGGCGCCAGCGGCTGCTTGGAGAGCGCCTTGGCGATGATGTCGCGCACCCAGGCGGCGTCGGCGCCGCGCGCACGCGCGAGCATCTCCTCGATCGCGGCATCGTCGATGAAGTCGACGGCATTCGGCGAGGGTTCGAGGGCGGGCAGCTTGCTCATGCGGACTCCTGCAAGAGGTGGCGACGACGCTTGGGCGCCGAGCCCGGGCCGGTGCCGACGCGGCGGCCGATGCTGTGGATGCGTGCCGTCAGGCAGGCGTGGCACTGCTCGGCGGTCTCATGGATGCAGGCCTTCTCGGGGTAGATCTCGTAGAGCACGCGGTACTGCGGCGGCGTCAGGTTCGGCATCACGACATTGGCCCCGGCGCGCAAGGCATCCTCGCGCCCCTGGGCCTTGTCCAGGGTGGCGACTGCCGTCGTCGCCGGGATGTTGGCATCCGGCACCAGCAGGCGGGAGAGCGCGACGACCTTGAGCGTCGTCGGCAGGTCGTTCGGCACCTGCTGCCCGTGCTCGGCGGCGCCGTCGAAGTCGTGGGCCAGCGGGGTCTCGGGATGCGGGATGTAGGGCCCGACGCCGATCATCTCGATGTCGAGGCGCTGGAAGGTCCGCAGGTCGCTGATGAGATCGTCCCAGGTCTGGCCGGGGATGCCGACCATGATGCCGGTGCCGGCCTCGTAGCCGAGGTCCTGCAGCTCGCGCAGCATCCGCACGCGCGGCACCTCGCCCTGCCCGTCCCAGGGGCGATCGTGGCGAGCGGGGGGATGGATCCGCGCATAGAGCCGGGGATTCGAGGTCTCGAAGCGCAGCAGGTAGCGGTCGGCGCCGGCCTCGCGCCACAGCCGCCAGTCGGCGGGGCTGCGCTCGCCGAGCGACAGCGTGATCGCGAGCCCGGTCTCGCGCTTGATCGCGCGGATCAGGTCGGCGATCAGCGGCCCGCTGAGCGCCGGATCCTCCCCCGCCTGCAGGACGACCGTGCCGTAGCCGAGCGCCGCGGCGCGGCGCGCGCAGTCGAGCACTTCTTCCGCCGTCATGCGGTAGCGCGGCAGGTCACGGTGGTGCACGCTGAGGCCGCAGTAGGCGCAGGCGCGCACGCAGGCGTTGCTGAGCTCGATGAGCCCGCGCAGGTGCACGGCATCGCCGACGGCGGCCGCGCGCACGGCATCGGCGGTCGCGAACAGGCGCGCGACCCGCGCCGGGTCCTCCTCGCGCAGCCAGGAGCGCAGCGTCGCATCATCCATCTCCGCCGTCAGTGCCTGCATGCTCCCCCCGCACAGCGCGGGCATTGTACCGCGCCAGCCGATGCGATCCATGTGCGAAACCGCTGTACTACGACCGATGGTGCGCCGGCATCGGTCGCCGATGCGCGCACGGCTATGCGGAAGCCGCGGCGCGCCGCTTGCGCTGCGCCGCCTGCTCGGCCTGGATCGCGGTGATCGCGATCGTGTAGACGATGTCGTCGACCAGGCAGCCGCGCGACAGGTCGTTCACCGGCATGTCGAGGCCCTGCATCATCGGCCCGATCGCCACCGCA
>JANWWU010000004.1 GCA_025055595.1 Planctomycetota bacterium | reverse complement strand
CTTCAGCATGGCGCCTTGCTGTTTCACATGTGTCGCGGTCAGAAACCGACTGTTTTCAGAGCTGGAGGATTGCGCTTTTCTCGACATACTATCGAAGCGTTGCCTGCTGCTGGCATATGGTGTGCTAGCAATGCACGAGGTGTTTCGTGTGGAGGGAATACCTGGCGGTGGCCGAACGGTGTTGGCGAATTGCCCCTGGACTTGAATGCTGATCCCCTGCCTAAGGCTCTGACGCTGTTGCCCAAGACGCTGTCCGAAGTGCAGGAGAAGCCTAGATCAACATTTAACATGCTGTTGCATTCATGGTCGTTGTTGCGCCGTGACCCTGATGGGATGCACCGCCATTACGACCCAGAGTATGAATCTGCCCTGCATGATATATGCCGGCAACTACAAGGCAAAGCGATAGTGGCAGGATACAGCACGCTCACGCCGCATGCTTGGCCCCAGCGCTCGGACTGGTCAGCTTTGCCTCCAGAACGGCCTTTCGCACCTTTGCTGGCCCATGAGCTCGTTTGTTCGCTCTGTGGGGCGATGTTGTCCAGAAATGTGATGACTTCGGATCGTTGCGTCAGCTGTGGCTCACGCGTTCGTCATCGTCACCTGCTTCATGCATTTGCCCAGGTGGGCAATCCCTTCGCTGGGCGGAGCGTGCTCGCCTGTCATGCAAATCCTCTCGAGAAAACTGTTTTTTTATCCTGCGCGCGCCATGTCACCAACTTTGATGTGCGGCCTATCAGCTACTGTGATATGCAGATGGATATTCAACATATGGATGGCGTAGCGAATCACAGCTATGAATGCTTCTTTGCGGCGCATGTCCTGAACCATGTGAAAGATGACATGAGCGCCCTTAGAGAAATCCATCGCGTGCTAGTTCCGGGAGGCTTGGCTGTATTCACAGTACCCTATCGCGATCACGAAGCTACAGTTGAGCTCGATGACCCCGCTCGCGATTACGGCAAAGATAATTTAGAACGCTATGGTGTAGGCAGTTTTCGCCGCTATGGCCGTGACGATTTCTTAGCGCGATTGCAAAAGCACTTCGAGCCTTTCACAGTGTCGGCCTTCGATCCGATCACCGGCGAAACTGCGGAAGTGTTTTTTGCTCGCAAGTCTCAGAACGCATTGTAACAGAGGGAGGTCGCGCTTCAATCCCGGTGTTCTCGAACGATGGCACGCACTGTGGCCCACACAAACCAGAGCGCGAGACATATGATAGCCAAAAGAAGCGTATTATACAAGAGTGGTGGATGCGATGCTTCTTCCGGCAGCGCTGGCGGCACAACCACCTGCAGATGCTTGATCTGACGTGCTAGCTCCGCTCGCGCCTGTTGCTGGCTGGCCAGTACGGTCGCATAAGTCTTTGTGGCGTGTTCAAGTTCAATTTGCAGTTGCTGCCATTGACTGACGATGTCTGCGATATCGCTCGTGCCACTGGCGCCGGTGACCCGGTTCCGCTCGCGCTGGATTTCCTGTTCAAGAGCAGCGATCCGCGCCTTTTGTCGCAAGACTTCGGGCGAGTCGTCGCCCTTGGTGGCGAGCAGCTCGACCAGGGCGGCTCGCTCTAAAGCCAGTGACGATTCGATTTTTGCTATCGTATCGGCTATGGTGGTGACTTGGCCGACGGGATCGATCGCATCATATCGTTTTTGAAAGGCTGCTACCTTGGCCCTGCTGTGCGTTAATAGCGCATGGGCATGCTCTAACTCTTGATCGAGGAATGCCTTGCGCTTCGCAAGCATCTCGCGACTCAAGTCATTCGTCAGTTCTTCGCACGCCCGTAAAATCGCGGCACAGGCTGCAAGTGCTTTTTCGGGGGTAAAAGCCTGCACACGCAGGCGGATCTGCCCGGTATCCTCTCGCCATTCGACATGGACGCGTCGCTGCCAGTACCAAACCTGCTCCTCCACCGGCTCGTGCGCCCCCAAACGGCTGATGTGGTCCCAGCGCCTATCAGCCCAGTGTTGCAAAATGTCAGTCTCCAAATCTGTCTTCGTCATGCAAGCCCGCGAAGGAATGAATGCCAGCAGCGCCTTGTTGTCGTAATCGACACCAACAGGCACCAGGCCGAGCCTGGAAAGCTCCATGGCACCAGGCACCGTTGAGTCGGCACGAATCGTGAACTCTGCACTGGCGGTGTATCGTGGAGAAGCGATGATACCCCAGTAAAGAACGCCCAACACCACAGGACAGACGACCATGATCAGGAACTCAGCCTTCGGATATCGCCGCTGTTTGACGATGGTGCTGGTCCCCGGACGACGCAAATTGACAACGCCTTGGGCTCCTGCTGGCAAGGCCTGTGGGGAATCAGTTTTCTCAGTCATGCGAAGCTATTCCGATATGCATCGACGCCCTGCACTGGATCATCAAACCAGAGTACACGTCCCCGATCGAACCACAGAATGGCATCTGCCTCATCTTGCATGGCCCGCAAATCATGACCGACCATGATCCAGTTGCTCCGTGATCGGCGTGCTTGCAGCGCCGCCGCGCTCTTCTTATAGAATGCCGCATCACCAACAGCAGCGATCTCGTCAAATAAGTACCAGTCAAACTCGAATGCCATGCTGACAGCGAAGGCCAGTCGCGATCGCATGCCAGCAGAATAAGTAGAGACTGGCATATCAAAATACTCGCCCAGTTCGCTGAACTCAGCAGCGAATGCGCACACGCGACGAGTCTCCTCGGCGTCGAGGCCATAAATGCGCGCGATAAACTTTGCATTCTCCCTGCCCGTCATGCTACCCTGCCAACCGCTATGCAGGCCCATCGGCCATGATACCGATCCTTCGATCCTCACTTCGCCTTCTGATGGCGTTTCAATGCCCCCCAACAAGCGAATAAATGTCGACTTCCCAGCTCCATTCCGGCCTATGACGCCGACATTACAGCCGCGCGGAATTGTCAATGTACAACCACGAAATACCCATCTACGACCATACCGAGTAGGATAATACTTGCCAAGGTTGAGGATCTGCATCATACGACAATACGGTAACGATGCTCATACCGCACATAGACCAGCAGCCCGAAAGCGACGCTGATCAATGCGCACAAACCGACATAACTCCACGATGCACCTGCTTCGGGATAACTGGCGAACCATGCCTTGCGTAGAAGTTCCAAATATTGTGCCAAGGGGTTCATCAGCAAGAGTTCGCGCCAGGGCAGTGGCACAACTGCGAGGGGAAAGAAAACACCCGATATAAAATACAAGGGTCGGGGGATGAAAGCCATCACCTGCCCCGCATCGTGGGAGAATGCATTGATGACGGAAGCGAACAGCGCTAGTCCGCTCGAAAAGACGGCGAGCAGCACAAACGCACATAGCGCTAACAACGGATCGTGCGGTATCACCGGCCAATCCCGATAACTCAGCATGACACCCAACAGCATGATCACGACCATCGACAACACGACCTCTATGCCGCATCGCACACTGATAAAATCGATCGGTCGCAGCTGCCGGTAAACGAGCAGCCCCTTGTTCGCCTCGACAGCCGCCAAACCGCGTTTTAGAATATTCGAAAACATAAAAAAAGGCACCAGGCCGACTGCAAGAAAAAGGGCGAATGGCACACCAAACACTGCGTGACGGCCTAATGCCTGAAAAACGGCCATCAAAACGACAATGTGGACGAGCGGCTCGGCGATCAACCACAACGCACCCAGACGGCTTGTGCCGAATCTGGTCTTCAATTCTCGAAATACCAGTGCCCACCATACTGAACGCAAGACGGCCCATTGCGATCGGACGGCGGCAATCGGTTCTTGATGGGACTCAGTCATCGGACAGTGCCTGATGCCACGAACAGTTACATGGCGCTTGTGTACCCTCTTCTAAGATTAAGAGGAGCGATGCAACCAAGAAGCTTCATTGCCCCTCAGCGCGTTGCAGATTCAATGACCACTGCGCGCCCCTTACGTCTCTGGCCTGCCTCGCGAGGCTTGCGCCGCTACCGCCATTTGCCAACCGCTCTTGGCGGTCACTGGGTCGACGATCCCCAGCTAGCCGATGTCATGGTCGGTTGGGGATTGAAGGCCTCTGGTGCACGTGCCGCAGCGCTGGCGCAGCGTCTGCAGCGCCCCTGTTGGCGTATTGAAGACGGCTTTATTCGTTCGGTCGGTTTAGGGGTGCTAGGTGCTGAACCATTTGGATTCGCCGTCGATGAAGTGGGAATCTACTATGATGCCACTCGTCTCAGCGGACTTGAACAGCTGCTGCTGCAGAACGACATCGCCGTTGACGAAACCAAGGCTCGCGCTTTGATGGCTCGCATCTGCCGTGCCGGCATTTGCAAGTATAACGACACCTGGCGTCGCCCGGCGCTGCCACATACATCTCGGCCTCGCGTGCTCGTCGTCGACCAAACTGTAGGCGATCAATCGATTGCGCTTGGCTACGCTTCCGCAGAAACATTTCAAACCATGCTGGATTGCGCACTGCGCGAACATCCTGACGCTGAGGTCATCATCCGCACTCATCCGGATGTGATTGCTGGCAAACGACGCGGGTACTTGCAACTGCGTCAGAGATTGCCGCAACGGGTTACTGTCTATGCGGAGCCATGTAATCCCTACTTTCTCCTGGAGGAGATAGATCATGTATATGTTGTGACCAGTCAACTTGGCTTTGAAGCATTATTGGCTGGTAAGCCCGTGACCTGTTTCGGACTGCCATTTTATGCTGGTTGGGGGCTGACCGATGATCGCCAAACTTGCTCGCGTCGTCGAGCGTTGCGTTCTCGCGAAAGGCTGTTTGTTGCTGCCATGCAATATTACTGCAGGTATATCAATCCGGTCACGGGCGAACCATGTAGTTTAGACGACCTTCTCACCGTACTCGAAGATCATGCCCGCATCGCACAAAGCAACCGCGGCTCGTGGTGGTGTGTTGGTATGCGCTGGTGGCGGCGCCCCATCGTGCGTGCCTATATGATGGGGGCAGATCGTTTACGCTTTGTTCCCTCTCTTCGTCATGTGAAACCATCGCCCGGAGACCAACTGCTTTTCTGGGGGTTCAGGCAAGAGCTCGATCCCCAACAAACAAAGATGCCTGTGGCGCGTTTAGAAGACGGCTTCATCCGTTCTGTTGGGCTTGGCAGCGATATGGTCGCCCCTTGTTCTCTCGTTCTCGATCGTCAAGGGATGTACTTCCATCCGCATCACGCCAGCGCTCTGGAAGACATCCTCTTAAACCATGAGTTCAGCGAGGAAGAACTCGCGAGAGGGCAGCGCATCATTGATTTGCTGGTCACCTGGGGGATTACCAAATACAATGCAGGCCACAACCACTTTGCGCCTTCGCTCATCACTCGCCGTCCAGCGATTCTCGTTCCTGGGCAAGTCGAGGACGACCAGTCGATCATCTATGGCACAATCGATATAAAAACGAATGCCGACCTCCTCCTAGCGGTACGCCAACAAGCGCCAGAGGCTTTTGTCATCTACAAACCTCACCCCGATGTTGTGGCCGGAAATCGTCGCGGACAAGTTCCCGCTGATGTCGTATCCGTTACCTGCGATGCGGTCATAGAAGACATCAACATCGATGTGCTGATGCATCATGTGGATGCCGTGCATACAATGACATCATTAGCTGGATTCGAAGCATTGCTGCGGCAAAAGTCTGTGGTGTGTTATGGACAGCCCTTTTATGCAGGGTGGGGGCTGACCATCGACCGGCACCCGCACCCACGCCGCAACCGCCGCCTCAGCCTGCAAGCCCTGGTATATGGGACCTTGGTGCTGTATGCACGTTATCGTCTGCCCGATTGTGGACTCTTTGTAGGACCGGAAGCTGTCATCCAGTATTTGTCCTCTGTGCGCCAACGCTCTCAAGTCCGAATTGGTCGCCCATGGCTTGTTCGACAATGCAAGAAACTCTGGGGTGTGCTCAGGGCCTGGCGCCTGTTTCACTGAACACGCGTGCCTCGCCATGATGCGGTCGCTTCTGTTCAATTTAGCAGCCCTGTCGCTCTGCATTCCCTTGCCAGGAATTGAGCTGTCGTTGTCTGCTTTGCAAGGCAATTGGCTGGAAACCAACTTGCCTGATTTGCCACTGCGCTTGGCGAATGGCTCGCTGGAGGTGTATGATGCCCGCTTTGTGGGCATTGGCATGGGCGTGACAGTGGTTTCGGAACTGCATCACCTGATTCCGTTCAAATATGCTGCCATAACCAAGCTGGAAGCCGAGACCCAGATGATTCGGCATTACGCTGCCCAGAATCACTGGGAGACAACCGTCGCTTTGATCCTGCGAAGCCAGCGCTGGTCTCCTCGTGACATTTTAGGTATCGACATCGCTGTCGGAGATGGCGTTTCATATGCATGGGAACCACCAGCCTTTGAACGGGGACCTCATGGCCGCCGCGGCGAAGATACTCGGCAGTGGCAGAACTTCATTGCCATCGAAACGAGTGTGGCACCCTATTTTCTCTCTCAAAACACCTGCGTATTCGTCCGGATCCACCATCGATCCGGAGTTTGGGGACTTATCAGTCCACAGGCGACGGGGAGCAACTTCGCGGCTTTCGGCCTGCGGTTCACATGGTAACCGCTCGCCACGCAGGAAGACGATCGAGCAAATCCCACGACGAGTGCTCGCTTGCCGAACTCGCATTGAGCTGCGACTGCTCGCGCAGCAAACTATGATAGCGTTTGAAAAGCTGTTGGTTGGGCTTCTCCGGACGTGTCCAGAATGAGGCAAGGCCCTCTTGATGAGTGAGCCCTGGAATGTCATAATGTGCGCGTCCGAGACAAATGACTGGCACGCCATGCAGCAAGGCAGAAATACCGACTGTGCTGTTCACCGTCACGACCCCATCAACCAAGGATAACAGCGTGGGTAATGGTTGGTCATGACAATAGACAAGCCGCATCTGCAGTGCATATTGTTTGCGAAGCCTTTGCACCAATTGACGGTAATCAGTATAACCACGGTCCATCGGATGATGCTTGATGATCAGCAGCGCGTTCGCTGCGGCATGCTGTACGAAGGACCGCACCACATGTACAATGACTGCGGCCACTGAAGCGAAGTCGCTGTGTACCGTCATTTGGATATCATTGTGCACTTGCAAAGGGAGCAGGAACCTAGGACCTTGGTGCTGCCGCACGAGCGGCAGCACTCTGCGCTCGCTGATCGCATACCAGTAGCGTCGTACACATGCCCGCACCCAGATCAGCGCTTCTGGCACAAGGCGCGTCCGGCGATGATGACGATAGTGTGGGTACCGTCGTCGATGCCATGCCAGCGCCGTGTAGTAGATTATGCAATTCATGATGCGCCGCAACATGACCCACTGATACGCGCGAGGTGGAGGCAGTTCTCGTGGTTGCCAACGCCCAATCTCTGCGGGATCCCGTGGCAGTCGAGAGTTGGCATTGACCCCCCCCTGTTCAAAGGTCAAGTAATGTGGTCGCAGATATCCTTCTTCAACAACCCACACTGCGATTCGGCGTGCATCGCACACTTTCCGCGCCACGACATGCAAGGGCCGTTCGTCGCCGAATAAGACAACGCGGGTTGCTTCTGTGATCTTTAAAAGTTCGTTGAGCCATCCAGCGCAGTCGTCTCGGCGTCCTTGGAATCGCAACCACGGCAGTTCGTGCGCTGCAAACCATTCATCACCGCCATTGCAACATACTTGTACGACGCGATATCCTCGCCGCGACAATTCACGGGCCAAGCCTCGAAAGAACGGTCCAATGGGCCCCTGCAAGAGAATGACATCACACTTCGGCACATCGAGTATATTTCGAATGAGCAATGGGCTCCCCCTTCATCGAGACCTCAGTGCAGGCGCTGGCCGGGCTGGGCGCCGGGGTCGGGGCTGAGCAGGTAGCAGGCGGGGCCCTCGCCAGCGGCGAGCACCATGCCCTCGCTGACGCCGAAGCTCATCGCGCGCGGTGCGAGGTTGGCGACGATGACGATGCGGCGGCCGAGCAGCGCGCGGGGGTCGGGGAAGGCGGCCTTGATCCCAGCGAACACCGTCCGCTCGCCGAGCGGGCCGAGGCCGAGGCGCAGCTTGAGGATTTTCTTGGCCTTCGGCACTTCCTCGGCGGCCAGCACCTCGGCGACGCGCAGGTCGACCTTGGCGAACTCCTCGAAGCTGATGGTCGGCGCCAGCGCTTCGACGGGCGCGCTGGCCGCCGCCGTGGCTGGAGCCTCGGCGGGCGCGGAGGGGGCGGCGGGAGGGGCGGCCGCGGGGCGCGCCACCGTCTCCGGCGCCTTCGACGCCTCGATCATCGCCGCGACGCGGGCGGCCTCGACGCGGGTGAGCAGCGCGCGGTAGGGCGCGATCGGGCGGTCGACGAGCGGCTGCGCGGCGTCCTCCCAGCGCGCGATCGGCGCTGACAGCAGTTCGCCGCAGCCGGCAGCCAGCCGCGGCAGCACCGGCGCCAGGTACACGCAGAGCTGGCGGAAGAGGTTGAGCGCCACCGTGCAGACCGCGGCGAGCTCGCCGTGGCGGGCGGGATCCTTGTGCAGGTTCCAGGGCGCGGCGCGCTCGACGAACTCGTTGGCGCGATCGGCCGCGGCCATGATCAGGCGGCAGGCGCTGGCAGTGTCCAGGCGCTCGTAGGCCGCGGCGATCGCCGCGCCCTCGGCGGCAGCGCGCGCGAACAGGCCGCCGTCCTCGGGGTAGCTGGCGGCGAGGCGCGGGACGAAGCGCGCGGTGCGGCTGGCGAGGTTGACGACCTTGCCGACGAGGTCGGCGTTGACCTTGGCGACGAACTCGTCGAGCTGCAGGTCGAGATCGCTCGCCGTGCCGTCGAGCTTCGCCGCATAGTAGTAGCGCAGCCACTGTGGATCGAGGTGCTCGAGGTAGGTGCGGGCGCGGACGAAGGTGCCCTTGGACTTCGACATCTTCTCGCCGTTGACCGTCAAAAAGCCGTGGATGTGCACCTTGCTCGGCAGGTTCCAGCCCACCGCCGACAGCATCGCCGGCCAGAACAGGGTGTGGAAGTAGGCGATGTCCTTGCCGATCACATGGTGGATCTCGGTCGCCGGGTCCTGCCACCAGCGCCGCCAGTCCTGCCCGCTCGCCGCGCACCAGTCGCGGGTCGCAGCGACATAGCCGACCGGCGCGTCGAGCCACACATAGAAGTAGTGGCCCGGGGCATCGGGGATCGGGAAGCCGAAGTAGGGCGCGGGGCGCGACACGTCCCAGTCGCGCAGCGGCTCGCCAGGACGCAGGAAGGTGTTGGTCACCCAGCGCGCCATGTCGGGATGCAGGTGCCCGCCGTCGTTGACCCAGCGCTCGAGGAAGGGCCGGAAGCGTTCGAGGACGACGAACCAGTGCGGGGCCGAGCGCAGCTCGGGCCGGGCCCCGGAGAGGGTGCTCACGGGGTCCTTGAGCTCGGTCGGCGCGAAGGTCGCGGCGCACTTGTCGCAGCTGTCGCCGTACTGCTCGGGGGCCCCGCAGCGCGGACAGGCGCCCTTGACGAAGCGATCGGCGAGGAAGACCCCGGCCACCGGATCGTAGAGCTGGGTGACTTCGCGGGTCGTCACGTGGCCGCCGGCGCGCAGGGCTTCCCAGATCGCGTACACGCTCTCGCGGTTGCTGTCGCTGTCGGTCGATCCGTAGTAGTCGAAGCGGATGTCGAAGTCGGCGAAGTCGCGCCGGTGGGCTTCGCCCATCTCGGCGACGATCACCGCCTCCGGCACGCCGCGCTGGCGGGCCGCCATCATCGTCGCCGTGCCATGGACGTCGTCGGCGCAGATGTAGGCGACTTCGTGGCCGCACATCCGCAGGAAGCGGACGAAGATGTCGGTCTGCAGGTACTCGACCAGGTGCCCGAGATGGATGTGGCCGTTGACGTAAGGCAGGGCGCTGGTGACCAGGATGCGGCGCGGCATGCAAACTCCTTGCAGGAGCTTGCCGATGGCGGACGGCGCACAACCCGACCGCTCGGGACCGGCTCGGCACGGGATGTGCAGGACACGCCTGCCGCGACGGCGGCGTCGCAGAACGCGACACGGCTCCGATGCCCGAGAGCGATACCGGCACCGAACGGACTGAACTGCCGACGCCGCGTCGCCTGGAGCAGGCACGCGAGGAGGGCCAGGTCGCCTACTCGCACGAGCTGAGCACGGCGGTCGAACTGCTGGCCGGCTTCGCGCTGTTGCTCGCGCTCGGACCCTGGCTGTGGCAGAGCTGCGTCGCGGCCCTGCGCTGGGCCCTGGGGCCGGGGCTGCGCAGCGAGCTGACCTGCGAGACGGTGGTCCCGCTGGCGCTGCACGGCCACGGCTCGCTGCTGCTGGTCACCGCGATCTTCGC
Source organism: Planctomycetota bacterium (assembly GCA_025055595.1). Taxonomy (GTDB): domain Bacteria; phylum Planctomycetota; class UBA11346; order UBA11346; family UBA11346; genus UBA11346. The sequence continues at coordinate 40,043 of JANWWU010000004.1, read as the reverse complement.
CGCCGCGATGATGGCGGTGGCCGCGGCGATCGGCCTGCTGCAGGTCGGCTTCTTTCCAACGCTCAAGCCGCTGCTGCCGAAGTTCGAGAAGATCAACCCGATCACCGGCCTCAAGCGCCTCTTCGGGCTGCGCGGCCTGGTCCGCTTCGCGCTCAATCTGATCAAGCTCGCGGTGCTGATCGCCATCGCCTGGGCGCTGATCGGCGCCCGCCTCCCGCACGAGGCCCTGATCACGCCCGAGCTCGCGCAGCGCGTCGCCGACGACAGCTGGGCGATGTGGACGCTGGCGATGGCGCTCAGCGCCGCCCTGCTGGTCATCGGCGTCTTCGATCTGCTCTACCAGCGCTGGCAGCACATCCGCGACCACATGATGACCAAGCAGGAGCTCAAGGAGGAGCTCAAGCAGATGGAAGGCAATCCGGAAGTGAAGGGCCGCCTGCGGCAGATGGCGCGGCAGTTCGCGCAGCGGCGCATGATGCAGGAAGTGCCGAAGGCGACGGTGGTGATCACCAACCCGACGCACGTCGCGGTCGCCCTGCGCTATGAGCAGGCGACGATGGCGGCGCCGATCGTCGTCGCCAAGGGCTATGACGCGGTCGCGCAGCGCATCAAGGCGATCGCCGCCGAGCACGGCATCCCGATGGTCGAGAATGTCGCGCTGGCGCGCGCGCTGGCGCGCGAGATCGAGCTCGGCCAGCCGATCACCGCCAAGTGGTTCCGCCCCGTCGCCGAGATCCTCGCCGCCGTCTACCGTCTGCGCAAGCAGCGGACCGCCTGAAGCGCCCCTCCGCGCCGCGTGCGGCAGGCGCCGCTGCCGGCGCAGCGTCCGCTTGTCTGGAGCGTGGCGGACCCACGATGTTCCCTTCGTTTCAGGAGCCGTCATGGAGATCCAGGTCGCCGACGCCGGACCGTTCGGCAAGTGCATCACGGTTTGTTTCACGCAGGACGAGATCGCAGAGCGGCGTCATCACCTGTTGCGCGAGATCGCGAGCGGCGCCGAGCTCAAAGGCTTCCGTCCCGGCAAGGCGCCGCGGGCCCTGCTCGAGAAGCGCTACGGCGCTGCGGTCGATGCGCAGCTCGATCGCGAGCTGCGCGAGCAGGCGCTGCGCGAGGCCCTGACGCGGCACCGCCTCGTGCCCTTCGGCGAGATCCGTCCCCGCGTCGAGCGACGCGATGATGGCCGCGCCTACGCCTTCGAACTCGAGGTGATGCCGAGCTTCGAGATCCCGCCCGCCGAGTCCTTCCAGGTCAGCCGCGGCGAGACGGCGGTCGGCGAGCAGGAGATCACCGATTTCATCGGCCATCTCTGCGGCAGCCAGGGCGCGATGTCGCCGCTGACCGCGGAGGAGACCATCGTCGAGGACGACGCCGTCGTCCTGCGCGGCACGGTCGCGGTCGAGGGCGCGACGGTGCGCACGCTCGAGGACTTCCGCCACCTCGTCGGCGGCTATCCGCTGTTCGGCAAGCCGCCGCGGGAGGTCGTCGCGCTGTTCGCCGGCCATCGCGTCGGCGATGCGCTCGTCTTCGAGACCGTGTTGCCCGACAACTTCGTTCCTGCCGAGCATGCCGGCAAGCCGGCGCGGGTCTCGGTGACGATCAGCGGCGGCGAGCGGCTGCGCCGCCTCGGCATCCCCGAGCTGCTGACGCGGCTCGGGCTGCCCGACGAAGCGGCGCTGCGCCAGCATGTCCGCGAGCGCCTCGCCGAGCGCAAGGCGCATGAGCTGCGCCTGCGCCAGCTCGAGGAGCTCGACCGCGCGCTGCTCGAGCGGATCGCGATCGAGCTGCCGCCGAAGACGACGGCGAAGGCGATCGCCGACGCCGAGGCCAGGGCCGCCGCGCAGGCGCAGCGCGAGCAGCGCGACCCGGAGGTGGCCAAGGCCGAGGTCCGCGCCGATGTCGAGCGCTCGCTGAAGCGGCACTGCATCCGCCTGACCCTGGCGCGCCAGCTCGGCGTCCAGGTGACGGACGACGACATCCGCGATCAGATCCTGCTCGCTGCCGAGCGCACCGGCCGCGATCCGCGCGCGATCGCTGAGCGGCTGCGCGACAGCGGTCAGCTGCCGCAGGTGGTGATGGAGATCCGCGAGGGAAAGGCCCTCGAGGTCTTCCTCGACCGCGTGCTCGCCGCCCAGGCGGGTTCCGCCGCGACCTGAGCCCCCGTCCCTGGCGCGCCGCGGCCGCCGTGGACACTGTCGCCATGCGCATCGTCATCGCTGGCGATCACGCCTCGCCCGCCCTGAAGCGCACGCTGGCCGAGCACCTGCGGGCCCGGGGCCATGAGGTGCGGGACCTCGGCACCGATGACGAGACCAGCGTCGACTATCCCGACTATGCCGCCGCCGCCTGCCGAGAGGTGCTCGCCGGCCGCGCCGAGCGCGCGGTGCTGATCTGCGGCACCGGCATCGGCATCGGCATCGCCGCCAACAAGATCCCCGGAATCCGCTGCGCGATCGCGCACTCGCCGGAGACCGGACGCCTGGCCTGGGAGCACAACCAGGCCCAGGCCCTGGCGCTCGGCGCCCGGGTCCTCGATCCCGAGACCGCCAAAGCGACGGTGGATGCTTGGCTGGCCGCGCGCGCCGACGAGGGCGAGCGCCACCGCCAGCGACTGGCCAAGATCGCCGCCCTGGAGCAACGCCCATGTTCGACCGCATCAAGTCCTTCATCGGAGCTTCCAAGCCCCTCGACCCCGCCCAGCTGATGCGCGACGGCAAGCTGGTGGCCCCCGCCATCGAGGGCGCCACTGCGGAAGCGGGGCAGGTGGTCCCCCTGCTTTCCGGACCAGCGGCGCCCGCCGCCGCGATCATCGCCGGCCTGCGCGGGCTGCCGCTCGCCGAGCAGCTCGTGCCGCTGCTCGCCCAGGAAGGGCTCGCCGGCCGCGCCGCGGCCTGGGCCCTGGCCAGGCTCGGCGCCGAGGCCGCGCTGCTGGCGGCCTGCGCCGAGGGGCCGCTCGAGCAACGCGACAATGCCTACTGGGGCCTGGCGGTGCTCGCTGCGCTCAACAAGGCCTCGCCGCAGCTCGCCGCGGCGCTGCGCGCGCGCGTCCAGGCCGAGCTCGAACGGGCGCGCAGCGGGGGCACCGGCCTCGGCGAGCACGCGGTGCGCGCGCTCGCTGTGCTCGGCGATGCCGAGGCCGCGACGCTCGCCCAGGCCGTGCTCGACGGCGACCGCTACTGCGATCGCTTCGAGCTGCAGCGGATCAAGAAGGCGCTGGCCGACAGCGGCCGCGACCGCGAGACGGCCAGCCAGCTGTCCGCGCCCTGGACGCAGGTCTTCGCCGACCAGCTGGCCAGCGAAGCCGCCAGCGCGCCGCCGCCTCCGCCCAAGCCCGAGGCGGCGCCGGCCGCCGCCCCGCCCGCGCCCGGAGCCCCGATCGACTGGCGCGCCTTCCTCGCCAGCCCCGAGGCCGCAGCCCTGCCCGCGCCGGTGCGCCAGTTCGCCGCCCAGTTCGGGCCGATGCTCGAGCAGGCCGCGCTGCGCGCGCTCGGCGCCCCGCTGACCGACCTGTCGCGCGATGAGTTCGCCACGCTGCTGATGCAGGTGCTGCCGCAGGCCCTGCCGCCGCAGTATGCGCAGGCCGCGCTCTCGCCGTCGGCGCTCAACGCCTTCCAGGCCCTCGCCAAGTTCCTGATCCGCACCGGCGCCGCGACCAACGGCGACGGCCTGCTGCAGGGCGTCAAGCTGGTCCGCCGCACCCTCGCCGAGCAGCTGCGCGCCAGCGGCGTCATCGGCGGCCCCGACTACAGCGACCCCGACGAGAAGCCGGCCAGCCCGCCGCCGCCGGCCCCGCGCGCCAAGCCGTGACCCTCTTCCGCCCCTGCATCGACCTCCACGGCGGGCTCGTCACTCAGATCGTCGGCGGCAGCCTGCGCGATGGCGAGCGTCCGCGCACCAACTTCGTCTCGCGCCTGCCGCCCGAGCACTACGCGGCCCTCTATCGCCGCGACGAGCTGCGCGGCGGCCATGTGATCATGCTCGGCCCCGGCAACGAGACGGCGGCGCGCGCCGCGCTCGCCGCCTGGCCCGGCGGCCTGCGGGTCGGCGGCGGGATCACGGCCGACAATGCCCGGAGCTGGCTCGCTGCCGGCGCCGAGAAGGTGATCGTCACCAGCTGGCTGTTTCCGGAAGGCCGTTTCGCCCCCGAGCGTCTTGCGGCGCTCGCGCAGGCGATCGGCCGCGAGCGGCTGGTCGTCGATCTCTCGTGCCGCCGCCAGGGCTGCGGCTGGGTCGTCGCCACCCAGCGCTGGCAGCGGCTGACCGACACCGAGCTCAGCGCCGCGCTGTTCGCGCGCCTCGCCGAGCAGTGCAGCGAGTTCCTCGTCCACGCCGCCGATGTCGAGGGCCTGTGCAACGGCATCGACGCCGAGCTCGTCGAGTGCCTCGGCCGCTGGAGCCCGCTGCCCGTCACCTACGCCGGCGGCGCGCGCGCGCTCGCCGACCTCGCCCTGGTCGAGGACCTCTCCGAAGGCCGCGTCGACCTGACGATCGGCAGCGCCCTCGACATCTTCGGCGGCAGCGGCGTCGCCTACGCCGACTGCGTCGCCTGGAACCGCGCTCGTGCCAGGCCCTGACGCTTGTCTGTTCGCTGCTCGCCGTAGACTTTCAGTTCTCGACGCCCGAGTAGCTCAGCGGTAGAGCAGCGCTTTCGTAAAGCGAAGGTCGGAGGTTCGATCCCTCTCTTGGGCACCAGGGGCAACCCGTCAGCTCGCGGTGCGCGCAGCGAGCCAGGCCGGCCAAGAGCCGGCGTCGCTGATGTCGGTGGCGCCGGCAAGCGCCGCGGGATCGGTGAGCAGGAAGCCGCGGACGCTGCGGCCATCGGCGAGCGCGATGCTGCCGAGGCCGAGGCTTGGCGGCACCAGGGCGAGCAGCTCGCCGAGGCGGTGGCGCGGCAGGCGCCACAGCTCGCCAGCGATCGCGCGTCCGCCCTCGAGCGCTGGCCACAGCCCGGGACGCCGCGGCTCGCCGGGCAGGACGAAGAGGCGGTAGCGCGCCGCGGTGACGATGCGGCCCTGGCAGCGCGCGCCGAGCGCGAGCATCTGCCGCTCGCCGGGCTGGCCGCGCATATGCAGGCCGAAGACCGCGATCTCGATCAGGCCGTCATCGCCGCTGAGGCGCTGCGGGGCCGGGGCGCGCCGGCCGGTCGCCCCGAGCGTCAGACCGAGGGCGTCCTGCAGGCCGGCAGCGAGGCGCGCGACGAGCAGGTCGTGCCAGGCCGGGGCATAGAGCGTGACGCCGACCGGCAGCCCGTCCTGGGTGAAGCCCGCCGGCGCGGCGACCGCGCAGGTGTCGAGCAGGTTGGCGAAGTTGGTGAAGCGGCCGAGCCGGGCATTGACGCCGATCGGATCGGCGGCGACCTCGGCCAGCGTCGGATGGCAGGGCGCGGTCGGCAGGCACAGCGCATCGCAGCGCGCCCATGCGGCCTCGGCGAGGCGGCGCAGCTCGGCCAGGCGATAGGCGTCGCGCATCGCCTGCACGGCGTCGATGCCGCGGCCGCCGGCGATGATCCGCGCCACCGTCGGGTCGAGGTCGGGGCCGCCGCGCGCGATGTGCTCGCCGACCGCCGCCGTGCGCTCCGCCACCCAGGCGCCGCCATAGAGCATCGCGGCCGCCTCGGCGAAGGGCGCGAAGTCGATCGTCGTGATGCGGTGCCCGGCATCGCGCAGCATGCCGAGCGCGCGCCGCCAGCCGGCGCGCCAGTCGGGATCGCATTCGGCGAGCCAGGGATCCTCGGGGATGCCGATCGTGCAGCGCCCGCTCGGCAGCGCCACGCAGGGCGGGCTGCGGCTCCAAGGGTCCTCCGGGTCGTAGCCCGCCATCACCTGCACGGCCTCCCAGGCCTCGCTGACGGTCAGCGCGAACACCGAGACGCAGTCGAGGCTGCGGCAGGCCGGCACCACGCCCTGGGTGCTGATCCAGCCGCGCGTCGGCTTGAAGCCGATGATGTTGCAGAAGGCCGCCGGCACGCGGCCGCTGCCGGCGGTGTCGGTGCCGAGCGCCAGGCGGCAGGACCCGGTGGCGACGGCGACCGCCGAACCCGACGACGAGCCGCCCGGCACCCGCCGCGCATCGAAGGGGTTGCGCGGCGTGCCGTAGGGCGAGCGCGTGCCGACCAGCCCCGTCGCGAACTGGTCGAGGTTGGTCTTGCCGATGATCCGCGCGCCCCAGGCGCGCAGCCGCGCGACGCAGGCGGCGTCGCGCTCCGGCAGGTAGGCGAAGGACGGACAGCCCGCGGTCGTCGGCATCCCCGCGACATCGATGTTGTCCTTGACCGCGAGCAGGGGCCCATCGCCGGGCGGGGGCTCGACGCGATGGATGAAGATCGCGTCGTTCATGTCTTCTTCGCCGCCCGCCAGCGCTCGCGCTCGGCGACGAAGGCGGCGCGCTGCCGCTCGCGGAAAGCGGCGATGCTCGCCTGCTCGCGCTCGAGGAAGCTGCGGTACTCGTCCCACACGAACTCGCCCTCTTCGATGCGCGGGCGGAAGTCGCTGGCGCGCATCCGCAGCAGCTCCTCGTACGGCACTTCGTAGAAGCGGACGATGTCGAAGAAGCGCAGGAGGCAGGGCTCGGGATCCCAGCGGTGCCAGATCTCGAGCGAGCGGCCGACGAGCTGGTAGCCGCCGGGGCTGTCCATCCCGTAGATGCACATGTAGGCGCCGCCGATGCCGACCGTGCCCTGCGCCGTCCAGGTGCGGGCCGGGTTGTACTTGGTCGTCACCAGGCGGTGGCGCGGATCGAGCGGCGTCGCCGCCGGCGCCCCGAGGTAGACATCGCCGAGGCCGAGCACGAGATAGGCGGCATCGAAGACGATGCGCCGCACCTCGTCGACGCTGTCGAGGCCGTTGATGCGGCGGATGAACTCGATGTTCGAGGGGCACCACGGCGCATCGGGGTTGATCGTGCGCATGTAGCGGGCGATCGCGGCGCGGGTGTCGGGATCGTCCCAGGCCATCGGCATCCACACGATGCGCTGCGGGACGCGCACGCCCTCGGGACTGCCGATGCCGGCGACGAGATCGCAGAGCAGGGCGCTGGCGCGCGCCAGCGGCAGCACCGCGGGATCGACATGGACGAGCAGGCTGCGCGCGCCGGGCGTCAGGTCGACGATGCCGGGCACGCGCTGCGCGGTCAGGCGCTGCCACAGCAGGTGGATGCGCAGGCGCAGGCCGATGTCGAGGACCATGTCGCCGACCTCGACGAGGATGTGGTCGTCGCCGGCGCGCCGCAGGCACCAGTCGCCGCGGCGCGCGATGATCGCGTCGCGGTCCTCGCCGCGCGCCTCGCGCCGCTCGCTGCCGAGCAGCGCCGGCGCGCTCTGGGCGAGCAGGGCCAGCTGGTCGCCGCGCCGCCGCTCCGCCTCGTCCGGCGCGATCGGCACGAAGCGGACGGTGTCGTTGGGCCGCAGCTGCCCGATCTTCCAGCGCTCGGCCAGCGGCACGACGCCGGGACAGACGAAGCCGCCGAGGCTCGGGCCATCGGGGCCGAGCAGGATCGGCGTGTCGCCGGTCATGTTGATCGAGCCGAAGGCGTAAGCGTTGTCGTGGACATTCGAGGGGTGCAGGCCGGCCTCGCCGCCGTCGGGGCGCGCCCAGCGCGGCTTCGGGCCGATCAGGCGCACGCCCGTGCGGTTGCTGTTGGGATGCACGCGCCACTCCGTGCCCCACAGCATCTGCATGTCGTCGGTCGTCAGGAAGTCGGGGGCGGCCTGCGGCCCGACGACGACCGCGATCTGCCAGGCGCGCGGGTACTGCGGGCGCGCGTTCGACGGCAGCGGCGGCGGGCAGGAGCTCAGCTCGCTGGCCGGCGCCGCGCGCGCCAGCGGCAGCAGGTCGCCGGCCTGCAGGTTGCGGCAGGCGTGGCCGCCGAAGCGGCCGAGCTCGAAGGTCGCGCCGCTGCCGAGGTAATCGGCGACCTTGAAGCCGTGGCGCACCGCGAGGTAGGAGCGGCAGCCCTGGGTCGGCGGCGCGCGCAGGTCGAGCACGCTGCCCGCCGGCACGGCGACCGCCTTCCACAGCGGCAGCGGCTCGCCATCGAGCAGCGCGCGGCGCGGCGGGCCGGCCAAGCAGACGATGCTCGGCTGTAGGAAGCGCAGCCGCGGCCCGTTCAAGGTGATCTCCAGCGCCGGCGCGCCGAGCGGGTTGCCGACCTGGCGATTGGCGAGGCGGAAGGCGAGGTCATCGAAGGGGCCGGAGGGCGGGACCCCGACGTCCCAGTGCCCGAGGCGGCCCGGCCAGTCCTGGATGCTGGTCGCCAGGCCGGGCTCGAGGACCTCGACCGCCAGCGGCTCCGCCTGCAGATCATCGAGGTCGCGGATCGTGCGCAGCCCGGCGGCGAGCCGCGGCAAGGCGGCGAGCAGGCGGCAGGCATCGCTGACGGGGCCGCCGATGTCGAGCGCCAGCACGGCGCGCTCCAGCGCCTGCAGCGCCTGCGCGCGCTGGGCGCCGCAGGCGACGATCTCGGCGAGCGGGGCGCCGGCCGCGAGATCGACCTGCTGGCCGCGGCTGACCAGCACCCGGGCCTCCGGCGGCGCCTGCACCGCCGTGATCGGACCGCGATAGGGAGCCCAGGCGGCGAGCGTGGCGACGAAGCAGCGGGTGCCGGGCGTCAGCGGCTGCGGGGTCGCCAGCGCCGGCCGCGCTTCGACCAGCACCCAGTCCTCGGGCCCGCGCGCGAACTCGAGATCGGCATCCGGCACCGCGAGGCGCAGGGCCAATCCGTGCACGCGCGCGCGCTCCTCGGGCGCGAGCGGCGCGGGAATCTCGCTGCACAGCAGGCGTCCGCGCCAGCGCGCGGTCGTATCGCAGTCCTGCACGACCGCGCCGGCGCGCACCAGCACCCGGATGCGCTGGCCGATCGGTTGCGGGGTTCCGAAGGCGCAGGCGACTGCAGCCGCAGCGCAGCGCTTGCGCCACAGGGCGCGAGTATGGCTCATAGCAGCGGCGACCAGGGGACCGGCGGGGTCGACGAGGATCATCGCAGCAGCCCTTCGTGCTTCGGTGGCTCAAGCAGGAACCGGAACGGCGCGCCGCGCGCGCTCCTCGGCCTCCCAGGAGGCGGGAGGCTCGACGACGCCGACGCCGCGGCGCACCGCCAGGCCGAGCTCGAGCAGCTTGCGATCGAGCGTCACGCGGTTGATCCCGAGGCGATGGGCGGCGCGCAGCTTGACGCCGCGCTCGCGCGTCAGGGCCCAGGGGATCAGCGCGCGCTCGATCAGCGCCGTCAGCCGTGCGAGATCCGCGCTCTCCGCCTCGGCGTAGCGCTCGAGGGCGCGGCGCAGCTCGACCGCCGGCGGCTCGGCGGCGCGCTCGCCGTCGGCCGCGCGCCGCACCGCAAGCGGCAGCAGCTCCTCGCGCAGCACGCCGTCATGCGCCATGACCACCGCGCGGTGGATGCAGTTTTCGAGCTCGCGGACATTGCCTGGCCAGTGGTAGCGGGCGAGCCGCTCGCGCACCGCCTCCGGCACCTCCTCGACGCACTTGCGCTCGAGGCGATTGTACTTCTGCAAGAAGTGATTGACGAGCAGCGGGATGTCCTCCCGGCGCTGGCGCAGCGGCGGCACGGTCAGGACGACGACCTGGAGGCGGTAGTACAGATCCTCGCGGAAGCGGCCGGCGCGCACCTCGGCCTCGAGATCGCGGTTGGTCGCCGCGATCAGCCGCACATCGACGGGAATGGCGCGCTGCTCGCCGAGGCGGCAGACCGCGCGTTCCTGCAGGACCCGCAGCAGGCGCAGCTGGGTCTCCAGCGGGATCTCGCCGATCTCGTCGAGGAACAGGGTGCCGCCGTCGGCAGCCTCGAAGAGCCCGGCGCGCGCGCGCTCGGCGCCGGTGAAGGCCCCGCGCGCGTGGCCGAACAGCTCGCTGTCGACGATGCCGGCGGCGAGCGCCGCGGTGTTGACGGCGATCAGCGGACGCGCAGCGCGCGGGCTGCGCCGGTGGATCCAGCGCGCCAGCAGCTCCTTGCCGGTGCCGGTCTCGCCCTGGATCAGCACCGAGGCCTGCGAGGCCGCGACCTTGGCCGCCGCGCGCAGCACCGCCTGCATCGCCGGGCTGCTGGTCGGCAGCTCGTCGGCGAGCTGGTCATCGGCCGGCTCCGTCCCGACGCCGCCGCTGCCGCCGCGCGCCCGCTCCAGCGTCCAGCGCGCCACCGATTCGGCGAGGAACACCGCCGCATCCTCGCAGCCGTGATGCGCGACGAGGACGACGCCAGGGCTGCGCTCGCCCTCGCGCACCAGGCGGGCGACGACGGGCAGGCCGTCGGTCGCGATCGGTGCCGTCGCCGGCGGCGCCAGGGCGGCGATCTCCTCGGCGTCCGGCAGCGGCCCGCCGACGAGCAACGGCTCCGCGCGCCGGCCCGCGGCCTGGTCCCGCCACCAGATCGCGGCGATGCACTTCCACGATGCGACCTCGATCCAGAGGCGCTCGAGCACCAAGCGCGGGGCGCTCTGCGGGTCGAGGATCTGCAGCACATGCGGAACTCGCGTCGGCCAGGCGTGCATAGACCCTCCTCTGCTTTGGGCCCGCACATCCCATGCCGAGTCCGACTGTCAAGGCTGCATGCACTTGTAGGGGCGGCGCTCGAAAAGCGAGCGGTCAACGCACGAAAATCGTGCAGTCGCCTGTCGCCGGCGCTCAGACGCTGAGCCAGCGGCGGACGAGCTCGGCATCGAGCTCCCGGGTCGAGCCGCTGGCGACGATGCTCCCGCGATCGACGATCGCGAAGCGGTCCCCGATCGCGGTGACGAAGTCGAGGTACTGCTCGACGAGGATGATCGCCAGCCCCTGCTTGGCGAGGCGCCGCAGCACCAGGCCGATCTCCTCGACGATGTTCGGCTGGATGCCCTCGGTCGGCTCATCGAGCAGCAGGACGCGCGGCCGTCCGACCAGGGCGCGGGCGATCGCCAGCTGCTGCTGCTGCCCGCCCGAGAGGTCGCCGCCGGCGCGCGGCAGCAGCGCGCGCAGGGCCGGGAAGATCTCGAGGACTTCGGCGATCGCTGACGGCTCGCGCGCGCCGCGCGCGCTGAAGGCGACCTCCAGGTTCTCGCGGACCGTCAAGCGCGGGAAGATCTCGCGGCCCTGCGGCACCAGGCCGAGCCCGGCGCGCGCCCGCGCGTGCGCCGGCTGCGCGGTGACATCGCGGCCGTCGAGCAGCACCCGGCCCTGCCAGGCCGGCATCTGCCCCATGATCGCGCGCAGGCAGGTCGTCTTACCGACGCCGTTGCGCCCCATCACGCAGAGGATCTCGCCGCCACGCACGCTGAGCGAGACCCCGTGCAGGACGCGCACCGCGCCGTAGCCGGCGACCAGCCCTTCGACGGCGAGCTCGCTCATCCGTGCTTCCCCCGCCCGAGATAGGCCTCGCGCACCCTTGGATCGGCCTGTACCGCCTCGAGCGAGCCTTCGGCGAGGATCTTGCCGGCATTGAGGACGGTGACCCGGCTCTGCAGGCGGCGGACGAACTCCATGTCGTGCTCGATGACCAGCACGGTGTGCGCGCCGGCGAGATCGCGGAGAAGCTCGGCGGTCAGGCGGGTCTCGTCGTCGGTCAGGCCGGCGGCCGGCTCGTCGACAAGCAGGATGCGCGCGCCGCTGACCATCAGCATCGCGATCTCCAGCCACTGCCGCTGCCCGTGCGACAGCATGCGCGCCGGCGTGCGCGCCAGCGCGCGCAGATGCACGCGCTCGAGCAGGGCGAGGATGCGCCGCTCGTCGCGCCAGCTGGCGCGTCCCGCCAGCGCGCCCCGCAGGCCGCGCTGCGCGGGCAGGGCGAGCTCCATGTTCTCGTAGACGCTGAGGCCATCGAACACCGAGGGCGTCTGGAACTTGCGGCCGACGCCGAGGCGCGCGATCGCGGTCTCCGGCCAGTCCGTGACCTCGCGGTCGTCGATGACGATCCGCCCGCTCTTCGGCCGCGTCTTGCCGCTGATCACATCGCACAGCGTCGTCTTGCCCGCGCCGTTGGGGCCGATCAGCACGCGCAGCTCGCCGCGATCGATGCCGAAGTAGGGGACATCGAGCGCGCGGAAGCCGTCGAACTCGACGACGACATCGGTGACCTGGACGATATCGCTGCGGTCGCTCATGCCGTCCGCTCCCCGCGCCGGACGAAGGCGCGCCAGGCCCCGACCAGGCCTCCCGGCGCGAACAGCACGACGAGGATGAACAGCGCGCCGAGGATGAAGGGCCACAGCCGCGGCACTTCGGTGGTCAGCCAGGCGTAGAGCAGATTGATCGCCAGGGCGCCGACGACGGCGCCGGTCACCGTGCCGCGGCCGCCGACCGCCACCCAGACGACGACGAGGATCGACTCGATCGCCGTCATGTTCGCCGGCGTGATGATGCCGGTCTGCGGCGTGTACAGGGCGCCGGCGATGCCGGCGATGACGGCGGCGATGACGAAGGCCGCGGTCTTGTACGCGACCGGATCGTAGCCGAGGAAGCGCAGCCGCGCCTCGTTGTCGCGCACCGCCAGCAGCAGGCGTCCGAAGCGGGTCGCGGTCAGGCGCAGCACCGCCCAGGCGGTCAGCACCAGCGTCGCCGCCGAGACGATATACAGCCCGACCTTGGTCGCGGTCGCCGTCAGGTCGAAGCCGAGCAGGCGGGTGAAGTTGGTCAGCCCGTTGGTCCCGCACAGCTGCAGGTCGTTGCGGCAGAACAGCAGCCACAGCGCGACCGTCGCCGCCTGGGTGATGATCGCGAAGTACACGCCGCGGATCCGGCTGCGGAAGGCGAGCCAGCCGAAGACCAGGGCGAGCAGGCCGGGAATCAGGACGACCGCGGCCGCGGCGAACCAGGGGTCGGCGAAGGGCTTCCAGAACCAGGGCAGCTGCATGCCCTCGGGGTCGCTGGAGACGACGAACAGCGCGCGCGGGATGCCGTCGCCGTCGAGCGGGCCGTGCATCGCCAGGTACATCCCGCAGGCGTAGCCGCCGAGCGTGAAGAACATCATCTGGCACAGCGACAGGACCCCGGCATAGCCCCAGACGAGGTCGAGGCCGATCGCGACCATCGCCAGGCAGCAGTAGCGGCCGAGGCGCGCGAGGTCCGACTGATCGAGCAGGCCGAGCGCGAACAGCCCCGGGACGCCGAAGACGAGCAGCAGGGCGCCGAGCGCCGGGGCATGATAGTCGAACCAGCGCAGGCCGGCCGCCCAGGAGCGCTGACGCAGGACCTCGGCGAGGACGAGGTCGCGCGGCCTAGGCATCGGCCAGCCTCCCGCGCGGCGGGAACAGCCCGCTCGGCCGCCACTGCAGGAAGAGGATGATCGCGGCGAGCACCAGGACCTTGGCCCACACCGCGTGCACCAGCGGCTCGAGCAGCTTGTTGGCCATGCCGAGACCGAGGCCGGCGAGGACCACGCCGGCGAGGTTGCCGACGCCGCCGGCGGCGACGACGAGGAAGGAATCGATGATGAACTCCTGCCCCATGTCCGGTTTGAGGCCGCCGATCAGGGTCAGGGCCGCGCCGGCGGCTCCCGCCAGGCCGCTGCCGAGCGCGAAGGTCGCGCCGTCGATGCGCCGAGTGTCGACGCCGAGCGCCGCCGCCGTGCGCCGGCTCTGCGTCGTCGCGCGCACCAGCAGCCCGAGGCGGGTGCGCGCCAGCAGCCACCACACGGCGATCACCGCCGCCACCGTCAGACCGATGATGAACAGGCGGTTCCACGGCAGGACGAGCTCCGGCACCGGCTCCCAGCCGCCGACCAGCCAGTCGGGCGCGGTCACCGCCTGGTTGTCGCCGAAGATCACGCGGATCGTCTGGATCAGCAGGTAGCTGACGCCCCAGGTCGCCAGCAAGGTCTCGAGCGGGCGGCCATAGAGGTGCCGCACCAGCGTCAACTCGATCAGCCAGCCGAGCAGCGCCGCGCTGAGGAAGGCGGCGACGATGCCGCAGGGAAAGTACCAGGGCATCGCCGCCGGGAAGACGGCGGCGAACAGCCACTGCGTCAGCAGCGTCGCGTAGGCGCCGATCATCAGCATCTCGCCGTGCGCCATGTTGATGACGCCCATCAGGCCGAAGGTGATCGAGAGGCCGAGCGCCATGACGATGAGGATCGAGCCGGCCGACAGCCCGCTGAACAGCGTCTGCACGATGCCGGTCCACTGCATCCAGGCCTCGATCTCGGCGCGGGCGCGGCGCGCGGCCTCGCGGACGGCGCCGTCGGGGTCCTGCTGTCCGAGCTCGAGCAGCGCCGAGCGCCAGCCGACGGCGCGCAGCTCGGCGAGGCGCTGGCAGGCGGCCTTGCGCACCGCGGCCTCGGCATCGCGCAGGTCGATCGCCGCGACGCCGATCGCCGCCATCCGCCGGATCCGCGGCTCCGGGTCCCGCTGCGCCAGCGCCTCGAGGGCGCTGCGCGCCGCGGGCTCGGCCTGCTCCGCGGCCCGGCTGACGGCGTTGAGCCGCGCTTTGGGGTCGGGGTCGGCGAGGCGCAGGCGCACCAGGGCGTGGTTCGCCGCCAGGCGCTCGCGGCGCCCGATCGGCAGCTCGCGCAGGCCCTCGCTGGCGATCGGCTCGGCTAGGAGCGGCTGCCCGCTCAGCGGGTCGAGCAGCTGCACGCGGCCGCTGCCGGCCTCGCGGACGAGCGCCGGCCTGTCCTCATGGACCGCGACCGCGCCCTGGCGGTAGGCTTCAAAGAAGGCGATCAGCCGTTGCTCGCCGCTGGCCGCCAGCCGCTCGATCGCAGCGACCCGCTCGCCGCTGTCCTCGCTGAGCAGACGCACCAGCTGCGCCGCCAGCTCGCCGCCCTCGGCGGCCGGCAGCGCGCGCGCCGCGGCGCACGCCGCCAGCCAGCCGAGGACGAGGACGCAGCGCCACATCGTTCGGGGCATGAGGCTCCTCCCGCGCCCGGGCACGCCGGGCGCGGTGCACGGACGGTGGCGGAATCAGGACTTCTTCTTCGGGCCGCCCGTCGGCTTGGGGAAGTTGCCGTCCGGCCACAGGAACTTGCTGTAGCTGTCGGGCTCGACCAGGCCCTTGGAGCGCCAGACGATCTTGAACTGGCCGTTGCGCTGGATCTCGCCGATGTAGACGGGCTTCCAGGTGTGCTGATTGTTGGCGTGCATGCGCTTGCGGCCGCCCGGGGCGTCGAACTCGAGGCCATACACCGCCTCGCGCACCTTGTCGACCTCGAAGCTGCCGGCCTTCTCGACCGCCGCCTTCCAGACATAGACGCCGTAGTAGGCCGCCTCGATCGGATCCGAAGTCACGCGGTCCTTGCCATAGCGGTCCTGGAAGGCCTTGACGAAGGCGCGGTTTTCTGGGGTATCGATCGACATGAAGTAGTTCCAGGCCGCGTAGTGGCCGACGAGCGGCGGCACCTCCATCGCCCTGAGCTCGTCCTCGGCGACCGAGAACGCCATGATCGGGCAGTCGGCGCTGGTCAGGCCCTGGTTGGCGAACTCCTTGTAGAACGGCACGTTCGAGTCGCCGTTAATCGTCGACAGCACGCAGGCCCCGCCGCCGCGCGCGAACTGCTTGATCTCGGCGACGATCGTCTGGTAGTCCTTATGACCGAAGGGCGTGTAGCGCTCGATGATGTTGCTGTCCGGGATGCCGCGGCTCTTCAGCATCGCCTTGAGCACCTTGTTGGCGGTGCGCGGGAACACGTAGTCGGTGCCGAGCAGGTAGAACTTCTTCATCCCCTGCTCGAGCATGTACTCGGCGGCCGGCACCAGCTGCTGGTTGGGCGTGGCGGCGGTGTAGAAGACATTGAGCGACTGCTCCTCGCCCTCGTACTGCACGGGGTAGAAGAGCAGGCCGTTGTACTCCTCGAACACCGGCAGCACCGACTTGCGCGAGACGCTGGTCCAGCAGCCGAAGACGACCGCGACCTTGTGGGTCAGCAGCAGCTCTTTGGCTTTCTCGGCAAACAGCGGCCAGTTGGACGCCGGATCGACGACCACCGCCTCGATGCGACGGCCGAGCACGCCGCCCTTGGCGTTGATCTCCTCGACCGCCAGGACTGTCGCGTCCTTGCACGAAGTCTCGGAGATCGCCATCGTGCCGGAGAGCGAGTGCAGCACGCCGACCTTGACGGTCTCTTGCGCCGCCAGCGCCGCCAGGCAGGCGATGAGGACGAGGTAGGTGCGGAACAGGGATGGGGTCATGAAGCCTCCGTGCCCCTCCCTGCTGCACACGGAGTGCCAAGCCGGGCGCGGCGGCCATTGCTCAGCTGCTTGACAAATGACGGCTTTCTGCCGCGCCACCCACGCTTAAAAATCGAGCAGACGCGCAATCGTTGATGCGCGCCCCCGGCCTTGCTTGGCCCCAGGTGCCGGCAGGCTGCAGCCCATGGGCGAGCTGCTCCAGGCCCTGCGGCAGCTGATCGAGCTCGACCGTCAGGCCGGCATCCAGTTCCTCATCCGGCCAGCGCTGCCGGCTGCGCCGGCAGCAGCGGCGGCGCCGCCCAGCCCCGCCGCTGCGCCCGCCCCGCCGCCAGAGCCGGTCGGCAGCGAGCGTGCGGCGCGCCCCGCGCTGCCGCCGCGCAGCGGCCTGGCTGCCGCCGACCTCGCCGCGATCGCGGCGGCGGTCGCCGCGTGCCGCGCCTGCCGCCTCTGCGAGCAGCGGACGCACCCAGTGCCCGGCGAAGGCTCGCCGGCGGCCGAGCTCGTCTTCGTCGGCGAGGGCCCGGGCGCGGACGAAGACGCGAGCGGGCGGCCCTTCGTCGGCGCCGCCGGGCAGCTGCTCGATCGCATGATCCAGGCGATGGGCCTGCGCCGCGACGAGGTGTACATCTGCAACGCGGTCAAGTGCCGACCGCCCGGCAATCGCGCGCCGCTCGACGACGAGCTCGCGGCCTGCCGCCCCTTTCTCGAGGCGCAGCTGGCGATCATCCGCCCGCGCGTCATCTGCCTGCTCGGCGCCACCCCGCTGAAGTCCCTGCTCGGCCTGCAGGGCGTCGGCAAGGCGCGCGGCCAACGCTGGGACTGGCAGGGGATCCCGGTGATCGCGACCTATCATCCCGCCTACCTACTGCGCAACCCGGCGGCGAAGAAACCGGCCTGGGAGGACTTGAAGGCGGTGCTGGCGCTGCTGGGCCGCTCCCCGCCGCCGCGCGCTGGTTGAGACAGCGGTTCGCGCTCAAGCCGCGGCGACCGCCGCCGATACTGTGGGCGTCATGGAGATCCACGGCTCTCGTCCCGTCGATCCCGCTGCTCGTCGCCGCCAACTCGAGGCGGCCCGGGGTCCCGCCGAGCGGGGGGCAGCCGCGCCGGCGCCGCTGGATGCCTCCTTCGCACCCGGCGACTCGCGCGCCATCGCCAGCCTGGTCGAGGCGCTCAAGCGCATGGAACCCACGGATGTCCAGCGCGTCGCCGAGCTCAAGCAGCGGATTGCCGACGGCAGGTATCGCGCCGACCCGGACGAACTGGCGGACCTGCTGCTCGGTCGCGCGCGGTGAACGGGGGCGGCGATGCGCGCCGCCCTCCCCAGCCTGGTCCTGTGCCTGCTCGTCGGCGCGCCCGCCGCAGCGGTCGAGACCGTCGTCCTCGACGAGAACTCCCCCGCCTTCTACACCCTGCAGGGCAATGTCCTGCTCGCCGAGCGCAAGTACGAAAGCGCGCTCGCCCAGTACCAGGCCGCGCTCGCCATCGACCCCCAGCACTTCCCCGCGATCTTCAACATGGCGCTGGCTTGCCAGCGGCTGGGGCGGATGGAGGAGGCGCGGCGCTGGTACGAGCAGGCGCTGCGCCAGCGTCCTGACCACCACGAGGTGATCTGCAACCTCGGCGTGCTCGCCTTCGCCGCCGGCGACTACGAGCAGGCCGCGCGCCGCTTCCAAGATGCCGCCGGCCTCGCCGCGACCGCCAGCCCGCTCGATGCCGCCGACTACTGGTTCAACCTCGGCACCGCGCGCGAGCGGCTCGGGCTCTACGCCGACGCCCGCCGCGCTTACGAGAGCGCCCTGCAGATCCAGGCCCAGCACGCGGCCGCGCACTACAACCTCGGCTCGCTCTACCTCGGGCCCCTCGCTGAGGAACCCGAGGCCCTGAGCAAGGCGATCGCGCACCTGGAGGCCGCACGCAGCGCCGAGCCGCGCCTCGCGGTCGCCTGGGTCAACCTCGGCCTCGCCTATGAGCGCGCCGACCGGCCCGCCGACGCGGAAGCGGCGCTGACGCGCGCGCTCGAGCTCGCTGTCGGCGCGGAGCGGCTGCAGGTGCGCTGGCAGCGCGTGCGCTGGTACCTGCGCCAGGTGCCGCCGCGGCGCCTGGCGGCGCGCGACGAGCTGCTCGCCATCCTCAACGAGCAGCCGGATTTCCCGGAGGCCAACGGCCTGCTCGGCCAGTACTACTTCCAGATCGGCGACTACGACCAGGCCTTGCGCTATCTGACGCGCGAGATCGAGGGCCCAGCCTTCGACGCCAAGAGCCCGGTCGACCGCGAGTGCCACTACCTGCTGGCGCTGATCTACACCGATCACCGGCCCGATGCCCAGCGCGCGACCACCCACGCCTCGGCCTACTACCAGCTGCACCCCGATGCGCCGAAGATCCACGCGCTGCGCCGCCGGGTGTTCCGGCTCGGCGAGCAGCCCGCGCGCCGCCCGAGCGCCGAGGCGACGGCCGCGCGCCCCGCCGCTCCCGCGCCGACCGCCCCGGCCCTCGAGCCGGCGCCGGCGATCGCGCCTCGTCCCAGCCACGCCGTTACCGGGGGAGGACACTGAGATGACGGATGCGCCCCACAGCCCCGCAGCCTCCGCCGGTGCCTGCGGCCATCGCTACCGCACGGAGCGCGCCCCCTGTCCGCACCCCGCAGCGCCGGAGAGCGAGCGCTGCGTATGGCACAATCCGAGCGTCGACAAGCGCGACGCCTACGTCGCGGCGGTCGTCCGCGCCGCCGCCGCGCAGGCGCAGGGCGATCTCGCCGAGGCCAGGCTCGCGGGCCTGCAAGCCCCCGGCCTCGCGCTGTCCGGCGCCGACCTCTCGGGCGCCGACCTGCGCGACGCCGTGCTCTCGGCCGCCCAGCTGGCGAAGGTCGACCTGCGCGGCGCCGTCCTGCGGCGCGCCGACCTGCAGGGCGCCGACCTGCGCGAGGCGGACCTCAGCGATGCCGACCTCAGCGATGCCAACCTCGGCGGCGCCAACCTCGCCGGTGCGCAGCTGCGCGGGGCGCGGCTCGAGCGCACCTCGCTCAAGGGCGCCGATCTGACGAAGGCCCAGGCCGCCGGCGCCGATTGGCGCTCGGTGCGCTGGAGCCGCCGCACCCGCGCCGCCGACGCCGCGGGGCTCCCGGAGGATCTCGCCGCAGCCCTCGCCGGCCCGGAGCCGGCCGACGACGATCCCGCAGCCGACGACAGCCGGGTGTGGGAGGCGCCGCCGGTGCATCCCTCCGCGCTGCGGCCGGCAGCGGTGGCGGCGAGCGACCTCGTCGCTCCCGGAGCCGCGCCAGCGCCGGTCGTCGTCGCCCTGCCCGAGCCGCGCCGCTCGTGGTGGCCCCTGGCTGCGGCCGCGGCGATCGCCGCCATCGGCACCGCGCTCGCGGTCTGGGGCTGGGCGCAAGCGCAGCGCGCCGGCGAGGCGCCGCGGCTGTCCGCCGAGCTCGCGGCGGTGCGCGCCCAGGCCGACGCCAACCTCGCCGAGGTGCGCCGTCTCCAGGCGCAGCTGGCGACCGCCGACCACGCACTGCGCGAGGCCCGCGCCCAGGCCGCCGCGGCCGCCGACGACGCCGCCCTGGCGCGCGCCGAGGCCGAGGACGCGCGCCGCCGCTGGCAGGCCGCTGACGCCGAGGCCCAGCGCCTGCGCCGCGCCGACGACCGCGCCGCCCTGCTCGCCTTGCGGCTCCAGGACGCCGAGCGCCAGCTGCGCGCCGCCCACGAGGAGGTCTATCGCCAGCAGCGGCTCGGCGGCATCCTCGCCGACGGCGTCGCCGAGCTCAGCGCCGAGAAGGAGCGGCTCGAGCGCCAGGCGCGCGCCCGGATCGAGGACGAGCGCCGCGCCGACGCGCTGAGCGCGGAGCTCGCGCTGGCGAAGCAGGAGCTGGCGACGCTGCGCGCCGAGCGCGCGAACTGGCAGGCGCAGGAGCGCCTGCTGCGCGAGCAGCTGACGGCCAGCCAGGCGGCGATCGAGAACTACCTGGCGCGCCTGGCGGAAGCCGACCTCGGCGCGGTGCTCGGCGATGCCGCGGCCAGCCAGCCGCTGCTGCCGGTGCGCGCCGGGGCGCCGCTGGCCCTCGGCGGCGACTACCTGGTGCATGTGCGCGTCGACCCCGCCGAGCAGGGCTTCAGCGTGCAGATGGTCGCGCAGCGCCCGCACCGCGCGGCGCAGCTGCCCGACGTCGCAATCATCTTCTATGACGCCGAGCAGCGGCCGCTGCGCCGCCTGACCTTCGGCTTCCCGGCGAGCGCCCGCGAGCAGCCCTTCGCCAGCGCCCAGGCGCGCGTCGCGAGCGAGGTCTTCCCGAGCTTCGCGCGCGTGATCGTCAGCCCGGGCTTCAGCCCGGCGCTGAGCAGCCGCTAGCTAGTCGCGGACCTCCGGCTTGCGCACGCTGGCCCCGCAGGCCCCGAGGGCGGTGCAGAGCTCCTGGACGACGCTCTGCCCCGAGCCCTTGGCTTTGTAGAGATCGAGGTCGGTGTACTGCAGCAGGTCGCCGATGCGCGAGATGCCGAGCTCATGCACGACCTGCGCCGCGCGCGGCGACAGGTCGAGGCGGTCGACGCTCTCGCCGAGCATCCGTTGATCGACCTTGGTCTGGCCGTGGTCGCCTTCGTTCTTGAACATGCCGAGGCGCAGCCCGCGCTGCGCCAGCGCATCGCGGACCTCCTTGAGCGAGGTCTCGCCGAAGTTCTTGTAGGCGAGCATCTCGCTCTCGGTGATGCGCAGGAGGTCGCCGACGGTGTAGATGTTCATCTTCGTCAGGCAGTTGCGCGAGCGGACGCTGAGCTCGAAGTCGTTGACGCTGGTGCGCATCACCTTGTCCATGCGCTCGCGCTCGCGCTCCTCCTTCTCGTCGTAGTACATCGTCCGGCTGGCCTTGGCGTCGCGCAGCAGCGCGCGCGCCCGGGCGTGCCGCGGCTCGTAGGCGAGCACCTGGCGGAAGCAGTCGATCGCGGCGTTCGGCTCGCCGCGCTCGTCGTAGAGGATGCCGAGGTTGATCACGCCCGGCAAGTAGGCCGGCCAGGTGTCGGCGCAGATCAGGTAGTGATCGGCGGCCAGCTCGTCGTCGCCGATGCGGTCGAGCAGGCAGCCGATGCGGAACGCGGCTTCGACATGCTCGTGGTCGCCCTGCAGCGCGGCCTCGTAGGCGTTGATCGCGGCCTCGATCTGGCCCTTGGCCTCGGCGAGCTGGCCGGTGGCGAAATCGCGCTCCGCGCCCGCCGGGACCTGGGTGAGCACGCGCTCCGCCTCGTCGAGGGCGTGCGCCGCGACCAGCGCGCGGACGAGCTCGGCCCGCGCCTCCGGCAGGGACTTGGACGCGACCTGCAGGCAGGCGCGCGCCTCCGCATGATCGCCGAGCTCGGCGTGGATCATGCCGAGCAGCAGCGCGCCGTGGGCGTCGCGCTCGTCGAGCAGCTCCGCGGCGTCGGCGTAGCGCCCGACGGCGTAGTGGACGAGCGCCATCCGGTAGCGATCGCGCTCGAAGCCGAGGCCCTCGCCGATCGCCGCGACGAGCTTCTCGCGCTCCTCGCGGTCGCTGGCGAAGGCCTGGCGCAACCGCCGGATCTGCACGGGGGTCAAGCGATCGCCGGCGGCCAGCGGCGCGGCGTAGGGCGGAAGCGAGGCGATGGCCATAGGTTGCTCGGAAGGGGGAAGGCATTCTGCAGCGGCTCCCTCCCGGTCAACAGCCGCTGGCAGCGCCGCCAACCAGCCGCTACTCCCGGCCGGCGTCGTAGCCGCGGGCGGGGAAGGCGCGGGGGTCCTCGAACACCGCGCGCCCGGAGTCGCCGGCGAAGGGGAAGTTGCGGTCGCCGAAGGCCCGAGCGTGGTCGTCGCCGGCGAAGCGGCGCAGGGCGGCGCGCAGATCGCGCCACTCCTTGTGCGCGTAGCTGAAGAAGCGCTCGACGCCAGCGGCGAGCTCGGCGGTCTCGGTCGCCGGGCGCTCGCGGACCGCCTGCTCGAGGTCGGCGCGCAGGACATAGCCGAGGGCGTAGTTGATCCGCCACCAGCGCCGCGCCCCGGCATCGAGCCGCTGATAGGCCTCCTCCGCCGCGCCGAGGATGCGCTCGGCCTCGGCGGCAAGCAACGGGATGCGTTCGAGCTCGGCCTCGGCGACGCGCTCGAGGTCGGCGAGCAGGGCGAGCAGTTCGCGGTCGGCGTCGGCGCCGTAGCGCGCGATCTCGGCGCCGAGGCGTTCGAGGTCCTCGGGCGCGCGCCAGGCCCAGGCCTCGACATCGGCGACCAGGCGCGGCACGCGTCCGCCTTCCCCGCGCAGCCACTGCTCGGCGTCGACCAGCAGGTAGCGCGCCTCGAGGGCGCGCGCTGCGCGGAAGCGGCGGAGCTCGGCGCGCAGGCGCTGGCCCTGCTCGCGCTCCCAGGCGAGGAAGGCGGCGCTGTCGCGGCGCAAGCGGCGCCACTCGCGGTCGCGCCAGGAGAGGAAGGCCGCGACATCGACCTCGGTGCTGGCCAGCTCCCAGCGCAGCCGGGCATAGGCCTCGCGCAGGTCGCGGCCGAGCGGCAGGGCCTCGCGCTCGCGCCACTCGACGAAGATCACGGCGTCGCGCAGCAGGCGGCCCCACTCGGCGTCGGCGCGGGCGATCGCCTGCGCCAGGGCCTCGCCACCCGTCGGCAGCCGGACGAGCTCGTAGCCATAGGCCCGCGCCGCGTCCTCGGCCAAGCGGCGCACCTGCGCTTCCTCGTAGGCGAGCACCGCTGCCAGCTCCGCGCTGCGGTTCCAGAAGGCGCGATGCCGCCACTCGAGGAAGCGCTCGACATCGATCGCCAGCTCCTGCGCCGCCAGCCCCTCGTGCTGCACGAAGTAGGCGAGGCGCCGCTGCAGGCGCAGGTACTCGGCGTGGCGCGCCTGCCGCCAGCGCGCGGTGTCGTCGCGCACCTCGTCGCGCTCCGCCTTGCTGCCGCAGCCGGCGAGCAGGACCAGCAACACGCACAGAAGCCGAAGCAGCCGCGGCGCCATTGCGTTGTAGTCTGCGGCGCCGCAGCGTGCGCCAAGCTCCGCCGGCGCGGACGGATCGCCCGTGGATGACGCGCGGCCCGCGACCGTGCGCGCCCCGCCCGGCAGCCAAGATCCGCGCCATGTCCAGCCCGCTGCCGAACCCCCTGCATCCGCGCCTCGCCGAGGCCGTCGCCTATGCGGCGATCGTCCACGCCGACCAGGGCCGCAAAGGCAGCGCCGTCCCCTACCTCGCGCACCTGTTGCAGGTCGCCGGCCTGGCGATGGAGCACGGCGCCGACCCCGAGGCCCAGCTCGCGGCGATCCTGCACGACGCCGCCGAGGACCGCGGCGGCCGCGCGCGCCTCGCCGACATCCGCCAGCGCTTCGGCGAGCGCGTGGCGGCCCTCGTCGAGGCCTGCTCCGACGCCCTGCCCGATCCCGAGCAGCCGGCCAAGCCGCCGTGGCGCGAGCGCAAGCAGCGCTACCTCGCCCGCCTCGCCGAGCCGGCGACCGACCCCGCGGCGCTGCTGATCGCGCTCGCCGACAAGGTGCATAACGCGCGTTGCCTGCTGGCCGACCTGCGCCACGAAGGCGCGCGCGCCTGGCAGCGCTTCCACGCCGGCTGCGCCGAGCACTGCTGGTACTGGGAGGCCTGCGCCGAGCTCGCCGAGCGCCGCGGGGTGGCGCCGGCGCTGGTCGCCGAGCTGCGGCGGCTGCGCGACGCCGTCCGCCAGGCGAGCGGCGATGCCGGGTGAGCGGCGCCTGGTCGTCGGCCTCGGCAACCCCGGCGCGAGCTATCGCGACACCCGCCACAACGCCGGCTTCGCGGTCCTCGAGCGGCTGGCGGAGCGCCACGGCGTCGCGCGCTGGGAGGAGCGCTGCCACAGCCTGGTCGCGCGCTGGGCCTCGCCGCAGGGCCCGGTGCTGCTTGCCCGGCCGCAAACCTTCGTGAACGGCAGCGGCCTGGCGGTGCAGGCCTTGCTCGCCGAGGAGCGGCTGCCGCTGGCCGCCCTGCTGGTCGTCGTCGACGACCTGCACCTGCCGCTCGGCCGCCTGCGCCTGCGCGCCGGCGGCGGCGACGGCGGGCACAACGGCCTGCGCGACATCGCCGCCCGCCTCGGCACGGGCTATGCGCGGCTGCGCCTCGGCATCGGCGCCGCGCCGGCCCCCGGCGAGGCGCAGGTCGCGCACGTCCTCGGCCGCTGGCGCGACGACGAGCGGCCGGCGCTCGAGGCGATGCTCGAGCGCGCCGCCGATGCCGTCGAGCTGTGGCTGCGCGCGGGCGCGGCGGCGGCCCAGGCCATCAACGCCCCGCCCGCTGCGGGGCGCTGAGCGCGCGCTGGCATCGGCCTCCGGCGCTGGCAGAATCCCGACATGCTGAGGCCGGGCTGCCGTCGCGCCCACCGTGCGCTGCTCCTGCTGCTGGCGCTGGCCGCCGCGCTCTGCGGCGGCGATGCGCTGTCGGCGCATCAGGAGGCGGCGGCGCTCGCCGAACAGGCCTTCGCCGAGCTCGACCGCCTCAACCGCAGCTTCCAGCGCCAGGACCCCCTGCCGCGCCTGCTCGCCGCGGCCGCCCCGGAGCCGCCAGCGCCCGCCGCGCCGAGCGCGGTCAGCGCCCCCGTGCGCACGACGGCGCTGGTCCTGCAGCGCAGCAGCGAGGACCCGGTGCTCGAGCTCGAGCGGCTGATCGCCCGCCTCGGCATCAGCAAGGGCGTGCAGATCGTCAACGGCCAGACCCTGATCGTCGCCACCGGCGTCGCGCAATGCGTCGCCGCGCCTGGCAGCCCGGGCTGGATCGAGGCGCGCAGCGCCGCCGCCGCGGTCGCCACCCTGCGCGCGCGCGCCGCGATCGCCGCCGCGATCGCCGAGGAGATCAGCAGCGGCCGCCAGCTGACGCTGGCCGAGCCGCCGTCGCTGCTGCTCGATGGCCAGCTGCCGCCGCGCAGCGCGGCGCAGATCGCCGAGCGCGCGCGCAGCGCCGCCGAGCAGCAGCTCGACGAGGACCTGCGCCGCCTCGGCATCCCGCCGGCGACCATCGCCGCTGCCGCCCCCGAGCGCAAGCGCCAGCTGCTGATCGAGCAGTACAGCGCCGAGATGCGGGCGCGCGCCGCCGCCGCCCTCGCCGGCACCGCGACGCTGGCCAGCGCCGTCGGCTCCTACCAGGGCGCGCCCTGCGTCGCCGTCGCCCTCGTCTGGTCGCAGAACCTCGCGCAGCTGTCGCAGATCGCGCTGCGTCTCGGCGAGCGCCTGCCGCCGCGCGCGCCGGCCGCCGGCCAGGCCCTGCTCGCCCAGGTCCCCGACGACCCGCACATCCTCGGCCGCTGCTTCGGCGTGCAGCGCGTCGTCGACGAGCAGGGCGACATCACGCTGCTCGCCTACGGCCAGGCGGCGGTGCCGAGCGTGGCCCCAGGCCTGCGCGCCACCGCCCTGGCCGCGGCCTTCGAGAAGGCGGCGCTCGAGGCGCGCACCGCGCTCAAGGAGTTCGTCGCCTGCGACATCGACCGCGAGACCCAGCGCCTCTTGGCGACGGCGAGCGAGGCGATGCGCGGCGAGCAGAGCGGCCAGCTCGCGGCCGCCACCCGCCAGGAGGACGCCTTCGAGCAGCGCATCCGCCAGCGCGCCGCCAGCCTGACGATCGCTGGCGCCGCCGAGCTGCGCCGCTGGCACGGCGCGATCGACGGCGTCGAGGCCGCGGGCGTCGTCGTCAGCTGGTCGCCGCGGCGGATGAGCGCGGTCGAGCACGCGCGCCAGCCCGGCAGCGGGGTCGAGGTGCGCGCGGCCGCCGACCGCCCGGCGCCGGCGCCGCCGGCGCCGGGCGGCACGCCGACCTTCGATCCGACCTGGTGAGCCATGGCCGACGCCGACGAGCGCCGTTGTTCGTCCTGCCGCATCCTGCCGCTGCTGTTGCTCGCGCTCGGCGTCGGCGGCGGCCTGCTGCTGGCGCGCTGGCTGTGGCCGGCGGCCCCGGCGCCGCCGGCCGCGCCACCAGCCGCCGCGCTCCCGGCGGCGCCGCACCCGCCGCTGGCGCGCGTCACCGCGACCCGCCGCGCCGGCGAAGCGCTCTACCTGCAGATCGACGCCGGCCAGGAAGCCGGCCTGCAGGTCGGCCAGCGCCTGGCGCTGGTCGACGGCGAGCGCGTGCTGGCCCGCGCCGTCGTCGAGCTCGTCGACCCCGGCCGCGCCACCCTGCGCGTGCTCGAGGACAGCTGGAGCGCCGGGGCGGCGCGCGAGATCAGCGTCGGCACCGCGGTCCGGCGATGAGCGCGCGGCGCTGGGCGTGGGCGCTGGCCGGCATCCTCGCGGCCTGCAGCGCGCGTCCGGAGCCGGCCCCGCCGCCCGCGCCGAGCGCCCCGCCCTGGGCCGCCGAGGCCGGCGAGCGCGCCGGCCGCCTGAGCGTGATCGAAACCGCCGATGGCCGCGACGCGCAGGAGGCGCTGGCCAGCGCCCGGCGCGCGGCCTACGGCGCGCTCGCCGCCTATCGCGGCGTGCAGGTGCAGGCGCTGTTCAGCGCCGTCACCGCCGAGGTGCGCCACGACCAGGCGCAGGCCCTCGTCGACCGCGCGGTGCAGGCGACCCGCGTCGCCTCCGAGCAGCTCGTCGCGCGCGCCCTGCCGGGACGGCAGGCCGTCGTCGACCTGCCCGACGGCCGGGTGCGCGCTTGGGTCGAGCTGACGATCGCGCTCGACGACCTGCTGCCGGAGCGCCGCCTGCAGGAGCTGCTGCAGCAGCCGCGCGGCGCGGCGCGCCGCGCCGCGCTCGGCGAGCTCGCCCAGCAGTGGCTGGCCGGCGACGCCCTGCAGCGCCGGCTCGCGCCGCTCGCCGCGCAGGCCGCGGTCAACGACGGCGGCGGCGCCGCCGAGCTGATCCAGCTCGCCCGCTGCCACTTCCTGCTCGGCGACCTGCCGGCGGCCCGCGCCACCCTCGAGGCCGCGGCGCAGGTCATCGAAGGCAGCGCGCCCGAGGTCTTCGCCGCCTTCTGCACGCTGGAGAGCGAGCTGGCGGCCCAGGCCGAGAGCGCCCGCGAGCTCGCTGAGCGGGTGCAGGCCCTGGCGCGCACGCTGGCAGCCAGCGGCGGGCTGCGCGCCGCGGTCCGGCAGGGCGCCGACGGCGTGCAGCTGACCCTGGTCATCGCCGGCAGCCCGCGGCGCCTGCTCGGCCTCTGGCTCGACGCCGAGGAGCTCTCGGCGCTGCCCGCCGCCGCCCTCGGCGCGCAGCCCGTGCACGGGGCCCTGCAGCTGCGCCTGCCGCCGGCGCGCGGCACCCTGCTCGTCCTCGCCCTCGCCCCCGACGACCCGCTGGTCCGCACCCTGCCGGCCCTGCCGCGCCTCGACCTCGCGCAGCCGGCCGCGACCGCCCTGCAGGCCTGGCGCAGCGCGCTGCGCGAGCTCGCGGCGCGCCCGACGCCGGCCGGCGCCGCGCTGCTCCTCGACCGCTAGCGGGCTTGCTGCTTGCGCTGGCCGGCGCCGCCGCACACCTGCGGCATGCCGGCACTTCCGCGTCCCCACTCTTCCCGCGTCGTCGACGGCCCGACCCGCGCCGCGGCGCGCGCCATGCTCTATCCCGTCGGCTTCCGGCCCGAAGACTTCGCCAAGCCGCAGATCGGCATCGCCTCGCTGTGGTCGCAGGTGACGCCCTGCAACATGCACATCGACGGCCTGGCGCGCGCCGCCGCCCAGGGCGTCGACCAGCACGGCGGCAAGGCGGTGATCTTCGGCACGATCACGATCAGCGACGGCATCGCGATGGGCACCGAGGGCATGAAGTACTCGCTGGTGTCGCGCGAGGTGATCGCCGACTCGATCGAGACCGTGATCGGCTGCGAGGGCTTCGACGGTCTGGTCGCGATCGGCGGCTGCGACAAGAACATGCCGGGCTGCCTGATCGCGATGGCGCGCCTCGACCGCCCGGCGGTCTTCGTCTACGGCGGCACGATCCGCCCCGGCAACACCGCTGGCCGAGCGACCGACATCGTCGACGTCTTCGAAGGCATCGGGGCCTGCGCCGAGGGCCGCATCACCGCCGAACAGCTGGCCGAGCTCGAGCGCACCGCGATTCCCGGTCCGGGCTCCTGCGGCGGCATGTACACCGCCAACACCATGGCCTGCGCGATCGAGGCCCTCGGCATGAGCCTGCCCGGGTCCTCGACCCAGGTCGCCGACGCGCTCGAGAAGGCCGAGGACTGCCAGCGCGCCGGCGCCGCCGTCCTGCAGCTGCTGGCGCGCGGCATCCGCCCGCGCGACATCATGACCCGCGAGGCCTTCGAGAACGCGATCGCCACCGTCATCGCGCTCGGCGGCTCGACCAACGCCGTCCTCCACCTGCCGGCGATGGCCCACGCCGCCGGCGTGCGGCTGACGCTCGCCGACTGGGAACGCCTCGGCGCGCGCGTGCCGGTGCTCGGCGACCTGCGGCCGAGCGGGCGCTACCATGCGCTGGACCTCGCAGCGATCGGCGGCATCCGCCCGCTGCTGCGCATGCTGCTCGATGCCGGCCTGCTCCACGGCGGCTGCCTGACCTGCACCGGGCGCACGCTCGCCGAGGACCTCGCCGGCGTCGCCCCCTACCCCCCCGAGCAGCGCGTCATCCGCCCCCTGCACGACCCGATCAAGCCCGACAGCCACCTCGTCATCCTCCGCGGCAACCTCGCCCCCGAGGGCGCGGTCGCCAAGATCAGCGGCAAGGAGGGGCTGCGCTTCGCCGGCCGCGCCCGCTGCTTCGACAGCGAGGACGAGGCCTACGCGCGCATCCTCGACGGCACGGTGCAGGCCGGCGATGTCGTCATCATCCGCTACGAGGGCCCGAAGGGCGGGCCGGGGATGCGCGAGATGCTGTCGCCGACCAGCGCGCTGATGGGCCGCGGCCTCGGCGCCTCGGTCGCGCTGATCACCGACGGCCGCTTCAGCGGCGGCAGCCGCGGCTTCGTCGTCGGCCATGTCACGCCGGAAGCCGCCGTCGGCGGCCCCTTGGCGCTGGTCGCCGACGGCGACCCGATCGAGATCGACGCCGTCGCCCGCACCATCACCTGGCGCGTCAGCGAGGAGACCCAGGCCGCGCGCCGCGCCGCCTGGCGCCCGCCCGCTCCGCGCTACACCCGCGGCGTCCTCGCCAAGTTCGCCCGCCTCTGCGCCTCCGCCAGCGAGGGCGCGATCACCGACGGGTGGTAGGCGGCGCGGACGCTCGCCGCCGCCTTGCGCGCCGCAGCCCGGCGGCAGGGCAGGCCGCAGAGCGTCGCATGCCGACCGTTGTTCTCATCTCTGCGACGCGCGCGCCACGCCTGCCCTTGCCCGAGGGGTGCTCTGGGCAAGCTGCTTCTTCTGCCGCTCACAGCGGCCCTGGAGCCTGGGATGCTGCGGACCCACACCTGCGGCGAGCTGCGCCTCGCCGATGTCGGAGCCACCGTCACCCTCTGCGGCTGGGTGCAGAATCACCGCGATCACGGCGGCGTGATCTTCATCGATCTGCGCGACCGCTACGGCCTGACCCAGGTGGTGTTCGATGCCGATGTCTGCGGAGCTGCGGCCAAGGAGCAGGCCGACCGCCTGCGCAGCGAGTGGGTGGTGCAGGTCGAGGGCGAGGTGCGCGCGCGCGGGGAGAAGAACGCCAACAAGCAGCTCGCGACCGGCGATATCGAGGTCTTCGCGCGCCGGCTGACCGTCCTCAATCCGGCGCCGACGCCGCCCTTCGAGATCGATGAGCACGCCAAGGTCGGCGAGGAGGCGCGGCTGCGATACCGCTTCCTCGATCTGCGCCGGCCGGCGATGCAGCGCCGCCTGCTGCTGCGTCACCGCATCGTGCAGGCCGCGCGCCGCTACTTCGACGCCCTCGGCTTCGTCGAGGTCGAGACCCCGGTGCTGTGCAAGTACACTCCCGGCGGCGCGCGCAACTTCCTCGTGCCGTCGCGCCTGCATCCCGGGCAGTTCTACGCGCTCGCCGAGTCGCCGCAGCTGTTCAAGCAGCTGCTGATGATCGCCGGCTACGACCGCTATGTGCAGATCGCCAAGTGCTTCCGCGACGAGGATCTGCGCAACGACCGCCAGCCCGAGTTCACGCAGATCGACCTCGAGATGTCGTTCGTGACGATGGACGACATCATGGAGGTCGGGGAGGGCATGGCGCGCGCGGTGTGGCGCGAGGCGCTCGGCGTCGAGCTGCCCGCGCCCTTCCCGCGCCTGACCTGGCAGGAGGCGATGGACCGCTACGGCTCCGACAAGCCCGACCTGCGCTTCGCGCTGCCGATCGTCGACCTCAGCGACTGGGCCGCCGGCTGCGGCTTCTCGGTGTTCGAGAAGGCGCTCGAGGCCAAGGGCGTGGTGCGCGCGCTCAACGCGCCGGGCGCGGCGGAGCAGCTGTCGCGGCGCACGCTCGATCAGCTGACCGAGTTCGCCAAGGGGATCGGCGCCAAGGGCCTGGCCTGGATCAAGATCGGCGCCGATCCGGGGCGCGCCGAAGACTGGCAGGGGCCGGCGGCGAAGAACATCACGCCGCAGGCGCGCGCGCAGCTCGCTGAGCGTCTGCAGGTGCGGGCCGGCGATGTGCTGTTCTTCGGCGCCGACACGCTGAAGACCGTGCGCACGGTGCTCGGCGCGGTGCGCAATCAGCTCGGCCGCGAGCTGCTGCAGCTGGCGCGGCCCGGCGAGTGGCGCTTCCTCTGGGTGCACTCGGCGCCGCTGTGCGAGTGGAGCGAGGAGGAGCGCGCCTGGGTCGCCAATCACCATCCCTTCACCGCGCCCTACCGCGAGCAGCTGCCGCTGCTCGCCAGCGATCCCGGAGCGGTGCTGTCGCAGAGCTACGACCTGGTGCTCAACGGCAACGAGATCGGCGGCGGCTCGATCCGCATCCACGACGCGGCGACGCAGCAGGCGGTGTTCCAGGCCCTCGGCATCGGCCCGGAAGAAGCCCAACGCAAGTTCGGCTTCCTGCTGCACGCCCTGAGCTATGGCGCCCCGCCGCACGGCGGCATGGCCTTCGGCCTCGACCGCCTGGTGATGCTGCTGAGCGGCGCAGAGTCGATCCGCGAGGTCATCGCCTTCCCCAAGACCCAGCGCGGGCGCGACGAGATGCTCGACTGTCCGACCGCGGTCAGCGAGCGCCAGCTCGCCGAGCTGCACATCCTGACCCGGCTGCCGCCGGCCTAACGCGCGCGCCAGCGCCGCCAGCGCATCAGCCGCTGCAGCAGGACCAGCGCAGTCCAGGCCGCCGCCGTCTGCCAGACATGCAGCAGCGTCGCCGGGTTGCCGCGGCCATGGCGGCTGGCGAACCACCAGAGGTAGGCGAGGCGCGCGCCGAGCGCGGGCTGCTGGCCGCCGCTCTCGCGGTGGTGCACGCGCCAGGCGGCGACGAAGCGCAGGCGCTGGCCGGCGGCGCAGAGGCGCCAGCAGGCATCGCGGTCCTCGCCGAGCGCGTAGCCGCGGCGGCGCGCGTCGAAGCCGCCGATCGCGAGCAGGGCGGCGCGGCGCACCGCGAAGCAGCAGCCGAAGAGCTCGCGGGTCTCGCGATCGCAGCGCCGCGCCAGGAGGCGCCGGGCATCGCGCAGACAGCCGAGGTGCAGCAGGCGGTGCAGGCGGCGCGACCAGGGCCCGCGGGTCTCGGCGACCGCGCCCCAGCCAGCGAACTCCGGCTCCTCGGCCGCGAGCTGGCGCAGCCGCTCGCCGAGATCGGCGGCGGTGTCGCAGTCGTCGTCGAGGAACAGCACGATGTCTTCCCGCACGAGTGCAAGCAGCGCATTGCGCGCCGCCGGCAGGCCGGGCAGCTCGGGGCGATGCCAGACGACGAGCGCGGGATGCGCAAACGGCGTCGGCGACTGGTCGCAGACATAGATCCGCGCGCCGGCGCGGCGCGCCATCGGCAGGACGGTGGCGAGCGAGCGCGCCAGCTCCTGGTGGCGGTTCTTGGTCGGGATGCAGACGGCGAGCGTCGGCAGGCTCATACCCAGGCGACGGAGTCCCCGCGGGCAACGGCCTCGAGCACCGCGCGGTGCCAGCTTGAAAGCGGCAGCCCGGGCAGGCTCGGCCAGGGCGCCCAGATGGCGACCACGCCGGGCTCGCAGCGCGGGGTCCCGCCGTCCCAGGCGCAGCGGTAGAAGCGCGCCAGCCAGCGGCCGTCGCGGTGGCGCAGATCGCAGCAGGGCGCGGCCTCGCGCGGCCGCCACCCGAGCTCTTCTGCGAGTTCGCGCTGCAGGGCCTGCTCGCTGCTCTCGCCCGCCTCGCAGCCGCCGCCGAAGCAGGTGAGGCAGGATGCGGCGCGCGCCGCGCTCGGCGGGCGCAGCTCGAGCAGCAGCCGGCCGCGCGCGTCCTCGATGATCGCGCAGGCGTAGCGCGGCTGGCTCAGCGCACCCCCGCTTGATCGAGCAGCGCGCACAGCCGCGCGAACGCCTGCCGCGCCGTCGGCTGATGGGCGGCGATCACCTCGCAGAGGGCGCCGAGCAGGACCGCGTCGCCGATCCCGCGCTCGTGCTGCAGGCGCAGCAAGTCGCGGCGCAGGGCGCGCGCCGTGATGCGCGTGCTCGCGCGCGGCGCCGCGCGGCGCGCGTCCTCGGCGGCCTTCGCAGCTCGCCTGCCGGCGCCGCGCCGCGCTGCCGGAACCCCCTGCCTCCTCGCCATGCCTGCCTCCGCCCGCAGTATCACGCCGGCGCGCCGCCGCCAACCTCAGCCCATCCCCAAGCGCTCGAGCTCGTCCTCGTCGAAGCCGAGGTAGTGGCCGAGCTCGTGGTGCAGGGTCTGGCGGATCTCAGCATCGAAGGCCGCGGCGCTGTCCGCCGCGTGCTCATGGGGCCGCCGCCACAGATGGAGGCGCGGGCTGAGGGAACCCGAGTGCTGGCCGCGCTCCGTCCGCGGCTCGCCCTCGAAGATCCCGAGCAGCTCGGGGTCCTCATAGCCCTCCAGGAGGTAGGGCTCGGGGTAGTCGGCGAGGACCAGGGTCAGCTCGTCGAGCGCCGCGCGCAGCGGCATCGGCAAGGCATCGACCGCCGCGCGCACCGCGCGCTGGAAGCGCGCCCAGCTGACGCGCCAGGGCGGGGCCTGCGGCCGATAGCGGGCGCGCGCGGCGCGCAGAAAGGCGCGGTCGGCAGCGATGTAGGCCTCGCTGCGCTCGAGATTGCACGCCAGGGCGTACCATGCCTCGCCGTCCTCAGCGTCGGCGGCCAAGGCGCGCTCGGCATGCCGCACCCCCTGCGCCGGGTCGCCGTGGCGGTAGGCCTTCCACGCCGCCGTGAGATGGGCCTGCGCCAGCATGCCTGCCATCGTCGCGCTGGCGGAGCCATGCAAGGCCGGGGCCGCGGACCTAGGACCCCGGCGCCGCCGGCGGGGGACGGGGCGCGCGCGCCGCCGCATAGTAGGCCCTCGTCACCGTGCCGCTGCGCGGCACCGCCTGGGCGCGCACCTGCGCGGCGTCGCCGGCATCGGCGCTGACGACGCGGTTGCGCCCCGCCTGCTTGGCCTGGTAGAGCGCGGCATCGGCGCGCGCGATCAGGCTCTCGGCGGTCTCATCGCGGTGGCAGCAGGCGAGGCCGATCGACACCGTCACCGGGGCCGGGAGGCCGGCCAGCGCCGCCACCGCCTGGCGCAAGCGCTCGGCGACCGTGAGCGCGCCGGCCGGCAGCGTCTCGGGCAGGATGACCAGGAACTCCTCGCCGCCGAGCCGCACCACCAGGTCGTCGCCGCGGACCTGCGCGATCAGCGCCTTGCCCACCGCCGCCAGCACCGCATCGCCCGCCGCATGGCCGTAGGTGTCGTTGATGCGCTTGAAGTGATCGATGTCGACCACGCAGACGGCGACGACGGCGCCGCCATCGACGAGCTCGGCGAGGCGCGCCTCGCCGTACCAGCGCCGGCAGGCCCCGGTCAGCGGATCGCTGCGCGCCAGGTCCTGCAGCTGCTGGTAGAGCACGATGCGCCGCAGGGCGATCGCGAACTGGCCGCGCAGCAGTTCGGCGATCGTCCGCTGCTCGTCGCGGGAGCAGCCGGCGAGGCTGGGCTGGGGCCGGGCCTGGCGCAGCACCAGCGCCGCGCGCCCAGCGACGCCGGGGCTGAGGTCGAGGATCAGGTGCGGCTGCCCGTCGCCCTCGGGCAGGACCACCGGGGCGTCGAGCTCCGGCGGCGCGCCCTCGCCGCCGCGCCACACGCCCTTCTCCCACTCCAGCAGCTCGAGGCGCTCGCCGGCCCAGTAGCGGGCGAGCGTCGCCGCCAGGCGGCGGCGGAAGTCCTGGGCGTCGATGCATCCGACCAGCGCTGAGGAAGCCTCGAAGACGCCGCGCAACAGGTCGAGCTCGGCCTGCAGCCGCAGCCGCTCCTGGGCCAGGGCCCGGCGGCGCTCGTCGAGCAGCGGGGCGCTGAGCAGCGCGGCGCGGGTCGCCGAGACCTCGCTGCGGCGCCGCGGCCAGCTGGCGACGAGCAGGAGGAACGCGGCGAACAGGGCGAGGACGACGCTCATGGCGCGCTGACCACGCGGTTGCGGCCTTCGTGCTTGGCGCGATAGAGCGCGGCATCGGCGCGCGCCAGCGCGGAGCTCGCGGTCTCGCCGGCGCGCAGCAGGGCGAGGCCGAGCGAGGCGCTGACGCGGCGCTCGGGGTGCCGCGGCTCGGGCACGGTCGCGGCGATCGCCCGGCGCAGCTCCTCAGCGACGCGCCGGCCTTCCTCGGCATCGCGCACCAGGAGCGCGGCGCAGAACTCCTCGCCGCCCCAGCGGCAGGCGAGCGCCGCCGCCGGCAGCGTCTGCTGCAGGGCCCGCGCGACCGCGCGCAGCGCCTGATCGCCGGCCGGATGGCCGTAGGTATCGTTGTAGCGCTTGAGGTGATCCATGTCGCAGGCGATCAGCGCGAGCGCCGCGCCCTGACGGCGCGCATGCGCGATCAGCTCCTCGAGGCGGCGCAGGAACTCGACGCGTCCGAAGAGGCCGGTGAGATCGTCGCGCAGGGCGCTGCTGCGCGCCGTCTCGACGAGCGCGAGCGTCGCCAGCGTGATGCCGGCGATCCGCGCCAGCGTCAGGACGGCATCGATCGCGACGCGCAGCTCCTCGGGCTGGCCGGCGACCTGCACCGACAGCGCCCCCCGCCAGGCGGCAGCGGCCTCCTCGTCCGCCGTCGCGCGCTCGGGGTACAACGGCACGATGATGCGCGCCTGGTCGGCGTGGCGCCGGATCAGCGGATGGCCGGTGGCGATGACATAGCGCTCATCGTCGTCGGCAGCGCGCGGCGTCGCCGCGTTGGCGCAGCCGCTCACGCAGTGCACGTTGTCGGCGCCATCGGCGGCGAAGACCTGGATGTCGCGCGCCGCGGGCGCAAGCTCGCGGACCACGTTGACCAGCGTCGCCGCGCCGTGCTCGATGTCGCGCGCCGCCGCCAGCTGCATGCACCCGTCGAGCAGGCGCGGGAAGCAGGCGATCTGCTGGCGCAGCGCCGCCGCCGCGCGCTCGGCCTCGCGCACGCTGAGCCGCAGCGGCCACAGCTCGCGCTCCGCCGCGCGCTGTCGCGCCAGCTGCCAGCTCAGCGCCGCGAGGCAGGAGGCGGCGCTCCACCCCGCCCACTCGGCGAGCGTCGCACTGCGCTCCGCCACCAGCTCGGGCAGCGCGACGGCGCCGCCGGGCACGAGGGCGAGCAGCGCCGGAAGGCCGCTACGCCAGAGGCCGTAGAGCGCGGCCACTGCGGTCGCCGTCAGCGCCCACGGCCAGGCCAGCCCGAGCGGCGCGGCGGCGGCCGCTGCCGCACCAGCAGCCGTGCACAGGACCGCGCTTCCGTCCGCCGCCGGCGCGGCCGCCGCCATGCCGCGCTCCGCAGCGCTCAGTCAGGCATCCAGCTGATGCCGACCGCCAGCACGACATCGCCGCGATCCTCCCCCGCAGCCGCGCGGTGGTCGCGGATATCGCTGTCCAGCCAGTAGGTGATCAGCAGCTCGCCGAAGACGAAGAGCTCTTCGAGGAAGAGCGGCATGGTGACGCGGCCGCCGACATCGGCGGTGGTGAAGCCGGACTTTCGTTCGCCGCCGACGACATCGCGGTACTCGGCGTCGGCAGCCCCGACCTTCTGCCAGAACGCGAGGTCGACAGCGTTGTACTGGATGAACTCGCGCAGGCCGAGGCCAGCGCGGGTCGCCCGCCACTCGCTGCTGATGTTCTGCTCGACGCCGAAGCCGACCTCGAGCCCTTCGATCGGCGCCGCGTACCAGAGATCGAGGCCGACCCAGCGCTGGCGCTCCTTCAGCCAGTTGTTGTAGAAGGGCGTGAAGATGTCGCGTTGGTTCGGATAGGTGATGTAGCGGAACTTGGGGATGATCTGCAGCAGG
The DNA here is from genome assembly GCA_025055595.1 of Planctomycetota bacterium. Lineage (GTDB taxonomy): Bacteria > Planctomycetota > UBA11346 > UBA11346 > UBA11346 > UBA11346. Next base: position 3,733 of record JANWWU010000004.1, on the reverse strand, counting down.
GGGATGCTGCTGTCCTCGGGGTGGCGGATCTCGATCGCCCAATCGACGCGGCCTTCGAGCCGCAGCAGCTCGCCGGGATTGGTCCGCTCGCCGGGCCGCGACCTGTCGTCGCTCTGCCCGAACCCCCAGTCGGTCAGCAGGCCGAGCCCGAGGCCGTAGACGCGGCCTTCGGCGTTGACGCCGAGCGTCGCGTCGTTGGCGTAGACCCAGGTGTCCTCGAGGGCCTTGCTTTTCAGCTGCGCCTCGATGCCGAAGAAGCGCTCGGCCTGGGCCGCGCCCTGGCCGACCTCGAGCGGGGCGTAGACGAAGCGGTGGTCGAGGGCGCTGAGGGCGCCGGCGGCGCCGAGCAGGAGGAGGGGAGCGAGCAGCGTGCGATTCATGCGTCGTCTTCCTTCGGAGAACGGGAGAGCAGGCGCTGCAAGGCCGTGGCCACCGGCAGCCCTTCCCAGATCACGGCAGAGACCTGGGCCGCGATCGGCATCTCGATGCCAACGCGCCGTCCGAGCTCGACCGCTGCACGGCTGGTCCATGCGCCTTCGGCTACCCTGTCAGGTCGGGAGAGAAAGTCCATCGGGTTTTCCCCGCGGGCAAGGGCGAGGCCGAGCGCGCGATTGCGGCCATGCGGGGCGTAACAGGTGGTCAACAGATCGCCGACCCCGGCGACGCCGGCGAAGGTCGCGTCGTGGGCGCCGAGCGCGCGCCCGAGGCGGCGCATCTCGGCCAGACCGCGGGCGATCAGGGCCGCGCGCGCGTTGTCGCCGAGCCCCAGCCCCTCGCAGATGCCGCTGGCGATGGCGACGACATTCTTGAGCGCGCCTGCGAGCTCGACCCCGAGGAGGTCCGCAGAAGTGTAGATGCGCAGCCGTTCATCGTGCAGCAGTGCGACCAGGCGCTGGCACAGCGCCGGCTCGCCGGCCGCGACCAGGCAGGCCGGGAGGCCAGCGAGGATCTCGATCGCGTGGCTGGGACCGGAGAGCGCGGCGAGCGGGCGACCCGGCTGGGTCGCGGCGAGGATCTCGCTGACCCGCGCCAGGCTGCCCTCCTCCAGGCCCTTGGCGAGCGAGACCAGCGGCGCCCGCGGCGCGAAGCGCAGGCGCTGCGCGAGCGCGCGCGAGTGCTGCACCGGCACGGCCCACAGCACGAGCTCGGCCTCCGCCAGCGGCTCGGCTTCGGCGGTGATCTGCAGGGCCGCGGGCAGCGCGCGCTCGCCGAGCGCGGGGTGCCGCCGTGTGCGCGCCAGCTGCGCGACCTTCGCCGGATCGCGCCCCCAGAGGCAGACCGCCACGCGTCCAGCCAAGATGGCGGCGATCGCCGTCCCCCAGGCGCCGGTGCCGACGACGGCGATCACGGCGCGCGGTCCTCGCCCTCCGCGTCGCCCGTCTCGGCCGAAGCCGCGTCCTCGGCGGCGTCGCGGTCGCTGGCGCGCGCGCGGCGGATCGCCGCCAGCACGCGCTCGCGCCGATGATCGCTCTCATCGTAGGCGAACACCAGCTCCGGCAGCAGGCGGGTGCGCACCACCGGGGCATAGCTGGCGCGCAAGACGCGCTTGGCGCCCTCCAGGGCGAGCGCGGCCTGGCGGCGTTCGCGGCCGCCGCCGAGCACCGTCCAGTAGGCCTTGGCGATCTGCAGGTCGCCGGAGACCTCGACGCGGGTGATCGTCACCAGCGTCAGCCGCGGATCGTCGAGCGACAGCAGGCAGCTGGCGATTTCGCGATGCAGCAGGGAAGCGAGACGCGCGCGGCGAGAGGGACCGGGCATGACATCCCCCGAAACTCATGGGGCGGCGGGGCGCGCCACTTTCTCCTTGAGGTAGAACTCCATCAGGTCTCCGACCTGGATGTCCTGGAAGTTCTCGACCGTCAGGCCGCACTCGAAGCCCTCGCGCACCTCCTTGACATCCTCCTTGAAGCGGCGCAGGGAGCCGACCCGGCCGACGTGCAGGATCTTGCCGTCGCGGGTGATGCGCATGTGGGCGTCGCGGCGGACCACGCCGTCGGTGACGCGCAGGCCGGCGACGGTGCCGACCTTGCTGATCTGGAAGGTCGCCTTGACTTCGGCGTGGCCGATCACCGTCTCGCGGGTCTCCGGTTCGAGCATGCCGGCGGCGGCGCGCTGCAGCTCGTCGAGCAGCTCGTAGATCACCGTGTAGCTGCGGACATCGACGCCGTTGTCGTCGGCGATCTGCCGCGCCTTGGCGTCGGCGATGACATGGAAGCCGATGACGACCGCCTTCGAGGCGACGGCGAGCATGACATCGCTGGCCGAGATCGCGCCGACCCCGCTGTGGATCACCGCCACCCGCACATCCTGGCTCGACAGCTCGGCGATCGTCTTCTGCAGCACTTCCAGCGAGCCCGCGGTGTCGGCCTTGACGACGACCCGCAGCTCCTTCTTCTTCGACTCGGCGATGTCGCCGAAGATCGAGGCCGCGGTGATCGCCCGGGCGCGCGCGTTGAGCTCGCGCTCGCGCTGCTTCTGGCGCCGCGCCTCGGCGGCCTCGGCCGCCGCCTGCAGCTCCTCGACGACGCGGAAGCTGTCGCCGGCGCGCGGCAGCTCGTCGAGGCCGATGACCTCGACGGCCTGCGACGGCCCGGCGAGCTCGAGGCGCTCGCCCTTCCAGTTGGTCATGCTGCGCACCCGTCCGTAGGCGATGCCGGCGAGCACGATGTCGCCGAGCGCCAGCGAGCCGCGCTGCACGAGCAGCGTCGCGGTGACGCCCTGGCCCTCGCGCAGGCGGGCCTCGAGCACCGTGCCGCTGGCCGCTGCATAGTGGTTGGCCTTGAGCTCCTTCATCTCCGCTTCGAGCGCCAGGCGCTCGAGCAGTTCGTCGATGCCCTGGCCGGTCAGCGCGCTGGTGCGGACGACGCCGACATCGCCGCCCCATTCCTCGGCCTGCACGCCGTGCTCGGCGAGCTGCCGGATGACCCGCTCCTGAGCCTGCGGCGTCGCCTCCGGCTTGTCGCACTTGTTGAGCGCGACGACGATGGTGACGCCGGCGGCCTTGGCGTGATTGATCGCCTCGATGGTCTGCGGCATGCAGCCGTCGACGGCATCGACGACGATCACCGCGATGTCGGTGACCTTGGCGCCGCGCGCCCGCATCTCGGTGAAAGCCTCGTGGCCCGGCGTGTCGATGAAGGTGATCTCCATCCCGTTCGGCGCGGTGACGGTGTAGGCGCCGATGTGCTGGGTGATGCCTCCGGCCTCGCCCTTGGCGATCTCCGTCCTGCGGATCGCATCGAGCAGGCTGGTCTTGCCGTGGTCGACATGGCCCATGACGACGACGACCGGCGGGCGCGGCGCCAGCTCCTCCGGCTTGTCGGCGGCCTGCGCCGCGGCCTCGCTCTCGACCGCGGCATCGGCATCGGTCGGCTCGGTGATCGTGACCGTCTTCTTGAACTCCTGCGCCAGGAGCTCGACCTCGGCGCGCCCGAGCACCGAGTTGATGTTGGCCATCACCCCGGCCATGAACAGCTTGGCGATGATCACGCTCGCCTTGACGCCGGAGGCCTCGGAGAACTCGCGCACCGTGCATGGCACCGCGATCGAGAACTCGGTGACGCCCGAGATGTCCTCTTCGAGCGAGGAGCGCAGGCGGCGGCGCGTCAGCTGCCCTTCTTCCTCCTGTTCGATGAGCTCCTTGTCCTCGCGCCCCTCGCGCGGCGCCCCGCGACCGCCGGAGGGCCGCGGCCCGCGCACCCCCGGCCCCCGTCCCGGACCGCTCGACCGCCCG
>JANWWU010000014.1 GCA_025055595.1 Planctomycetota bacterium | reverse complement strand
CAGGAGGACACCTCGAATAACCCGGTTGTTGGGCGCTGGTGAGTGCTGCTGATGGCCTGGATGGACGTGGAGCGGCCGTTTCGGATCGCCAAGTGTGCCTCTGGGCGGCGGTCGGCGTGGTCATTTTGGCGCTGAGAGCGATCAGGCGGGCGCACCTCTCCCCTCGATCCACGCCAGACGACGCATGTTGTAGGCGAGGTTGGCCAGCGTGATCCGCGCCGTCGCGCGGACCAGCCCGACGCACCGCACGACGAGGCCCATGCGCCGCTTCTCGGCGGCGAAGACGTGCTCGACGAGGCTGCGCACACGGGCCCTGGTCGCATTGCCGCGGGCGATGTGGGCGGGCATCGGCCGCCCCCGCGGCTTGGCGCGCTGGAACTCGGGCCGCAGGCCGCGCCGGTCCAGCAACGCGAGGTTCGCCTTGCTGCGGTAGGCGGTGTCGGCCCAGACGCCGCTGCCGGTGTTGGCGGGATCCAGCACGGCGCCGAGTTGGGCGCCGTCGTGCCGCGCCGCGTCGGTGACCACGAAGCGGCGGATGAACCCATGCGCGCGGTCGACGCCGAGGTGGTTCTTGTAGCCGAACATCGGCACCGCGATCTCGGCCGTGGCTTGGCGCGGTGCGCCCTCTTGCGGCCTGGCCTTGCGGCCGCGCTTGATCGTCCAGCGCCCGTCGCGGTCGATCTGGCGCGTGCGCGCCTTCGACCAGCCTTTGGGCGTGCCGCCTTCGCGCAGGGTGGCCTTCTCCTCCTTGGTCAGCCGGGGTCGCCGGGCCTCCACCACGGTCGCATCGACGATCTGCCCGCCCATGGCGAGGAAGCCGCGCTCGGCCAGCATCGCGTCGAAGCGCGCGAACAGCCTCGCCAGCGCGCCCGCGCGCGTCAGCTGCTCGCGGTAGAGCCAGATCGTCTTGGCGTCGGGCACCGCATCCTGCAGCGCCAGCCCCGCGAAGCGCATGAAGCTCAGCCGGTCGCGCAGCTGGTATTCGGCCTGGTCATCGGACAGCGTGTAGAGCGCCTGCAGCACGAGAACGCGGAACATCAACACCGCGTCCCAGGGCGGACGCCCGCCGCGGCTGCGGTCAGCGCGTGGCAATGCCGCCTCCAACTGCGCGCGGAACGCCTCGAAGTCCACCACGGCGCGCAGCCGTTCCAGCGGATCGCCCGAGGCCGAAAGCCAGCGCAGACGCTCCTCCGCGTCGAAGAAACCACCCTGACCCGCCATCCCGCGACTCCGCCGCTGCCAACATCAGCGAATCAGCACCCAGCCCCCAGCGCCAGAGGTTTTTCGAGGCGTCCAGTCGGTGCGGACCGGCGATCAAAAGGGGGCTCGCGCGGCTACGACGCGGGCAAGAAGATCGCGGGGCGCAAGCGGCACATCCTGACCGACACCGACGGCCGCCTGCTCGAGGTTCAGGTCCATGCCGGCAGCGTCCAGGACCGCGACGGCGCCAAGCCGCTGCTGCGCGCATCCCGCGGCCTGTGGGCCTTCGTCGAGACCGTGTTCGCCGATGGTGGATATGCCGGCAAGCTCGTCGAGTGGGCGAAGCAGAAGGCCAACCTTGCGCTCTCCATCGTCAAGCGGCCACGCGCCGTGTCGCGCTTCGAGCCGCTGCTACGCCGATGGGTCATCGAGCGCAGCTTCGGATGGCTCATCAAGAACCGCCGCCTCGTCCGCGACTTCGAGCAGCGCACCGACGTCGCCGAAACCCTCATCCGTATCGCCGCCACCGCCACCATGCTC
>JANWWU010000091.1 GCA_025055595.1 Planctomycetota bacterium | reverse complement strand
CTTTGTGTCATCCCAACAGACCGTCTCGAGGCGGTTCGCCATGCTCTGGGCGCTCTCTACAAGCAGCTTGAGTCCTTCGGCGGTCTGGTAGGTCGCCGCTCCGAGGGAGGGGAACCCTGTCGGCTGGAAGCGGTCGCCTTGCAGGGGCTTGAGCGGAATGGTGAAGAGCAGGCGCGTTTCTTGGGCGAGCGGTTGCAGGTCAACCATGGTGAGCTCCTTGGGTGCGTTGTGCGGGATCGAGGTGCGCGATGGCGTCTGCGGCCATCCGGGGGGAGATCGGAAAGATCAGCGCAGCCGCCCAGCGGCGCGCGGTCTCGGCGTCGACGCTGCCGGTTTGGAAAGGAACGCGAATGCCGCTGGCGCGCAGGCGCTGCCGCGCGATCGCCAAGGCCCCGCCGGCATTGCCGGCACGCAGGCGGCGGATCAGTTCGGGGTCGCAAGGAATGCGCAGGCGATTGGGCAAGGGAAACCCCAGGCAACAGCAGCGGATCGCCAGCCACGCGGGTTCCGGCATCAGCGACGGCGCCGTGCGCCGCGCGGCAGGAGACGGCGCTGGGGCACTCGACCAATCGAGCGCCATCAGGGCCTGTGCGAGGCGCAGGACGCGCTCCACATCGACAGCACCGCTGAGGACCGCATCCAGATCCGCCCACGAAGCCGCCCGCCCAGGAGCGGCGACGATCGGCAGCGTCCTTTCTCCGCGCTGGCCGGCCTCCAGTATCCGGCGCTCGACGACGGCAATCGCATTGGCCAGAGGATCGCGGTCCGTCACCACCAGGCGGGCGGGATGATCGATGCGGCGGCCTTCATCGGTCGTGCGGTCCTTGTTCGGTCGTTGCGGATCGAGGGGGAACCAGTGGTCACGCACAGGATCGACGGGCTGGCGGTGCCGCCAATCTGCGGCTGCGGACCCCAATGCACAGGCCAGGCGCCACTCCGCAGTGCCGTCGTCTGCGGCCTCGAGCCAGCGGGGCGACAGGCGCGGGATGGGGCCAACATCGAAAGCCGTGCCTGCCACTTGTATGGCCTCGATCTGCTGGGCGCAGAGCAGGATCGCCTGCCAGCGATCGGGGCTGGGGTCGTGGGTCAGCGCAGCGAAGACAGCATCTGCCAGCCGGCGCTCGGCATGGACCAGTCGGGCAGGAGCGGTGTTGGACCTCGCTGCGCGTTGCAGCCGAGTCAACCAACGCGAGAGGTCGTCGATCAAGCGCGCGAGCGGTCGCTCGCGGACCTCGATGCGTCCGAGAGGAACCGCCAGGTTCGCTTGCCCATTGCGCTCCAAGTAGGCATAGCGCTCGAAGGCGGCGATCCCGCGCGCTGTGCCGAGGGTGGCGATGGCGCGGGCCGCGTCGATCGGTCGATCGGCAACCGCCCGTCCAAGTTGCAGCCTGGCCTCACCGATCATCGCGGCGAGATCCGAGACGGTCGAGGGCTGCGTCCAGAGGGGCAGCCACTGCTCGCCGCGAGCGGCTTCCTCCTGGCCAGCGCTGGCATGCCCGCAGGCATGCGCGCTCATCGCGAAGGGGGCGCTGGCCCTCGCCAGCGCCAGCGGATCCAGGCGCCGGGTCGCGCGGCAGCTGAAGAGGATCGCGCCTTCCAGCATCAGCACGAAGTCCCACGCATTGATCGAGCCATCGGCTGAAGCACCGGTGCTGCTGTTCGCCCCCCCTGCGAAGCCAGGCGCGAACTGGCCGATCGCTGCCTCAACGAGTACGCCCGGAACCGCATGGCCCCAGAGAGAGTGGCGAAGCGCATCGCGGGTTTCAGGGCGCGCCGGCGCACGAGGATCGTCAAGATCGAAGAGCCGCACAATGTGCTTCGCAGCGTTGTAAGTGAAGTCCAAACGGCCATCGTTGCCGCCCGTGCCAAGCAAAGAAGCATATAGCGGCTTGCCGTCTTCGAGCAGCACCAGGGCAGCATCGTACCACCGTCGATGGGCTCCCCTCCAGCTGCGTGCGCAAGCTACGAAGAAATCGGCCTTCAAGGCCGCAAAGCGCTTTTTCGCCGCAGACAGCTGTTGCTGCGTTTGCTGGCGCTGCGCCGGCGTCATGTTACGGTGGGCCTTGCTCTGCGCTTGGAGCGCGTGTATCTGCTGATTCGCAGCCAGGAGCGCCGAAACCTCAGCGCGGGCGCACTGCATCCCCGCGCGCATCTCCGCTAAGCGGGGGGCTGGACACGAGATGATCTTGGCGAGCACTGGATCCGCTGGGTCGTAGAAGCCCGAGTCTCGGTTCCACGGCGAGACGAACGGCGTCGGACGATATTCGGTCATGAAAAAGTCTTCCAGCGCCGCGGCGTCCAAGCTGGTCAGCAAGCAGAAGCTTTCGCCCTGCCACCAACCGCACGCTTCTGGGTCCTTCTGTTCGGCGATCAGGCGCAGGACGCCGAGCGCCTTCAGATAGGATGCTAGCGGGCGTGGGGAGCAACCTCCAAGTCGATGCACATGCAGCTGCTGCGTCATGCTGTCTTCCCATGCGAGAGCGGGGGGTCGGAGGCCTGCCAGCCGGCGTTGCTCGCACCGCTCGGCGGCGCAGCGTGCATGCGGCTCGACTGCACCAGGGGGCAGGGGGTCGGCCAGCGCGAAGCGCGCCGGTCGGCAGCAACGATCAAAGCCTCCAACCACGCGAGGGCCGCGGGCCCGAAGCGCTCCTGCAGGCCCAGCGTGCGCTCGCGCCAACTGCGGCCGGTGCGTGGGGACAGGCCGAGGGTGGCCGGCGCGAGGGTCAGTGTCAGCTCCGGCAGCGGAGGATCCTGCGGGTCTAGCAGCAGGGAAGGCAGCACATCGCCTTCACGTAGCCCGCGGATCGGCAGGCCGCGCGAGTCGCCCTTGGGCGGCACGAAGTCTTGGTCGGCGGGCGCGGCATGCAGGGCGACGCGGACCTTGCCGTGGTGGGCAGCGACGAGGTAGGCCAGCAGATCGAAGTCTGCTGACGAGAGCGCGAGCACATCCTGCGCGAGTTTGCCCCCCACCTGGGCCGAGGGCTGCGGCCATGGGTGGCCCAGCGCTGCGAGCGCCTGACGCCAGGGGCCGAGCAGGGCGGGGTGGTCTGGACGGCACTGCTCCAGCAGGGCGAAGAGCGCCAAGGCGCTGGCGAGCTCGTGGCGAAACCCCCGGCGCTCGCCGTCAGCGCAACGATACGAGCGCAACCAAGCTCCGGCAGGAGCCTTGGCAAGATCCACACGATCGGGGTGCCCTGACGCGCGCGGGTCGATGCGCGACTGGAACGCCGGATGCGCTTTGCCGACGTCGTGCCAGCGGCCGACGAGCCGCAACAGATCGATCAACGGCTGCGGCAGCTGCATGGCCTTGGCGATCGCAGCGGCTTCGTCGGCGACCTCGGCGCCGTGCGTCGCGATCGTCTTCCACTGCGCAATGCTCAGGTTCTCGCCGTCTTGGCTGTCGTCGGCGGCCTCTTGCAAGGCCGCGAAGGCGGGCTGTGTCGCTGAAGGAGGCAGCACCGGCACGCGAGCCTTCGCGTCGGGGGCGAAGCCTCTCTCTGGCAGATAGCCGCCCCAGGCCGCGTCGACGCAGACGACCCGCCCCGGAAGCAGAGCCTCGCGGGCGGCGTCCTTCCAGGCGCCATCGATCCAGTCCCACACCCAGGCGCGCAGGCGCGGTTGCCGCTGCGATCTACTCTCGCGCCCACACAGCCACTCGCGCAGCAGCAGGAAGGGCACGGGGCAGAGTTCCTCGCGACGGGGTCGACGGTCCGCCGGCGGCGCGGGCTGCTCGCTCGGCACCTCATCCCAGAAGACCAGGCAGTCGCGCTCGTCGCCGCTGCGGATGAAACGCGCGATGTCGAGGTCGGCGCCAGTGAGATCCGGCGTCGTGTCAAAGAGCTCGTCGTACTCGCGCCGCAGCAGGAGGTGGGCGGGAGCGTACGGATAGAGCTCGTTGCGTTGCTGCTCTGGCAACTCGGCTTCGAAGGTTTCTAGGCTGCCCAGCGAGACATCTTGGAGTTTCTGCAGAGCCTCCTGAGCTGCTCGCAGGCTCGCAGAGTCATAAGGCTGTTCGTCGGCGTCATCGATCTTTGGCGGCACCAGCACGGTGACCGTCGCATGGCCGCCGTAGCGCGCGGCGCGGCCGAAGCGCTGCACGAGGCTCGACCACGGCGCGAGGTCGGTCACCAGGCTGCCGGCGCTGATGTCGACACCGGCCTCGACGACCTGGGTGGCGACGATGATGCGGTCTGCCTCGGCCGTGCAGTG
>JANWWU010000082.1 GCA_025055595.1 Planctomycetota bacterium | reverse complement strand
GGCGAGGCGCCGTGCAGATAGAGGCAGGCTGGCCGCGCCGCCTGCTGCAGCTGCAGCAGCCAGTTGATCAGCACGCTGTTGACCTGGACGACGGCGCTGGCGTCGATGTCGAGCGCCTCAGCGAGGATGCCGGCGGCCCAGCGGTGGTAGACCGGCAGCGCGAGCGTCGCCCACTGTTCCGGGCGAGCGGGGAGCGCGATCGCCACCCGCTGGCCGACGATGCGCAGGACCACCGGACAGCGCTCGCGCCAGAGCAGCTCCTCCACCAGCGGCGGCGGCGACAGGCAGTGGCTGGCGCCGAGCAGCAGCAGGGCGGAGCGGACCGCCGGCGGCGGATCGCAGAAGCGCAAGGGGACGCCCGCCAACAGCGGCAGCGCACGCACGGGCAGCCGCGATAGCTGCGAGGCCGATAGCGGCGAGGCTGCGGTCAGCGCCGCGAGCAGCTGCGGATTCTCGGGGTCCGCGAGCCAGCGCGCGACGACAGGGGCACACTCCGAATCGCCGCTCTCCATGAAGAGAACGAAAAGCTTAATTTTGGCGGCTCGCGTTCAAGGCGGATCGGCAGCGCTCTCTTCCAGGGCCTGACGCTGCAGCAGGTGGAAGTAGCGCCGGCAGAAGCGATGCGCTTCATCGCGCACATACTGCAGCAGGCGCAGCCCGGGATCGCGGCGCGGCAGCGCGAGCGGGCTGCCGTCGGCGCGCACCACCGTTTCCTCGCGCTTGGCGAGCGCGATCAGCGCCGGCAGGGCGACGCCGACCTCGGCGAGCGCCGCCTGCGCCGCGCGCAGCTGGCCGGCCCCGCCGTCGATCAGCACGAGATCGGGCAGCGCGCGCCCCTCGTCGCACAGGCGGCGGTAGCGGCGAGCGACGACCTCGCGCATCGCCGCGCAGTCGTCGTTGCGCGGCGCCGGCAGGGCGCCCTGGACGCGGAAGCGGCGGTAGCCGTCCTTGTGCGGTACGCCGCCGACGAACTGCACGAGCCCGGCGACGACGAAGCGGCCTTGGAGGTGCGCGATGTCGAAGCCCTCGATGACGCGCGGCGGCGCGGGCAGCGCGAGGTGGCGCTGCAGGGCGGCGAGCCCGGCGGCGGCATCGAGCACTGGGGCCGCCGGCTCGCGGTAGTCGGCGAGGCGTCCGCGCTCCGAGAGGCGCGCCAGGGCCTGGATCTGGTCGCGGATGCGCGCCGCATCCTCGAAGCGCAGCTCCTTGGCGGCGTCCTTCATCCGCGCCGTCAGGTCGGCCAGCAGCTCGCTGCGCCCGCGGCCGGCGACGAAGGCGCGCAGGGCGCGGATGTCGGCCTGGTACTCGGCGGCGCTGATCCGCGTCGTGCACGGCGCGCTGCAGCGCTTGATGTGCCAGTTGAGGCAGGGGCTGAAGCTGCGGCGCGCCGGGTCGTCCTCGCGGATCTCGAGATCGCAGGCGCGGAAGCGGAACACGCGCTGCAGGAAGTGCACGGCGCGCTGCAGGTCGGTCGCCGAGGGGAAGGGCCCGAGCAGCTCGGCGTTCGGCAGCTGGCGCTCGCGGGTGACGAAGACGCGCGGGAAGGGCTCGCGGGTGATCGCCAGCAGCGGATAGGTCTTCCCGTCCTTGAGCGCGATGTTGTACTTCGGCTGCAGCTCCTTGATCAGCAGGGCCTCGGTCAGCAGGGCCTCGACCTCGGAGCCGGTGACCAGCCACTCGAGGTCGGCGGCCTCGCCGAGCATGCACTGCAGGCGGACCGGCAGGTCGGCGAGGCGCTGCGCGTAGCTGGCGACGCGGCGGCGCAGCTGCTTGGCCTTGCCGACGTAGAGCACGCGGCCGTCAGCGTTCTTCCACAGGTAGCAGCCCGGCTGATCGGGGACGCCGGCGATCTTGGCGCGCAGGGCCTCGGAGAGCGGCGGCACGCCAGCAGCCTCGCGCGGCGCAGCGGCGCGCCACCGCGGCGCCTCAGGACCAGAACGGGTCCTCGTCGTCGGCCGGCGGCGGACGTTGGCGCAAACGGCGCGCGTACTCGGCCATGATCACGCTGCGCGGCGCCAGCTGCTCGGCGACGCGCTGCGCCGAGGCCCAGCCCTGGGCCTCGGCCGCGGCGTCGATCCGGCCGGCGAGCAGCTGGCAGCGCAGAAAAACCAAGTAGGTGTCGATGGCGTCGCAGGTGCAGTAATCGTCGATCCGCTCGCGCTCGCCGCGCTCCCACAGCTCCTGCACCATGTGGCCCTTGGTCTCCATCTTGCCGACTCCGCCGACGAGGCGGGCGAAGAGATCGAGGCCGCCGCTGGCATGGACGGCGCCAGCGTTGGTCAGGAAGTCCTGGACATCGAAGTGGTAGGCAAGGTTGAAGCGGCTGCGCGGCTGCTGGTAGCCGGGTCCCTCGCAGCGGAACCACTCCGGCACGCCGATCCCGAAGCGGTAGGCGGCGTGCTCCATCACCGGCAGATCGAAGAAGCGGCCGTTGAAGGTGACGAAGCACGGCGGGTCCTGGGGCTGGCGCTCGAGGTAGCGCCGCCATCCGCCCCAGAACTGCCGGGCGATCACCTGCGGTCGGAAGCGCGGCCGATCGAGGTTCTTGATGTCGAGCAGCTGGCAGTCGGGCGCGACGCGGGCGATCGCGACCGCCACCGGCAGATGGAAGGTGTGCGGGATGAAGTCGCTCTTGCCGGAGGCGAGCAGCTGGGACTGCCAGCGCCGGATCGCCTCGGCGGGGGCCAGCTGCGGCTCGTCGGGGAAGCGCACCGCCTGCACGAGGCGGCCATCGACGACGGTCTCGATGTCGAAGACCAGCCAGGCGACGCGCTCGCTCATGCGGCCCTGCGCGGCTCGCTACCCGATGTGCGGGGCGAGGAACTCGCGCAGCCGCGGCTCGGGCAGGAAGCCCATCGTCTGGGCCACCGGCTTGCCGCCCTTGAAGAGGATCAGCGTCGGGATCGACATGATCCCGTACTGCTGCGCGGTCTGCGGGTTGTCATCGACGTTGAGCTTGCCGATGACGACCTTGGCGGCGAGCTCGGTCGCCAGCTTGTCGATGATCGGCGCCAGCATCCGGCAGGGGCCGCACCACGGGGCCCAGAAGTCGACGAGCACGGGCTTCGCGGATTGCAGGACCTCGGTGGCGAAGGTGGCGTCCGAGAACTCGTGGGCCATGAGCGTCTCCTCGCCGGCACCCTAGGGTGGGGCGGAGTGGCGCAAGGCGCCGGTCAAGGCGCCGGCACGCGCGCCGCAGCCGCGAGGCGACGCAGGACGCCGGCATGGTGCGCGCGCGCCAGGCGGCGCAGCCAGCGCAGCCAGGGACCGTTGAATGCGGGCGCATGGCGCAGCAGGGAGGCGTGCGGCACCTCCCCGCCCTGGCGGTCGTAGATCCAGTGGATCTCGACCTGCGGGAAGACCTTGTAGGCCAAGTCGGGCCGGCACAGCCGGCCGGTGCCCGGACCGTCCATGTCGAGGGTCTGCCGCTCCTTGCTGCCCCAGAGGATCAGCGTCGGCGCCTCGCTGAGCGGGCCCTTGAGGCCGGCGAGGCCGCGGAACCGGGTCAACGCGAGCACGCGCGCGACCGCGCCCTCGGGCGGCACGCGCTCGAAGGTGCGCTGGATGCGTTCGATGATCCGCTTCTCGCGCCACGCCGCATAGCCCTGCGGCAGCAGCAGGCCGAAGGGCCCGAGCCAGCGCAGGATGTCGTGGGAGGCTTCGACCTGCTCGGTCGCCTTGGTGACCAGCGACTTGAACAGCTGCCGGCCGCGCTCCTGCGCGATGTCCGGCCGCCCGCCTTCCTTGGCGCTCTCGGCGATGATCGGCTGCATCAGGCGCGACAGCAGCGGCGAGAGGTCGGCGGTGCAGGTCAGCGGCGAGATCAGGACGATGCCGGCCAGCGGCAGCGGCTTGCCGGCCTCGAGGCGGCGGCGGATGACCTCGAGCGCGATGCCGCCGCCGACGCTGAGGCCGACGAGGACCGGCTTGCGCTCCTCCTGCAGCGCGCGCTCGAGCTCGTCGTGGAGCGCGGCGATGATCGCATCGAGGTCGAACGCGTGGTCGGGGTACGAGACGGTGACGACGCTGCCGAAGGCGCGCAGCATCCGCAGCTGGCGCTCGAAGGTTTCAGGCCCGTCCGGGACCAGGCCGGGCAAGCAGAGGAAATGGAAGGGAGCGGCGCCGCGCAGCCGGGAGAAGCTCAGACCCGCGGCCGCGTGACCATTGCGCGCGGAGGACATGCACCATGCATTCTGTCGTACACGCGCGGCGCGCAACCGTCCTCCGGGATGCTGACCGGATCTTCACATCGCGCTCACCAGGCATTCACAGCGCCGCCGAGGATGGCGGCCGCCATGAACGAGCAGCCCCCCCTGCTGCTGTCGATCGCCCTCGTCACCGAGACCTATCCGCCCGAGATCAACGGCGTCTCGATGACGATGGCCCGTTTGGTGCAGGGGCTGGTCGCGCGCGGGCACCGCGTGCAGGTCGTGCGGCCGCGGCAGCGCGGCGAGTCCTGGCGCCGTCGGCGCGCGCCGGCCGCCGCCGCTGCGCCCGCTGGCGAGCGCGTCGATGAGCTGCTGCGTCCCGGCCTGCCGATCCCCGGCTACCGCGCGCTGCGCCTCGGGCTGCCGAGCACGCGGGCCTTGATCCACGCCTGGCGGCGGCAGCGCCCCGATGTCGTGCACATCGTCACGGAAGGGCCGCTCGGCAGCTCGGCGCTGCGCGCGGCGCGCGCGCTGGCGATCCCCGTCTCCAGCAGCTACCATACGAACTTCCACGACTACGCGCGCCACTACCGCGTCGGCGCCTTCGCCGGCGTCGTCGAGAGCTGGCTGCGCCATCTGCACAATCGCACCGCGGTCACCCTGGTGCCGAGCCGCGACATCCTGGAGCGCCTCGAGCGCGCCGGCTACCGCAACTGCGAGCTGTGGTCGCGCGGCGTCGATGTCGAGCTCTTCGACCCCGCGCGCCGCGATCCGCAGCTGCGCGCGCAGTGGGGCGCGGGCCCCGAGGACTGCGTCTGCCTCCATGTCGGGCGCATCGCCGCCGAGAAGGACATCCCGCTGGCGCTCGCCGCGTACGCGGCGATACGCGAGCGGCAGGCGCGGGCGCGGATGGTGGTCGTCGGCGACGGCCCCCTGCGCGCGGCGCTCGCCGCCAAGCACCCCGAGGTCCTGTTCACCGGCGCGGTGCCGACCGAGCAGCTGGCGGCGATGTATGCGAGCAGCGACCTGTTCCTCTTCCCCTCGCAGAGCGAAACCTTCGGCAATGTCCTCTGCGAGGCGATGGCCAGCGGCCTGCCCTGCGTCGCCTTCCGCTACGCGGCGGCGGCGATGCACGGCCGCGACGGGGAGAACCTGCTCGCCGTGCCGCTGGGCGACCGCCAGGCCTTCATCGCCGCCGCCGTGCGTCTCGCCGACGACCCGGCGCTGCGCGCGCGCCTAGGCAGCGCCGCGCGCCAGGCGATGCTCGCCAATGCGTGGGATCGCGTCATCGACCGCTTCGAGGATGTGCTGCGGCGCCTCGTCCTGCGCGAGCGGACGATGGCTCTGGAGGCCCTATGCACATGAGCATCCAGACCCTGGCGCGCCTCGACGCCGCGGCGACGCTCGGCAGCAACCGCGTCAACCGCCTCCCGTGGGGCCGGCTCTTCGCCTGGGTCAGCCGCCTCGGCGACGGCTGGTTCTGGTACGCGCTCGGCTTCGCCCTGCTGGCGGCCAGCGGGATGGAGGCCGTACCCGCGGTCTCGCTGATGGTCGCCGGCGGTCTCCTCGGCAGCCTCCTGTACAAGCTGCTCAAGCACGGCATCCGCCGCCAGCGGCCCAGCGCCGTCGCGCCCGGCCTGGTGCTGACCGTCGCGCCGCTCGATCGCTTCTCCTTCCCCTCCGGGCACACCCTGCACGCGGTGCTGTTCTCGGTGATCGCCACCGCCCACGCCGGCTGGCTGGGCTGGATCGTCTGGCCCTTCACCGTCCTCGTCGCCGCGTCCCGGCTCGTGCTCGGGCTGCACTACTTGAGCGATGTCCTGGCCGGCGCCGCGATCGGCGCCGCGCTGGGCTGGAGCGCGCTGGCGGCCGCTGCGGCCGCCGGCTTGACCATCTAGCCCCCTTTCCGCACGGCACGGCGGGAAGGGCGGCAGGGACGAGGTGAGACCGCTCGGCGGTCGATCCCTCCCGTCTTTCCCGCCGTGCCGGAGGACGCATGGGCAAGCGCCGCGTCGACATCGTCGTCATCAGCGACCTCCACCTCGGCACCGCCGCCTGCCACGCCGCGGAGCTCAATGCCTATCTGAAGAGCCTCGATCCCGGGATGATCGTCCTCAACGGCGACATCATCGATCTCTGGGACTTCCGCAAGGGCTACTGGCCGGAGGCGCACACCAAGGTCGTGCGCCGGCTGCTGAAGTTCGCGGTCGCCGGCGTGCCCGTGCACTATGTGACCGGCAACCACGACGGCGCGCTGCGCCGCTTCACGCCGCTCGGCCTCGGCGCGATCAGCCTCGTCGATCGCCTCGAGCTGACGCTCGACGGCCAGCGCCACTGGTTCCTGCACGGCGACGCCTTCGACCTCGCGCTCGGCACCGGTCGCCTCGCCTCCTGGATCGGCACCTGGAGCTACGATGCCTTGCTGACGCTCGGCGTCGGCATCAACGCCCTGCGCCGCCGCCTCGGCCTCGACCGCGTGTCGCTGGTCTCGGCGGTGCGCGAGGGCCTGCCCGCCGCGCAGCGCCATGTCGCGCGCTTCGAGGAGTGCTGCGCGCGCGCCGCGGCGGCCCGCGGCTGCGATGTCGTCATCGCCGGCCATATCCATGTGCCGGCGCAGCGCCGCTTCGAGTTCGAGGGGCGGTCGATCGCCTACCTCAACAGCGGCGACTGGGTCGAGCACCTCAGCGCCCTGGAGTACCGCGCGGGCCAGTGGCAGCTCGTGCGCTGGCACGAGCTGCTCGCCGCGGGTCAGGTGACGGCGCCGCTGCACGAAGAGACGGTGGCGGTCGCAGCGTCCGCGGCCTGAGACCTCGTGCTGCCGGCGACCCCGAACGGCACATGCACGCTCGGCGCCACCGCGCTCGCGCGGTCGGCGACCGGCCGCTTGTCGTCGAAGAACAGGTGCGGGCGCAGCTGCGCCAGCACCGCTTCTTTCGGCAGATCGCCGACGAAGTAGGCCTCGTCGACGCGCACGCCCCAGGCGCGCAGGGTGGCGATCACGCGGCGATCGGCGGGGTGGCTGCGCGCGGTGACGATCGCGACCCGCAGCCGGCGGCTGTCGGCCAGCCGCGCCTGCACGCGCGACAGGGCGAGCAGCAGCCGCGCCAGGGGCCCCGGCGCCACCGGCTCGCTCGCGCGCGCCGCCTCGTGGGCGTGGAAGGCCGCCAGGCCCTGGGCCTGGAACACGCGCTCGGCGCTGTCGTCGGCGAGCACGCCATCGAAGTCGAAGGCCACGCGCAGCTGCTCGTCCTGCTCCTTGTCGTCGGCCGCCGCGGCCAGCACCTCGCCGGCGGCATGGCCGGCGGCCAGCGCCGCCGCCACATCGCTGGCCTGCCGCGTCAGGAACAGGTGGGCGCCGAAGGCTCCCAGGTAGGGCCAGGGATCGGCGCCGCCGGTGAACGCCATGCGCCCCGGCGTCAGCCCGTAGTGCAGCATGCTTTCGCGCACGCGCAGCCCGGTGTCGGGATCGTTGCGCGAGATCAGCACCAGCTCGACTGGCGGCGGCTGCAGGCCGGCATTCAGCGCGAGCACCCGGCGGACGAAGGGGAAGGCCGCGCCCGGCGGCAGCGGCACCTGCTCGTGGGCCCGCTGATAGGCGCGATAGGCTTCGGCGCCCTGCTCGCGGAACACGCGGTCGCTCTCCGAAAGGTCGAAGAGCGCGGAGGAGGCGACGGCGAGGACCAGCGCGGCGCCCGGCTCGGGCATGCGGCAAGCATCGCGCTCCGCCGCCGCAGGCCAGCGTGCGCTACAGGCCGCCCTCGACGATCGCTTGCGCCAGCAGCAGCGCCTGCCGCCAGCGCTCGCGGTCGACCGTGGCCGGCTGCGGCGGCGGCGTCGCCGCGCGGTGGCCGTTGCCGATGTCGTCGAGCGTCCACACCGCGCCGTCGGCGAAGGCGAAGGAATCCGGGCTCCAGCGATCGGCCAGCGGCCCGACGCAGCGCGCCTGGCGGCCGTCGATGTGCAGGCGGCCGGCGGCGTCGCGGAAGGCCGTCGCGCGGTAGCCGACCTGCAGCTCGCCGCGCTGCCAGGTCACCACCCAGGCCGGCCGCACCAGTCCGACGCCCTCGCCGACGACGACCAGCGTCTCGTACTCGTCCCAGGCGAAGCGCGCCAGCGCCGGCTCGGCCGGCGCAGCTGGCCGCTCGCGGCCCGGGCGCGGGGGCTGCGCCTCCCCGGCGGCCAACGCGCAGCAGAGGCACAACCACAGCAGCAGGCCGCGCATTGCGGCCGAGGATCGGCAGCTGCGCGCCCAGTCCAGCCCGAAGCCAGCGTTGACAGCCAGTGTTCGCCAGCAGAATGCGCGCCGCACCGCGGGGTAGAGCAGTCTGGTAGCTCGTCGGGCTCATAACCCGAAGGTCGGTGGTTCAAATCCATCCCCCGCAACCAGGCACGGTTCGGCTGCGCTGCGCACCCACGGCCGTCAGCCGTGGGTGCGGCG
>JANWWU010000045.1 GCA_025055595.1 Planctomycetota bacterium | reverse complement strand
TGCCAGAATCGCTGGGGCGATACCACGCACAGGATGCCTTGTTTCGTTGACGGCTCATAGTAGCAGACTTCTGGGCGCAAGAAAATGGCGCCAAGATGGATGTCATGGAGATGCCGGTAGACACGACGATCGGGATCGTCTTGTCTCCAGAGCGCTCTGATGAAACAGGCCGGCAAGAGGTGACCGTTGACGGTCAATATGATCAGGATCTTCCGCAGCAGGCTCTTGGGAGGATTGACAGCTATCGGCAGTTTCGTTGGTTCTTCGATGGGCTGCATCCGTTGACACTGCGTGCGCAAGAGCTGCTGATGATATTGTTCTTCATCGAGCCGTTCAAGCCAGGAGGGTCCACGCAGCGCGTCGCGGATGCCCCATAAAATGAATTGCGCTCGGTCATATCGATAAGTCAGCAATGCGACGCACATCCGATAAACACAGGCCAGGGCAATCAAGCACTGCTGATTGTATAGCCAAGAAGTGATCAACCCATTGCGTGCAATGTAGTAATCCGTGATGGGCGCATCTTTTTCTTCGAAATCTTCATGCCATACAGCGACTCCAAGAAGCGCGACAAAGTGCAAGTCGTAACATCTGGCTGAATATTCCTGGTCATCATACCTAAAAAGAACGGCAATGGCCATTTGCGCGTTCGAAATACCTGCATCGGGGCAGCAAAATACCACCAACCGAAATAAAAGAGTCTATCTTGCGATGTGGCGATGCTGAGATCGTCATATTCCGCAACCCTTTCAAAATCACAGAGATTCCATTGGTATTTCTGCGGATAGCATGAGAGCCCCTTCCGCAAGGCTCCTAATTCATGCAAGATATGTTTGGCGTCCATTCTCAGCATGCCGCCACCGATGATGCTGCGTTGATCTGTAATCGAAAAAAAGCGTTTGTGCTTGCGAAAGCCTCCGGTTCGATGATGACATCATCATCGCAGAAGATCACATGCGTACAGCCCGCGGCTTCAGCTTCGAGCAGACCTCGGGCGAAGCCGCCAGCACCGCCGACATTGCGATTGGGAATGATACGGACGTTGCCATTTGTCGCAGATTGCTGGAGCGTGCGGCCATTATCGATGACAAAGAGCGTGATGTCTGGTTGCGGATTTTCTTGGCGCCAGGCGAGAAACTTTTCGATGTTGGCCACAACATATGGCTCGCGCCGATAGGTCGGCATGATGATGCCGATTTGAGGAGAGAAGGATGGCGGCGTAACAGTTACATAGCGCATTGAAAATAAGACGAGGTCACCGCCTTCAGCACTCGCGACGACGGGATATACGATGCCTTTCTGTAGTTCCTCCGGCACCTGGATGAAGATGGAGCTACGCCTTGTGGCATACTGCTTGTATTCGCATATCAACTCAGCGGCCTGACGCTGAGAGCGATGCCACACTTGCAGATGCAGTGCGCCGGCATAGTCGATCACCAAGGCGATCGGCAAGCCGGACTACGCTGAACGCCAGCCGCGCAGCGACAAGGCGCCGAAGAAGGTGTCGAAGCTCAACTTGCTGTCGGTCGTTCCGCACGTGTACGCCAGGGGGTCATCGGTGGTTTTTCGAAGGCGCCATCCGCACGGTGGCCACTGCCGAACATACAGTTCATACGGCACATCGTCGAGTGACGGCATGATGATGGTTTGGAGAGTGAACACAGTCGATAGCCTTCACGAATGAGTATATGCTTGCAGCACATGCTCCAGTGGACCATCCATCACGATCTTGTGCTGATCGATCCAGATGGCCCGTGCGCAGATTTTGCGCAGTTCTTCTGCGAAGTGGGTGACGAAGAGGATCGTCGTTCCCTGTCGACGGAAATCCTCGATGCGCTGATAGCACTTCTCGCGGAAGCCGCTGGTCGCCGACAGCGAGAACCTCGTCGATCAAGAGGATCTCCGGCTCGGTATGAGCGATGATGCTGAACCCGAGTCTTGCCAGCATGCCGGCAGAATAGGTTCTGACCGGCTCTTCGGCATATTCTCCTAGTTCGGCGAAGTCGATGATCGCGTCGACTTTTTGGCGAGCCCGAGCATACGACTGACCGAGCAGCACCGCGTTCAGGACGGCATTCTCCTTCCCGCTCAAATCAGGATGAAAGCCGCATCCGAGCTCCAGCATCGGCGTGACGGGAGCTCGCACAATCACCTGTCCTTGGCTCGGTTTCAAGACTCCGGCGACGAGCCCGAGAAGGGTGCTTTTGCCTGAGCCATTGCGACCGATGACACCGACGGATTCCCCTTTGTGAATTGTCAGCTCGATGTTCTGCAGAGCGATAAAGCGCCGCTGCAAGCCGAGCAAATGTCGAGGCAGGCGTAGAAGGAACTCTCGCAATCCCCCCGTTAGATGATGATACAGATAGTAGTGTTTCGTAACTTGATGCAGTTCTATGATAGGCGCCATATGTCACAGCACTTCGGCGAATCTCGGCGATAACCAGCGGTAGACGCAGATGCTGATGATCACTGCAAGACCAGTGGCGATGCCTGCAGCTGCCAATGGCAGCGTCGGGAATGCGCTCGCCAAGAGAATGTCCCGCCAACATTGCATATATAAGGCGAATGGATTGAGGTACAACCACTGCTGCCATTCCGGCGGGATCAGCTCGGGGGATACATGACGGGCGTCAAGTAGAACATCAACATCATGCCAAGGTTGACAAGGCGTTCGATGTCACGAAAGAACGCGTTGCAGCTGGCGCAGATGATCGCCAGCGAGCAGGCGAACACCAGCTGCAGGAGGAAGACGATCGGAAAAGCATACAGGCAGAGCAAGAAATCGATGCTGTGACCGCGCCATATCAGCACCGCGATGATGACTGGCACAGCGAGCAGAAAGTGAAGGCCATCGATGATGCACAGGCTGCAAGGCACGAGCCAGCGAGGGAACACGATTTTTTTGACTAACGCAGCATTGTGCAGGTAGCTCCACACAGAACCGGTAATCGAGTTGCTGAACCACTGCCAGGCGAAGACGCCGCTGAGCAAGTGGGCGATATAATCAAGCGACGAGAAAGCATTGGTGATTAATCGATGAAAGACCAGGTAGAAAATCCCGGTCATCAGCAGTGGCGTGCCGAGAGACCACAGATAACCGAGGACGGTGCGGCGATATTTGACTCTGAAATCTTTGCTGAGCAAGACTATCGAGGACGTCAATATATCTGCGTAGTTTTGCGTACGAAGATCCAGCAGCCTGCTGCAGCATGATGGCGATTATGGATGCAGAGAGTGGAGCAGAACCGCGAATCCGGAGAGCCAGAGCCCGAGGGCGAGGGTGGCGGCGACGCACAGCGCGAGGACGGCGGCGACCCCGGGGGGAAGGGGAGGTGTGGCGGTGGTCTGCTGAGCGGGAGCCGGCTGGAAGAAGACGGCGCGGATGATCAGCAGGTAGGCCCAGGCGGAGATCGCGGTGCTCAGCAGCAGGGCGCCGGCAGCCCACAGCAGGACGCTGCGTTCGGGAGCCCCGAGGCCGACTTCGAGCGCGGCGCGCAGGACGCCCCACTTGGCGAGGAAGCCGGCGAGCGGCGGGAGGCCGGCGAGGCTGGCGAGGCAGACGACGAGGGCCACTCCTGTCCAGGGCCGTCGCTGGCCGCTGCCAGCCAGCTCGACGAGGGCAGTGCGGCCGGCGGTTGGTGCCAGCAGGGCGAGCGCCAGCAGGGCGCCGATGGTGGCCGGCACATAGGCCGCGAGGTAGAAGGCTGCGGCGGCAGTGGCGCTGCTGTGAGGACGGGCAGCGAGCGCCAACACCATCGATCCGGCATGGGCGATCGCGCTATAGGCGATGATGCGCTGGGCATCGCGCGCGACCACCGCAGTGAGCGCGGCGACGAGCAGGCTGGCGGTCGCCAGCAGGGCAAGCAGCCCGCTGACGCTGGCGGGGGAAACAAGGCTCTCCGGCACGGCGCTGCTGAGGGCGCGCACCAGCACCGCGATCGCAGCGATCTTCGGCAGGGTGCCGACGCTGGCGACCGCCAGCGGCGGAGCTCCCTGATAGACATCGGGAGCGTAGTAGTGGAAGGGAACGAGTGTCAGCTTGTATGCGAGGCCGACGCTCGCGATCAGCAGGGCGGCGGTCACTGGCAGCGGTTGATCGACGGCGAGCATGGCGCCGATGCCGGCGAAATCGAGACGGCCAGCCAGCCCATAGAGATGGCTCATCCCGTAGAGGCTGAGCGCCGAAGCGGCGCCGCCGAAGAGCACGTACTTCATGCCGGCTTCGGCGCTCCTGCGGCTTCCTGCGCGCCAGCCGGCCAGCGCGTAGCCGGACAGCGACATCAGCTCCAGGCCAAGCCACAGCGGCAGCAGGTGGGCGCTGGCGGCAGTGACCAGCGCGCCGAGGGCCAGGGCGAGCAGCAGCGCGGCCCACGCCGGGCCGTCATCGTCGTCATGCAGGGAGCGGGCCGCCATCAGCAGCAGGACGGCGGAGAGGAGGATGGCCGGTCGGGCGAGCGCGGCCCAGGCGTCGATCGCCAGCTGATCGCCAACCGTGCCGCGGGGAGCCAGGGCCGAGGCGAGCAGGGCGCACAGCGTGCCGGAGAGAGCGAGCAGGTAGGCGAAGGAGCGCCAGCGCGCGGCGTCGCTCAGCAGGACGGCCAGCAGGGTAGCGGTGAGAATCAGCTCCGGGGCCAGGATCATCAGGGTCTCGCTCATGGAGCCCCCGTGACATGCGTGATCAGCGCTTCGCAGGCTGGACGCAGGGCGGCGACCAGTGGCGTCGGCCAGACGCCGCAGAGCAGGAGCAAGAGCAGGAGAGGCAGGATGGCGGCCTGCTCGCGCGCATCGAGGTCGGGGAACGCCGCCTGTTCGGGGTGACGCAGCGGTCCATAGATGACGCGCTTGAGCATCCACAACAAGTAGGCAGCGGAGAGCACGACGGAGAGCGTGGCCAGGGCACCGAGCCAGGACCACCAGCCCCCCGCCGTGTAGCTGCCGAAGAGGACGAGGGCCTCCCCCGGGAAGCCCGCCAGCCCAGGAAGCCCGGCGCCGGAGAGACTCGCGAGCAGCAGGGCCCAGGCAAAGCGTGGCATCGGTGTCGCAAGGCCGCCGAAACCATCGATGCGCCGATGATGGGCGCGGTCGTAGACGACGCCGACGAGCAGGAACAGGAGCGGGGAGCCGAGGCCGTGGGTGATCGCTTGCACCATGCCGCCCGTGACCCCGCTGCTCGTCAGTCCGGCCAGACCGAGCAGACAGAACCCCATGTGGCTGACGGAGGCGTAGGCGACGAGCCGCTTGAGGTCCTGCTGCCCGAGCGCGACCCACGCAGCCCACAGGATGCCGATGACGCCGAGGACGGCGATCCAGTGGTCGAAAACCAGGGCCTGCAGGGGGAACAGCGGCCAGGCCAGCCGGTAGAGGGCGTAGACGCCGAGTTTCAACAGGATGCCGGCGAGGATCACGGAGATCGCTGTCGGGGCTTGCACATGAGCATGCGGCAGCCAGGTATGCAGCGGCACCGCTGGCACCTTGACCAGGGCTGCAAGCAGCACCGCGACGAACCCGAACCGCGCCAGCGACACGCCGAGCACGCTGGTGCTCTCCCACAGGCGCCATTGGCCGGCGAGCTGGCGGATGTCGAAGGAACGCGTCGCCTCGGGCTGCACCACCCACAGGGCGATGACCAACGCCAGCATCAAGATGCTGCCCGCCAGCGTGAACAGAAAGAACTTGATCGCTGCATAGCGCCGCTGTTCTCCGCCCCACAGGCCGATCAGCGCGAGCATCGGCAGCAGCAGCGCTTCCCATGCGATATAGAACACTAGCAGATCGAGGGTGGTGAAGACCGTGACGACCGCGGCGGTGAGCAAGCAGACGAGGGCATGGTAGGCGGCCGGACGACGCGCTTCGTTCCACGCGCTGATCGTCGCGATGCTCATCACCAGGCCGGTGAGGGCGAGCAGGGCGGCGCCGATGCCATCGACGCCAACGGTCCACGCCGCGCCCAAGGCCCAGGGGTACGATTCGAGCAGGCGGAAGTCGGCTCCCGGCTGCCGGACGAACGAGACGAGCGCCGCGCTGCCGACAGCCAAAGGCACCAACATTGCGCCGAGCGCTACCCAACGCGCGGCCCGACCCGCGAGCAGGCACAGCACGCTGGCCAGGAGGGGAGCCAGCACCGACCAGGTCAGGGCACCGATCACCAGAGCACCCCCATGATGACGAGCAGGCTCGCGATGCCGACGGCTAGCGCCGCATAGGCCCCGATGCGCCCATCATGCCACGCCGCCAGGCCGGCCCCGAGACGGGCGCAGATGCGTCCGAGACCATCGATCGCGCCATCGAGCGAGGCGAGATCGCGCGGGCGCCACGGGGCAGCGCCCTCGAGGGCGGCGAGACGGGTGCGGTCGCCGAGGTCGAGGCGGGCGCTGAGGCGCCCCAGGCCCTCCCCGAGTCCGCGGGCGAACAGTGCGTGCCAGGCGCGATCGATCCACCACAGATTGGCGCAGGCGTTGTAGAGCGGATAGATGTGACGGGCGAGGAAGCCCGTCGTGTCGACCCCGAGCCGCGGCAGCCACCAATAGATGATCAGTCCGGTCGCGGCGCCGGTGAACATCAAGCCGATCGCGATCGCCATCGCGTGGTACTGCGCCGCCGCTGCGGGATCCGGTCCATGCGGTGCGAACCAGCTGTCGAAGACATAGCCGAGCAGCCACGGAATCAGCAGCAGGCCGGGGGCGAAGGCGGCGGCGGTCTTGACCCCGCAGGGCACGGTGCACGAGGGCTGGCCGTGGGCGAAGCCGCACTGCTCGGCGTGCTCGCTGAAGATCCGTTGCCACCAGCGCGGCTTGCCAGCGCAGGAGACGAGCCGTACCACCGGGGCATAGGTGAGGACCGCGAAGACGATGAGGCCGCCGATCAGGCTGAAAGCCGCGATTTGCGCATGGCTGTGGCCGGTGGCCACGGCCTCCCCGTGCTCGCGCACGGTCCACGGCGCCCACAGCGTGAAGAGCGCCAGCACCACCAGGGGAGCTGCCGCCCAGCCAGGGGGGTCGTGGGCATGCTCCGTGATCTCCGGCTGTCGTTCGGGGCCGAGGAAGATGCGCACCCACCAGCGTACCATATAAAAGGCTGTCAACAGGCTGCCGGCGCAGGCCAGGGCGAAGGGCAGCCAGGTCCAGCCGCCGCGCTGCTCGGCGTGCAGCAGGGCCGCGCTGAGCACCGCGTCCTTCGAGAAGAAGCCGGTCGTGAAGGGTGTGCCGATGAGGGCTGCCACTGCCAGCAGGCTGACGATCGCGGTCAGCGGCATGCGCCGCGCCAGGCCGCCGAGGCGCCCCATGTCCTGCACCCCGCCGGCGGCATGGATCACTGCCCCGGCGGCGAGGAAGAGCAGGCACTTGCTCATCGCATGCGCGTAGAGATGCCCGAGTCCGGCTTCGCGGCCATAGGCTTCGCTGCCTGCCGACAGGCCGACGAACATCAGCCCCAGCTGCGAGACGGTCGAGTAGGCCAGCGTCGCCTTGAGGTCCCACTGCACGCTGGCGATGGTGGCCGCCAGCAGGCAGGTGAAGCCGCCGATGATGCCGACGACGAGCAGGGCCTCCGGCGGGAACAGCGGGTAGCAGCGGGCGACGAGGTAGACGCCGGCAGCGACCATCGTTGCTGCGTGGATGATCGAGGACGCCGTCGTCGGACCCTGCATCGCATCCGGCAGCCAGGGATGAAGGGGGAACTGCGCGCTCTTGCCGATGGCCCCGCAGAACACCCCGAGGCAGCCAAGCAGCAGCAGGTCCTCCCCGCTGAGGCCGAGGAAGCTTCCGGGCATCCCTTGAGCCGCCAGGCGCTGCAGCTCGCTCCACTGCAGCGGATCGCGCACCCCGGCGGCCAGGCCGGCAGCGAGGAAGGCGCCGATGCCGAGCAGGAAGCCGGCATCGCCGATGCGGTTCATGATGAAGGCCTTGAGCTGCGCATGGGCGGGGCTCAAGCAGTGCTCGAGCACCCCCCGCGCGCGCACGCCCTTGAAGCGCTGGTAGAAGGGATCATCGGCGACCGCCGGCTTCATGTACCAGAAGCCGATCAGCAGGTAGCTGCCGAGGCCGACGAGCTCCCAGCCGACGAAGGCGAGGAAGAGGTTGTCGGCGAAGACGACGAGCAGCATGGCGAAGGCGAAAAACGAAAACTGCCAGGGGAAGCGCGCTGCCAGCGGTTCGTCGTGCATGTACCAGGCATTGAAGATCAGCACCAGGGTGGCGAGCAGGCAGACGATGACGCCCATGATCGCCGCCTGGCTGTCGACCATCGTGCCGAGCGATAGCGCCCAGGAACCGAGGTCGAGCCAGACCAGGCGCGGCCCCTGCCAGCTGAGGCCTGTCGGTACGATCAGCCAGGCCAGCCAGACGGCGAGCGCGGTGGCAGCCGCCATCGCCGTTGCGGCGAGGGCGTGCGCGAGGCCAGCGCTGCGCAGGGGGGCGGCGAGCAGTGCCGCGGCCAGGGGGATGAGGACGATGGCCGAGCTCAGCCACTCCGGAATCATGC
This sequence comes from Planctomycetota bacterium, assembly GCA_025055595.1. Lineage (GTDB taxonomy): Bacteria > Planctomycetota > UBA11346 > UBA11346 > UBA11346 > UBA11346. The sequence goes on along the minus strand of JANWWU010000045.1, from coordinate 34,617 downwards.
TGCAAGCTCCCGGGTCCGTTCGAGATCGATGTCGCGCAGCGTGCGATAGACCGCGAAGAGCAGGGCGAGGGCGACCGCGGCTTCGGCGGCGGCGACGACGATGACGAATACCGCCGCCGCCTGGCCGATGCTGTCGCCGAGCGGGGCGCGGAAGCGTCCGTAAGCGACGAACTGCAGCGCCGCCGCGTTGAGCATCAGCTCGATGCCGATCAGGACCCCGATCGCATTGCGCCGGGTGCACACCGCCAGCACGCCGGTGGTGAAGAGCGCGGCGGCGATCGCCAAGTAGGAACCGAGATGATCAGGACCCATCGACATCCTTGGGCGTGCGGTGGCGGTAGCGCTGAACGAGGGCGACCGCGGCGAGCAGCGCCGCCGTCAGCAGGAGGGAGGCGAGGAGAAAGGGGATCAGCCAGGGGCCGGTGAGCAGGTCGCCGATGCCCCCGGGAGCCGCGATCGCCTCGCGCAGCTGAGCGGGGCGCTGATGCTCGAGCGTCGCGGCATGCTGATATACGACCTGGCCGAGGCGCACAGCGAGGGCGCCGGCGATCGCGGCAACGCACAAACCGCCGACGCGCTGCCAGGGTGGGGAGCGCTGGAAGCGACCGAGGATGTCGCTGCTGAACAAAGTGGCGAACAGGATCAGGATGAGGATGCCGCCGACATAGACGATGACCTGCACGCAGGCGAGGTAGTAGGCTTCGAGGAAAAGATAGAGGCCGGCGACGCCGCTCAGCGCCAGGCCCAGGCAGAGGGCGGCATGCACGAGGTTGGGCAGGAGGGCGGAGGCCAGCGCGCCGCCGACGGTGGCCAAGGCGCAGATCCAGAAGAGGAGGTCGGCGAGCATTGATCAGGAAGCCGGTGGTGGGGGTGCAGGAGCAGCGGGCTGGGGAGAGGAGGCCTGAGCGGCGGGTGCGGCCGCTGACGCTGCCGCCGGCGGGGATGCAGCCGCCTCTTTCGCGGCTTTGGCGGCGGCCGCCTTGGCCGCGGCCTCGGCTTTCTTGCGCGCGCGCTCGGCCTCGACGGCGGCCTTCTGTTCTGGCGTATAGTAGCCGAGGCCGAAGATGCCGATCAGGTGCTCGCCGGCGGGGTCGGTGACGCTGTCGAGCCAGGCGCGGTCTTCGGCGCTGAGCTCGGCGCGCGGCAGCTGCGACAGCTGGCGCAGGCGCTGCATGTCGGGCTCGGCCAAGCGCAGCTGCAGCTGCGCGCTGTTGCGCCGGAAGAGGAAGGGCTGGCCCTGATGGCGGGGTTCGACCTCGAAGGCCGGCGTCATTGACAACGAGCCGGTAGGACAGGCGCGCACGCACAGCCCGCAGTAGATGCACTTCGCGAGATCGATATCGAAGCGCGAGGCGCGAGGCTTGTTGTCCGCGGTCCGCTCCAGGTCCATGACGAAGCAGTCGACCGGGCAGGCCTTGTCGCAGGCGTGGCAGACGATGCAGCGTGCGGCGTCGTTGACGAGGTGACCGCGCACGCGCTCGCCGACGACCTCGGCTGGCTGCTCGGGGTAGAGGCGGGTGACCGCTGTCGCACCTCCGCGGCGACGGACATTCTCCCAGAAGAAGCGCCAGGTCAGGCGCATGCCGGCGAGCGTGCTCGCGACTCCCTCGTAGATGTCGTTGATCCAGGCGAGGATCATCGGCCGGCTCCACTGAGGCGCGCGAGATCCGGATGCAGCCGTCCGTGCTGGCGGCGCGCCAGAACGATGAGCAGGGCGGCGATCGCGACCGGCAGGACCCAGGCGAGGGCGTGCGCGAGCGGGGTCAGATGGAGCTCCGGCAGCGCCGGGATGCGGCCATAGGCGCTGCCCGGGGCGACGCTGCCGGCCGCGAGCATCGTCAGTGCGACGCCGAACAGCGCGAGCAGGGCGAGCGGGACCAGCGTGATCCAGCACAGCCGCATCACCTGGTCGACGCGCAGGCGCGGCAGGGTCCAGCGCAGCCACACCATGACGAAGAGCAGCGCACTCGCCTTGAGGGTGAGCATCAGCGCGTGGATCAGCGCCGCCAGCCAGGCCGGCAAGGCGATGATCGCCGGCTCGCCGAACGGCGACTGGTAGCCGCCGAGGAACAGCGTGGCGATGATCGCTCCGACCAGGAACATCTCGGCGTATTCCGCCATCGCGAAGAGGCCCCAGCGCAGTCCCGAGTACTCGGTGTTGAAGCCGCTGACCAGTTCGCTCTCGGCCTCGGCCATGTCGAAGGGCGTGCGCTGGCACTCCGCGAGGCCAGCGACGAAGAGGATGACGGCGAGCAGGGCGAGGAACGGGCTTTGGAAGAAGTTCCAGCCGAGGAAGCTCGCCCAATGCGCATTATATTGGCTGGCGACGATGCGCTGCAGGTCCATGCTGCCGCACCACAGGACGACGCCGGCGATCGCCAGGCCGACCGGGATCTCGTAGCTGACGACCTGCGCGACCGCGCGCATGCCGCCCAGCAGCGAGAACTTGTTGCCCGAGCCCCAGCCGGCCATGAACAGGGCGATGACGGTGAGGCCGCCGGCGGCAGCGACATAGAGCGCTGCGACCGGGACCTCGAGGGCGACGAGGTGCTGGCCGAAGGGGATCGCCGCGAAGGGCAGCAGGGCTCCGCACATCGCGAGGTAGGGCGCGAGGCGGAACACCCAGCCATCGGCATTGCCCGGGATCAGGTCCTCCTTGCCGAGCATCTTGATGCCGTCGGCGACCAGCTGGCCGAGGCCGAGGCGGCGCGCCAGCTGCATTCCGGGCAGGCGGCACAGCCGCGCCGTCAGGCGCTCCTGGGTCGCGCGCGGCAGGAACCAGCACAGGCAGCGGACGAGGAAGCGCACCAGGCCATCGAGGCCGGCGGTGTTGGGCCCGTGGCGGCGCTGCATCGCGGCCGCCACCTTGCGCTCGATGATCTGGCCGAGGGCGGCGATCGGCAGCACGATGAGCAGCAGCGGGCCGAGCCAGACGATGCACGCCGCCAGCGCGCTCGCCCACCACGCCGGCTCCGGTCCGGCGAGGAACCGGGCTAGGGCATCGACGCCGGGACCGAGGTTCATCGCTGTCCTCCCCTCATCGGTCGATCTCCGGGACGACGATGTCGAAGCTGCCGATGATCGTGACGATGTCGGCGAGGAAGATGCCGCGCATCAGATGCTCGAAGATGCCGACGGCGCTGAAGGAGCCGGTGCGGCAGCGCACGCGGTACGGCTGCTTGCCGCCGTCGCTGACGATGACATAGCCCATCTCGCCGCGCGGCGCTTCGGTGCGCACCCGCACCTCGCCGCGCGGCGGCTTGCGCAGCTGCTTGCCGACATCGGCCTGATGGCCGCCGAGCGGATCGCTCGGCTTGTCGGCCTTGGGCGGCAGCAAGCGCAGCGCTTCGCGGATCAGGCGCACGGATTCCTCGATCTCCAGCAGGCGGACGACATAGCGGTCGTAGCAGTCGCCGACGCGCCCGCGCGCGCCGGCGTAGCCGCGGCCGACCGGCACGCGCACGCCGAGTTCGCCGTAGATCCCATAGGGCTCGTCGCGGCGGATGTCCCAGTCGACGCCGCTGGCGCGCAGGTTGGGACCGACCAGGCCCCAGGCGATCGCTTCCTCCGCGCTGACCGGAGCGACGCCGGCGCAGCGCTCGCGGAAGATGCGGTTGTTCGTGATCAGCTGGTTGAAGCGGCGGAACTCCTCTTCGAAGCGGTCGAGGAACGACGCGATCTCCTGCTCGGCGCCGGGATAGAGATCGAAGGCGACGCCGCCGATCGTCACATAGTTGTAGGTCAGCCGCTGTCCGCACAGCTTCTCGAAGATGTCGTTGACCGCTTCGCGCTGCGCCAGGCCGTGGAGGAAGGGCGTGTAGGCGCCGAGGTCCATCGCCATCGCCCCGACCGCGATCAGGTGGCTGCTGATGCGATTGAGCTCGGCGACGATGACGCGCAGGCACTCGGCGCGGCGCGGGACGCGCACCGCAGTCGCCGGATCGCTGTTGAGCAGGGCCTCGACGGCGACGCAGTACGCGAGGTTGGCGTTCATCGCGCACACATAGTCGATGCGGTCGGTGTAGGGCACGAACTGCGCCCATTCGACGCATTCGCCGATCTTCTCGATCGCGCGGTGCAGATAGCCCTGGTCCGGCACCGCGCGGCTGACCACCTCGCCGTCGCTGTCGATGAGCAGGCGCAACACGCCGTGCGTCGCCGGGTGCTGCGGCCCCATGCTCAGGCGCATCCGTTCGCCGTGCTGATTCTCGATCAGCAGGTCGCTGCTCACGCCGCGCCTCCCGCCGGCGGCGCCGCCCCGGCCGGCGCGCGCGCCGGCCCGTCTTCGAACCATTGGCCGGCGCGCGCATGCGGCACGCCGTGGTAGGCCGCGGGATAGGCGTAGTCCTTGCGCAGCGGGTGCCCCTCCCAGTCCTCGGGCAGCAGGATCCGCGTCAGCCGCGGGTGGCCGGAGAACTGCACGCCGAGCAGATCGTAGACCTCGCGCTCGAAGGCGATCGCCGCCGGCCAGATCGCGGAGACGCTCGGCAGCGTGCAGCACGCGCGCGGCGCCAGGGCCTTGAGCGTCAGGTGATGGCGATGGCGCAGGCTGTGCAGGTAGTAGGCGACGACGATCGCATCGCTCGGCGGCTGCGCCGGGTAACGCAGCAGATCCCAGCCCGTGAGGTCGCAGAGGCTGGCGAAGTCGAGCTCCGGATCGTCGCGGCACAGCTGGCAGACGGCGAGCAGGTCCGCGGCCGGCACCAGCAGCCAGGGCTGGCGGTTCTCGCTCATCCGCTCTGCGACTGCCGGGAAGCGCGCGCGGATGCGCGCCGCCAGCTCGGAGAACGGCAGCGCGCTCATCGCGTCGCCTCGCGTTCTTTGCCGGGATGGCTGCCGAAGGGCGCCTCGTGCCCGGCGACGACGTACGGATCGCGGTCGCGGATGCCGAGCGTGCGATAGCGGCGGACGCGCTCGCGCAGCGCCATCACGCCGTCGATCAAGGCCTCCGGCCGCGGCGGGCAGCCCGGGATGTAGACATCGACCGGGATGTACTTGTCGACGCCGTTGAGCACCGAGTAGCTCCACTTGCTGAAGGGGCCGCCGCTGTTGGCGCAGGAGCCCATCGACACCACCCAGCGCGGCTCGGTCATCTGCTCCCACAGCGTGCGCACGCGGCTCGCCATCTTGTGCGTGATCGTGCCGGCAACGATCATCAGATCGCTCTGGCGCGGCGTGGCGCGCGGGATCATCCCGAGGCGGTCGACATCGTAGCGCGGCCCCCCGGTCTGCATCAGCTCGATGCCGCAGCAGGCGGTGGCGAACAGCAGGTAGAACAGCGAATGTTCCTTGCCCCAGGCGAGGAATTCGTCGACCGCGGTCGTGACGATGCTGTCCTCGGCGGCCTTCATCCCGCACCTCCAGTTCCGGCCGGCGAGCTGCCGGACCGGCGTCGCGTGCACCATCGCCAGCGGGGAGCGCCGTCCGTCATCCGTCGCTGACCTCGCGATCCCAGCGGAAGCCGCCGCGCGCCGCCACCCAGATCAGGGCGATGGCGAGGATGCCGACGAAGGCGCTGACTTCGAGGAAGACGCGTGCGCCCTCGCCCGCCGCCAGCCAGTCGAGCGCCCGCGGCAGGATCGGCCACAGCAGGGCGAGCTCGATGTCGCAGACGAGGAAGGTCAGCGCGATCGTCGTGAAGCGGTTGTTGAAGCGGAACCACGCCGAACCGACCGGCTGCTCGCCGCATTCGTAGGTCGTCAGCCGCTCGCGCGGATCGCGGATGCGGTCGAGGATGCGGGTGACCAGGCGAACGACGGCGAGCGCCCCGCCGACGACGAGCACGGCGAGCGCTGCGATCGCCGCCACGCTGCCCCAGGCGCCGAGCCCACTGGCTGCCTCCATGCCCATGTGGCGCAGTCTATCTCCGGCGCACTGCCCGCCAGTGCAGGGATGGCATGGCGATCATGCGCTGGCGACATGCCGGTCTGGCAGGCGCGGCGCTGGCGCCCCGACGGGTGCGCATACGAAGCGGACATGCGCAGCGGGGGCTGGGCGCTGCTGGTGATCGCTGGCCTTTGCCTCGCGAGCTGCGCTGGCGAGCAGCGCTTGGCCAGGCCCTGGACGGCGAAGCCGGCAGTGGCCGAGGATCCAGCGGTGGCGCGCGTCGACGAGGCGCGGCGCCTGCTCGACGCCGGCCTCGTCGATCAGGCCCAGCCGATCGTCGAAGAGCTGCTGGCCGCCGGCCACCCGCATCCCCTGCTGCCGTACCTGCGCGCGCAGCTTGCTGAGCGGGCGCAGGACTGGGACGGCTGCATGCACTGGGCGCGGCGCGCGGTGGCCGCCAATCCCGCCTGGGGCGAGCCGCGCGTGCTGCTGGCGCGAGCCTGCCTGGCCGCTGGCCGGATCGGCGACGCCGATGCGGCCTTCGCCGATGTCGAGCGCTTGCTGCCCGACAGTCCCTGGGGTCCCTATGGCCGGGCCTGGGTGGCGGCGCAGCGCCTGGAGCTGGCGCGCGCCGGCGAGCTTGCGGACGAAGCGCTGCGCCGCGACCCCGGGCATGCGCCGAGCTGGCAGCTGCGCGCCCAGGTCGCCAAGCTGCGCGGCGAGACCGCGCGCGAGGAGCAGTGCTGGCAGCGCCTGCTCACGCTGCTCGCCGAGCCCGATCCCGCGATCTTCGTGCGCCTCGCCGAGCTCGCCGAAGGAGCCGGGCGGCGCGCCGAAGCGCGGCGCGCCTATGAGCGGGCCTGGGAGCTGCGCCCCGCGCGCGACATCGCCCGCCGCCTCGCGGAGCTCGCGCACCTCGAAGGCGACGAGGCGCAGGCCGCGCGCTGGCGGGAGCGCGCGCGCTGAGGCTAGAGATCGCCGAACAGGCGCTCGAGGTTGTGCTTCATGTCGCTCGAGAAGTTCTCAGCGAGCTGCTCGCTGCCATTCCCGCGCGCCGCGGCGCGGGAGAGGATCTCCTCGAGGTGCTTGGCGAGCTCTTGGCAGAGGACCTGGATCATGCCCGGCTTGACGGAGGTCGGGAAAACCGCCAGCGCCAGGGTGCGGCCGGCGATCAGCTGCACCTGCAGGACATGCTGGCTGCCGGCCTGATGCATGGTCGTGAACTCCTGCTCGCCGAGCAGCTTCGCGACCTGACGGGTGGAGGCGAAGCTCGCCGCGACCAGCGCCGCGAGCGCCGTCGGATCCGCCCCGGCGATCGCGAACCCCTGCCGCGCCACCATGTGCCCTTCGAGATCGACGAGGAGGGCGCTGAGCGCTCCCGACTTCTTGACGAAGCTGGCGAGCACGGCGTTCAGCGCCTCGACCTCGGCGGCGTAAAAAACGAGCCGGCGCAGGCGCAGGGCCTCGTTGCTCGAGACCGAGCTGGCACTGGAACTCACGGCGTCGCCTCGCGCGGCGACGCCGCTGGCAGCGGTGCTGGGGGAGCTGGGACTATCTGCTGCTGGAGCACGGGGCTCGCGGGGGGGCCGCCGGTCAGCGCCTCGATCCGCTGCTGCAAGCCGAGCGGCAGCAGCGCGCGCACGGCCGGGACGAACAACGCCAGACCGATCATCAGGACCAGGGCGATCAGCAGGAAGATGAAGATGATCAGCAGGATCTTGATCCACGGCGTGCCGCCGGCCTGGGCCTGGTAGCGCTTGAGGTTGGGGTCGGTGGCCCCGGGATCGAGGTGGCCGGGGGGCTGCGCGCCGAGCGCCGGCGGCTTTGGTTTCTGCAGGTGGCGCTCGCGCGGATCGGCAGGCTCGGCAGCCGCGGCTGGCGAGGCCGGCGGCGCTACTGGTACAACTGGGGTAGCGGGGGCGGGTGCTGCCGGACGCGGCGGCACCGCTGCCACTGGCGGCACTGGTGGCGGCACTGGCGGAGGGGGGGGGCGCAGCGGCGGCGCTGGCGGAGGAGGAGGTGGTGGAGGAGGAGCGGGAGCAGCCGCTGGGCGGGTCGTGGGCGCGGCTACGACTGGCGGTGCAGGCGGTGGCGCCGGCGGCGGTGCTGCTTGCACTGCTGGTGCCGGACCTGGTGGGGTGGGAGCTCCGCCTTGCGTACCGCTGCGCCGCATCCGCGCGCTGGGGCCGTGCTCGCGGTTGAGTTTCTCGATGACCAAGCGGCTCGCTTCCTTGAGCGTCGCGAACACCCCCTTGCCTTCCTTGGCGCAGGCCTCGAAGACCGGGAAGCCCTTCGGATTGAGCTGGGCGTTCATTTCAGCGACGCTCATCGCGTTCGGCAGATCGCGCTTGTTGTACTGCAGGACGATCGGGATGTAGCCCGGGCTGCTTGGATCGTCGATCGTCAGCCCCATCTCGGCGAGGTTGTCGCGGAGGTTCTGCAGCGACTCGAGGTTCTCGGCCATCTTGTCTGGCGCCGAGTCGGCGACGAAGATCACGCCATCACAGCCTTGCAGCACCAGCTTGCGCGTCGCGTTGTAGTAGATCTGGCCGGGTACGGTGTAGAGCTGGAACTTCGTCCGCATGCCCGCGACCTGACCGAGGTCGAGCGGCAGGAAGTCGAAGTACAGCGTGCGGTCGGTCTCGGTGGCGATCGACACCATTTCGCCGACCGCCTCGCGCGGCGCCTTCTTGTGGATGATCTCGAGGTTCGTCGTCTTGCCCGACATCCCCGGACCGTAGAAGACCAGCTTGCAGCTGACTTCTCGTTGGCCGAAGTTGATCTGGACCATGGCGATCCTCCGGGTCAGAGCGAAAGCCGTTCAGCGATGCGATCGATGAAGGGCCTGAGTTCGAGACGCAGCAGCGCCGGGTTGGCGCTGGCATCGCATAAAACGAGCAGATGCGCAGGGCCGGCAGCGGACAGGACGATGCCGCCCTGTTCCGAGAAGCTGGAGAACGAGGCGAGGCGCCCGAGGTGCATGCCGCGCGATAGTTCGGCGATCGCGGCCAGCAGCTCGCCGACCGCTGCCGCGAGCGCCTGGGCATCGACATCGCTGCGCAGCATCGACTCGATGACCAGCCCCTCGTGGTTGAGCAACAAGCAGCCGCCGACGCCGCGCGTCCGCACCAGTTCGCCGAGGATGTCCTGCATCACGCCGTTCCCAGGTCGACCAGCGCCTGCAGGGCGCGCAGCTCGATCAGAGCCGGGCGCACCGAGGCATCGGCGAAAGCAGCCAGCAGCGGACCGCGCTGGCGACGGAAGGCCAGCACTTGCCCGCACTCGGCGCTGAGGACCCAGGAGCTCGGTCGCGGCTGGCCGAGGCAGCGCAGGGCGACGCCGAGCGCTCGATCGACGGCGGCGGCATGGGCGGCGAGAATCTCCTCGGCGCCGGCGCGCGCGAGGTGGTTGCGTGCTAACAGCACTTCGCCCCGCTCGTCGATCACCGCACAGACGTGGATGCCGCTCTCGCCGGCCAGCAGCTCGAAGGCGCTGCGGCGCACGCCCGGCACCGCGCGGCTGCCGCTGCTGTCGCTGACGGCTGCCGCTGCCGCCGCAGCGCGAGGAGGAGCTGCCGCCATCGCTGGCGCGCTTTTGGGGGGCGCGGTGCCTGTCGCCGCGCGCTGTCGGGCCTGCAGTTCGGCGATCCGCTGCTTGACTTGCGCGTCGTCGGGCCGGTAGCTGAGGATCTGCTTGAGCTGCGTCAGCGCTCCGGAAAGGTCTTGGCGCTGCTCCAGCCAGTCGGCGTACATCCGTGCCGCCGCATAGTGCCGCGGGTCGCGCTCGAGGGCGGCGCGCAGGCTCTCACCGACCGCGTCGTGGCGACCGGTCGCCATCTGGATCTCGGCAAGGATCACGAACGGCTGGGCCTGCCGCGGGAACTCCTTGATGCACTTGCGGCACACCGCTTCGGCCTCGAAGTCCTGCTTCGCCAGATGCAACAGCTCGGCGAGCCGCGCATAGGACGACGGCGAGGGGAAGTTCTCGACTTTCTTGCGCAGGCGCTCGATCTCGGATTCCACTGCGCGCGGCTCCCCGGCGTCGGCGTCAGCGATCGCCGACGCCATCCACGCCGATGCAGCATGTATCGGCACCATGGAGGCCGGTCAAGGCGAGATGACGCCCTGGCCGCGCGTTCTGGATGCCGTCGACGATTTCTCACAGTGCCGACGTGCGCGCGTGTTTTCTCGTCAACCCGGCCAGCGGTGGGCGCCGCGGCGCGCAGGTGCTGCAGGCCCTGCGCGCGCGTCAGCAACCGGCATACGATGTGCGCGCGATCCGGCTGCCGGCGCTGCTTGCGCAGTGGGAGGGCATGATCGTCGCTTGTGGCGGGGACGGTACGGTCTCCGCCGTGCTCGCCGCGGTGGCGGAGAGCGGGCGCGCGCTGCCGGTGGCGGTGCTGCCGCTGGGCACCGGCAACGATCTGGCGCGCTGCCTCGGCTGGCTGCCGCCGGTCCGCGCCGCGTCCGACCTCGAGGCCTGGCTTGCGCATGCGATCGCTGCGCCCGAAGGCGTCATCGATCGCTGGCTGCTCAGCGGTCCCGGCGGCACCCGTCAGTGGTTCAACTACTGTTCCTGGGGCTTCGACGCCGCGGTGGCCCGCCGCTTCCATGCGCTGCGGCGCGAGCGTCCCTGGCTGGTGCGCGGATCTCGGCTCGGCAGGGCGGCCTACGCTGTCAACGGCCTGCTGACCCGCGCTGTGGCCCTGCGCTTCACGACCCTGCCACGGCGCGCCGGTTCGCTGGTCTGCCTGAGCATCCCGAGCTACGCCGGCGGTCGACGCCTGGGAGCGGGGGTGCGGGCCGATGATGGCCTCTGCGATCTGTTCCTGCTTCCGGCGGGGCTGCCGCTGGCGTGGGTGATGCTCGGCTGGCGCCCTGCGCTCGCGCTCGGCCAGTTCCGCTGCTGGCGCCTGCGCCTCGAGCAGCCGCTGCCGATGCAGGTCGATGGCGAGCCCACCATCGCGGCGCCGGGGGAATGGCGCGTGCGCCACGCCGGTCGGCTGCGGGTGCTGCTTGGGCCGGCGGCGCTCCGTGCCGCCGGCTGATGGGTTGCCAGTCGCGCTCCGGGCATTGGGATGCGCGACATGGCCAAGGATCGACTGCGCCGCGGACGGGCCCTGCCGCGGGCGACGCTCGGCAAGCGCCGCCCCACGCCGTTCACCTACAGCCCGCAGCTGCTCGAAGCGGTGCCGCTGTCGATCGGTCGCGCCTTCGCTGCGCCCGGGCTCTGGGTCAGCCTGCGCTGTCTGCGCTTCACCAGCCTCTGCCCCGTCACCGGACAGCCGGACTGGGCGACGCTGACGATCAGCTACATCCCCGCCGGGCTGCTGGTCGAGAGCAAGAGCCTCAAGGAGTACCTGCAGAGCTTCCGCAATCACGGCGACTTCCACGAGGATGTCTGCCGCATCATCTGCGATGACCTGGTGCGCCTGCTGCGGCCGCGCTACCTCGAGGTCGTCGGCCGCTTCGATGCCCGCGGCTCGATCGCGATCTGGCCCTTCGTCCAGTACGCCGCGCCGGACGATGCCGAGATGCAGGCGCTGCGGCAGGCGCGCGCCACCGCCTATGCCCCCGGCCGCTACGACTGCTTCCCAGCTTCCGACGCCACGCCCTAGGAGCGCCCCATGAGCACATGGACCGCCATCGATCGCGGCTACGAGCAGATCCTCTATCACCACATGCCGCGGACGGACGGCATCGTCGCCAAGCTGACGATCAACCGTCCCGAGGTGCACAACGCCTTCACCCCGCAGACCATCCAGGAGCTGCGCGACGCGCTGGCGCATGCCCGCGATCACCTCGAGGTCGGCGTCATCATCCTGACCGGCGCCGGCGACAAGGCCTTCTGCTCCGGCGGCGATCAGCGGGTGCGCGGCGAGGCCGGCTACGTCGGCGGGCGCGCCGGCGACAGGGTGCCGCGGCTCAATGTCCTCGACCTCCAGCGCGAGATCCGCAGCTGCCCGAAACCGGTCGTCGCGATGGTCGCGGGTTGGGCGATCGGCGGCGGGCAGGTGCTGCATCTCGTCTGCGACCTGACGGTGGCGGCGGACAACGCGGTCTTCGGCCAGACCGGCCCCAAGGTCGGCAGCTTCGACGGCGGTTTCGGCGCCAGCTACCTCGCGCGCTGCATCGGCCAGAAGCGGGCGCGCGAGTTCTGGTTCACCTGCCGCCGCTACACCGCTGAGGAGGCGCTGGCGATGGGGTTGGTCAACCGCGTCGTGCCGCTGGCGCGCCTCGAGGAGGAGACCCTCGCGCTGTGCGACGAGATGCTGCAGCACAGCCCGCTCGCCCTGCGCTGCCTGAAGAGCGCCTTCAACGCCGACTGCGATGGCCAGGCCGGGCTGCAGGAGCTCGCTGGCAACGCGACGCTCTTGTTCTACATGAGCGAGGAGGCGCAAGAGGGGCATCGCGCCTTTCTCGAGAAGCGCAAGCCCGAGTTCCGGCGCTTTCCCCGACTCCCCTGAGTTGGCGGCGGCGGCTTGCGTTCAGCGTCCGCGACGTGAGATCGACTGCATGCCGCAACGACAGCGACGCTTCTGGTTCAGCGCGCTGTGGAAGCGCTGCGTCATCGCGGTGCGCCGCATCGTACGCCTCGAAGACACCCCGCACCGCATCGCCCTCGGTTCGGCGATCGGCACCCTGATCGCCTGGTTGCCGCTCTTCGGCATCCAACTGGTGCTGACGATGATCGTCGCCCGGCTGTGCCGCGCCAATGTCCTCGCCAGCCTGCCCTGGGTCTTCATCACCAATCCCCTCACCATCGTGCCATTCTACTGGGCGCACTACCGGCTCGGCCTGTGGCTGATGCCGGGGGTCGAGCCGGTGAGCTGGGAGCGCTTCGTCGCGGTCCTCAGCGGGCCGCCGGCGCGCGAGGGCGTCAGCTGGCTGGGCGGGCTGTGGTATCGTCTGGTCGACGGCTTCGTGCTGCTGGGCGAGGTCTTCCTGCCGACCACGGTCGGCACGGCCGTCATCGGCATCCCCGTCGCGTGGCTGGTGTACCGCTGGATCTACTGGCAGGTCGCGCGGCTGCAGGAACGGCGCCAGCGTCGGCTGGCGGCGCGCCGCGATCACGAGGGCGGCGCACCGCGCGGTTCGTAGGCTGCCGGTCCCGGCCCGCTGCCCGGCGGCAGCACCGTCGGGTGCACCGCGCGACCGTTGATGCGCTGCTGCGCGAGGCACTGGCAGACGGCCTCGATCTGGGCGTCGCGCACCCCGACCAGCGTGTAGTGGTTGCCGATGCTGTAGCGTCCGAGCGGCGAGGCGCCGGCCTGCTGCAGCGCGCTGCGCAGGCGGCCGACCGTCAGGCCGTGGATGCGGCCGAGGTCGAGGCGCAGCCAGCGGTAGTTCCAGTCGATGACCCGCACCTGGCCGTGGCGCGCGAGCGCTGCCCGCGTCGCCGCGAGCTGGGCGTGGCGCACATCGAGCACCGCCTCGCCGGCGGCGACGGCGATCGGCCCCAGGGCTTCCGGCGGCGCCTCGCTCCAGCGCACGATGTCGCCCGGCGTCGGATGCCGCGGCGGCGCGAACTGCACCCGCAGGCGGACGAAGCCGGGGGCGAGGCGAGGCAGGGAGTTCGCTGCCATCACTGCGTGGGAGCGGGCGCGGCCGGTGGCGCCGGCGCGCCCTCCGCTGGCGCCGCCGGCGCCTTCGGCTTGACCGCGTCGGCAGGGACGGTGACCGCCGTCGCCTCGATCAGGCCGCTCGGCTTGAGCGGGGCGTCGCCGCGCTTGTAGTGCCAATACATGCTGGCTGCGAGCTGCAGCAGGTTCTCGGCGCCGCGCTCGCTGCGTCCGGTCAGCGGCTCGAGACGGGCGAGCGCCTCCTCGCGGCGGCCGAGCCTGTCGAGCGCCAGCGCCGCGCCGATGTCGGCGACGAGGCGCCGCGCCGGGAAGCGCGCGCCGGCGCCGCGCGCCGCCGCGTCGTAGAGGTCGAAGGCCGCGGTCGCATCGCCGCCATCGAGCAGGGCCGCGGCCCGCGACAGCCCGGCGGCGAGAATCAGATCGTCGTCCTCGGCCGCGCGCGCCCAGCGCTCGGCGTCCTCGGCCCGCCGGCGCGCTGCCGTCGTCTCGCCGCGCAGCAGGTGCCGCTGGCACAGCTCGATGGCGGCGGCGGCGCGGAAGCCCGGATCATAGCGTTCGCCGTCGGCCAGCTCGGTCCACAGCGCCTCGCTCTTCGCTTCGTCCTGCTCCTCGGCGGCGCGGGCCGCGACCACCCCGCCGAGCGCGGTCGGCTCGCGGTGCCACCACAGCCGCAAGGCGATCGCGGCGAGAACGATGCAGACGATGACCAGGGCGAACAGCCACCACTGGCGCCGCACCGCCTGTGCCATCGCATCGAGGCGATCGTAGAAGGGATCGGAGTAGCTGGTCAGCGGGCCGTCGTCGGGCATGGGCGGGGATTGCATCGCTGTGGACGCGAACACAAGGCCCGGCGCAGCTCAGGGCGCGGGGCGGGGGAGGGTCGCCAGCTTCGCCGCGATGCCGCGCAGGGCCTCCAGCGCCGGGCCGGGCGCGAGCGGCCGGCGACGGCGCACCGCCGCCGGCACCAGCTCGTCGCGCGGCACCACCCCGAGCAGCTCGAGGGAGCGTCCGAGGTGCCGCTCGGCGACCGCCTTCAGGCGGGCATAGGCCCCCAGCCCGTCCTGCAGGTCGCGCGCCAGGTTGACGATGACGCGCAGATCGCGCCCCGGCTCGCTCTGTTCCAGCACCTTGATCAGCGCGTAGGCATCGGCCAGCGCCGTCGGCTCGGGGGTGAGGACGACGAGCACCGTGCGCGCGGCGCGGCAGGCGGCGAGCACCGCTGTGCCGATGCCGGCCGCCGTGTCGAGGATCAGCGGCTGGCGCTGGCGCGCCAGCAGCGCCAGGCCGGCGAACAGCCGCTGCAGCTGCGCCGGGGAGAGCTGCGCCATCGCCTGCACGCCGCTGGCCGCCGGCACCAGGCCGACGCCGTGGGCGCTCTCGCAGACGACGCTCGCGACCTCGCGGCCGGCGAGGACGGCATCGGCGAGATTGAGGGCGGGATCGACGCCGAGCACGAGATCGGCGTTGGCGAGGCCGAGGTCGAGGTCGACCAGCAGCGGCCGCTGCCCGAGCTGCGCCAGGCACAGCGCGAGGTTGACCGCGATGCAGGTCTTGCCGATCCCGCCCTTTCCGCCGGTGACGGCGTAGCCCGGCAGGCTCGGCAGCGGAGGCACGGTGCGGCGCAGGGCCGCGGCCTGATCATCGACCATGCGTCAGCACGCCCGAGGCCAGCGATGGTGCTCCAGGCAGCACTCGGTCCATCAGCAAGCCGGGATCGGCGGGTGCGAGGTCGTCCGGCACCTCCTGCCCCGTGCCGAAGCAGCGCACCGGCAGCTGGTGGCGGCGCAGGCAGCCGTAGAGCCGGCCCGGCTCGGCGCACTCGTCGAGCTTGGTGACCAGCGCGTGCTCGATCGGCAGAACGCTGAAGCGCTCGACGGCGGCCGCGAACTCAGCGCGTCCGGCGTTGGCGGCGACGGTCAGCGCCACCGTCAGGCCGGGGCAGGCGCGGCAGAACCCCTTGAGCTCGGTCAATCGCGCCTCGTCGTTCGGGCTGCGACCGCTGCTGTCGATCAGCACGTGGTCGCGGTCCGCAAACTGCTGCAGCACGCGCCCCAGCTCGGCCGGCGTGCTGGCGACGGCCATCGGCGCATCGAGCAGGTCGGCGTAGGCCCGCAGCTGGTCCTGGGCCCCGACGCGATAGGTGTCGATGGTGACGAGCGCGATCCGCGCATGGCGCTTGAGCACGAGGTCGCCGGCGAGCTTGGCGATGGTCGTCGTCTTGCCGACGCCGGTCGGGCCGACGACGAGCAGGCGCTGCGGCCGCGACCAGTCGAAGGGCTGCCAGGGTCCGAGGGCGCGCTCGAGCCAGCGGCGGACGAAGGCGCGGCGCTGCTCCTCGGCCAGCCGCTCGCCGGCGGCGACGCACAGCGACTCGACTTCGCCGATCACCTCCTCGGGGCAGCCGCTGGCGCGCAGCTCATCGGCGAGCTCGCCCAGCAGCGCGCCGCGGCTCGGCAGGCCGGACGCCAGCCGCGCGAGCTCGCGGCGGATCGCCTGCAGCTCGGCCTGCAGCTCGGGAGCGGCGGCAGCGCCGCTCTTTGACGCGGCCGCCGCGGCCGGCGGCGCGTCATCGACGGCGGCGACCACTTCGTAGCCCATCCGCGGCGAGATCAGGCCCGGCTCCTTCCATGGCCGGGTGTCGATGATCAGCGCCTGCGGCCCGAGCTCGGCGCGCACCTTGGCCAGGGCCTCGTTCACCGTCCGTCCCGTGTAGCGCTTGACGATCATGGAGCGGTCTCAGCGGGCATCAGGGCTTGGGCAGGCTCACCGTGCCGACGACCTCGACCGGTGTCGAGCCGATCTCCGAGTACGACAGCACGGCGAGGTCGGGCTGGAAGCGGCTGACGACCTGCCGCACTTGGCGGCGCAGCCCGGCGGTGGTCAGCAGCACGACATCGCGGCCGAGCACGCTCGCCTCCTGGGTGGCGCGCGCGATCTGGTCGATCAGCGCGCTCGCTTCGGCGGGGCTGATCGCGAGCTGGCCGCCGCTGCCGCTGAGCGCCGCCGACAGGCGGGTCTCGGTCGCCGGATCGAAGATGATCGCGTTGAGCCGGCCCTGGGCATCGAGGTAGGGCGCGACGATCGCGCGGCCGAGCCGCGCCCGCGCCTGCTCGGCGATCTGCGCCGGATCGGCGTTGGGGGTGTCGGCGACGGCCTCGAGGATCTTCTCGAGGTTGTTGATCGGTACGCGCTCCTCGAGCAGGTGCGCGAGCACCTTCTGCACGGTGCCGAGCTTGGCGTTGGTCTCGATCTCCTTGACGAGGTTGGGCGCCTCCTTCTTCAGCGCCGTCAGCAGGCCCTGCACGTCCTCGCGGTTGAGCACGCTGTGCGCGTGGGCGCGCAGCACCTGCGTCAGATGGGTAATGAAGACGCTCGCCGGATCGGTCACCGTCCAGCCCAGGCCCTCGGCCTCATTGCGCCGCTGCGGCTCGATCCACACCGCATCGAGTCCGAAGGCCGGCTCCTTGGTCTTGATCCCGGGCAGGGGACCGCTGACCCCGCCGCCGTCGATCGCCAGCAGGCGATCGAGGTGCAGCTCGTAGCGCGCGACCTCCTGGCCGTGCACCAGGATGCGGTAGGTGTTGGGCGGCAGCTGGATGTTGTCCTTGATGCGGATCGGCGGCACCAGCAGCCCGCCATCGCGCGCCAGCTGCCGCCGCAGCGTCGTGATGCGGTCGAGCAGCTGGCCGCCGCGCTCCTTGTCGACGAGCGGGATCAGCCGGTAGCCGATCTCGACGCCGAGACGGTCGCTCGGCAGCAGCTCCTCCGGCTTCTCCGGCTCGGGCGGCGGCGCCGCCTGGGCCTCGGCGCGCGCGCGCGCCGCCAGCGCCTCGCGCTCGGCGTCGCGCAGCAGCCAGGCGAGGGCGAGCATCCCGCCGCCGATCGTCCAGAAGACGAGCAGCGGCATCCCGGGCACCAGCCCGACCAGGCAGACGACGCCGCCAGCGATCGCCAGCGGCTTGGCCTTGAGGAAGACCTCGCGCGCCAGCGCCGCGCCGGCGGTCTCGTCGCTGCGCGTCTTGGTGATCAGCAGGCCGGCGCCGATCGTGATCAGGATGCTCGGGATCTGACTGACCAAACCGTCGCCGATGGCGAGGATGGCGAAGGTTTTCAGCGCGGTCTCGGCGCTCATGCCCATCATCGCCATGCCGATGACGAAGCCGGCGGCGATGTTGACGATCGTGATGATCAGGCCGGCGATCGCGTCGCCCTTGACGAACTTGCTGGCGCCGTCCATCGCGCCGTAGAATTCGGCCTCCTGGGCGATCTTGTCGCGCCGCGCGCGCGCCTCCTTCTCGCTGATCAGGCCGGCGTTGAGGTCGGCGTCGATCGCCATCTGCTTGCCGGGCATCGCGTCGAGCACGAAGCGCGCGGCGACCTCGGAGATGCGCCCGGCGCCCTTGGTGACGACGACCAGCTGCACGATCAGCAGGATGACGAAGACGACGACGCCGACGACGAAGTTGCCGCCGACGACCACCTGGCCCATCGCCTCGATCACCGCGCCGCCGGTGCCGGTCAGCAGGATCAGCTTGGTCGAAGCGACATTGAGCCCGAGGCGCAGCATCGTCGTGACCAGCAGCAGGCTCGGGAAGGCATTGAAGTCGAGCGGCTCCTTGACATAGACGCAGACGAGGAAGACGAGCAGCGCCAATGCGATGTTCAGCGCGATCAGCGTGCTGAGCAGGGCCGCCGGCAGCGGCAGCAGCAGGATGGCGACGATGCCGACCAGGGCGAGAGCGAAGATCGCCTCGGTCCGTTGCGCCACCCGCTCCAGGGTGGTGCCGAGCATGCTGGCTGGCGCGGCGTCGGCCATCGCTCCTCCGTCGTCGCGTCGCGCAGCGGCGCTGTCGGCTTCTGCAACAGGCGCGCGGCGCGGATCCGCGAGCACTGCGAACTCGGCATCAGCCGTGCCAAAGCGGCCGCGCGCTCACCACTCCCAGCCGGCGGCGAGGGTGATCTGCCGGCCGATGTCGGAGACATACTGCGTTTCGCCGGAGATCCGCAGGCTCTCGGGTTGCGGGCGGTGGTACTCCTGGTGCGAGCTGTCGAAGAGATCGAGCACCGAGAGACGGACGAAGCGCGCCTGGTTGCGGCCGAAGCGGTAGCCGAGCGCGAGGTCGGCGGCGATATACGGCTCGAGCTCTTGCAGCCCGATCATCGGGTCGCGGACCAGGCGGGTGTGGCCGTAATCGTAGACGAAGCGGCCGGAGACGAAGCGGCCGGCGAGCACCGCGAACCAGCCGTCTTCATGTTGCCACTCCGCGCCGGCATTGGCCTTCCACTCCGGCGGGGCGTTGGCATCGCGCGGCACGGTGTAGTCGTAGCGGCAGATGACGCCGAGCGGCGGCCCGGCGTCGAAGCCGGGGCTCGCGAAGCGCAGCGCCTCGCGCCAGCGCCCGCGCTGCCAGGTCGCGTTCGCCCAGAGCGCGAGCTCGTCGAGCACGCGGACGCGCGCGCCGGCCTCCGCGCCGTAGACCGTGTAGGGGTTGTCGAGGTTGGTGAACTGGTAAAAGGGCCCCGGTCCGACATTCGCCGGCATCCCGCGGTTGACCCAGGCCAGGAAGTTGGCGAGCTGCTCGTTGCCCGGCAGAGGCACGCGCCAGATCGTCATGTTGGCGCGGTTCCAGAAGGCGCCGACGCTGGCCTCGAGGTCCCGGCCCTGGCGCAGCCGCCACTGCGCCTCGACGGCGTGGATCGTCTCGGCATCGAGGTCGTCGCTCGGCTTGAGGAAGAAGTCCTCCTCGTAGCTCTCGAGCGGGCTCGGCAGGCGGTAGCCGCGCGCGTAGGAGAGCAGCGCGTACTGATCGTGGCGCGGCATCCAGTTGATCGCCAGGCGCGGGCTGGCCTGGTTGCCGGTGCGGGTGTCGCGGTCGGCGCGCGCTCCGATCGTCAGCATCAGGTCATCGGCCAGGCTCCACTGGTCCTCGGCGAAGACCCCGCCGTAGGTGCGGCTGACCGTGCGCCACTGGCTGCGGTCGTGGTAGGGCGCGCCGTAGCGCCAGAGGTTGGAGGTCGAGCGCCAGTGCAGGACCTCGACACCGATGCCGAGGCGATGCGCCCCGGCTTCGATGTCGAACTGCACGCGCGCGCCGCGCTCGTAGTCGCGGAAGCCGAACTGCAGGTAGGCGTAGTCGCTGGCCGGGTCGTAGGCCGCGCGCAGGTTGCGATAGTCGGCGAGCGAACGGCGCTGGGTGAGGACGGCGTGCACCCAGGGACCGCGCAGCTCCCAGGCCATCAGGTCGTCGTCGTTGACGACGTTGGTGGCGCCCTGCGCGGCGCCGTCGACGACCTCCCAGGGGTCGCGGTGGACGCTGCGCGCCATCAGCTCCGTCGTCCAGCCGCCGCCGAGGTTGTAGCCGAGCAAGGCGCGCGCGCGCCAGGCGATCGTGTCCCAGTGGGTGTTCTCGTCGTTGCGCGGACTCGGCTGATAGGGCAGTCCGGACTCGACGCCGGGCAGGTCGGCCAGCCGCAGGTAGCCGGCGCTCAGCTTGCCATACCAGCGGCCGACGAGCGGGCCGGAGAGCGTCGCATCGGCCTCGTAAGCCTCGGGGTTCCCGGCGCGGCCGACCGCGATGAAGCGCGGCGCATCGGGCACCGGGCGGCTGGAGAGCGCGATCACGCCGCCGAAGGCGTTGGCGCCGTAGGTCACGGAGCCCGGGCCCTTGGCGACCTCGATGCGCGCGAGGTCGCTGAGGAACAGGGTCCCCGACCAGATCGGCCCGGCGAATTCCGGCAGCCAGAACTGCTGGTCGTCGATCAGAACGAGCAGACGCGAGTTGAAGGGGCCATTGTAGCCGCGCAGCCCGACCTCGTGCTGCCCGTGGCGCAGCTGGTAGACATCGACCCCCGGCACATAGCGCAGGAAGTCGGCGACCGTGCTCGCGGGCGACAGCAGCAGGTCCTCGATCAGGATGACATCGACCGGGGCCGGGGCGGTGGCGACATCCTGGCGACGGCGGGTCACGCTCTCGACCCAGGCGCGAGCGTCGAGCAGCTCGACATCGCCCGCGCCGAGCGCGGAGACGACCAGCGGCTCGCCGGCCGCCAGGGAAGCGAGCAGGCCGCTCGCCAGCAGGACAGGGAGCGCCTCCCGTGGCATGCGCTGATGATGGGGCGTGCGCGTGCCCGCTCAACGGCGTAGATTGCGTTAACGCGCAGCACGGGAAGATGCGCTCGTGGCCACCATCCTCGACGAGATCCTCGCCTGGAAGCGGCGCGAGGAGCTGCCGCGCCTGCCGCCGGTCGATCGTCGCCTGCTTGCCGACCTGCCGCCCTGCCGCGACTTCCGCGCCGCGCTCGCCCGCTCGCGCCAGGGGCCGATCCGCGTCGTCGCCGAGTGCAAGCAGGCCAGCCCCAGCGCCGGGCTGCTGGTCGCCGACTACGACCCCGCGCGCACGGCGCTGTTCTATGTCCACGGCGGCGCCAGCGCGATCTCGGTGCTGACCGATCAGCGCTTCTTCCGCGGTTCGCTCGCGCACCTTCAAGCGGTGCGCGCCGTCGTCCAACTGCCGCTGCTGCGCAAGGACTTCCTGATCGACGAGCGGCAGATCGCCGAGGCGCGCGTCGCCGGCGCCGACGCCGTGCTGCTGATCGCCGCCTGCCTCGAGCGCCAGCAGCTGGCGGACCTCCAGGGCTTCGCCCGCGACCTCGGCCTGGCCGTCCTCGTCGAGGTCCACGACGCCGACGAGGCGGCGACCGCGCTTGCCGTCGGCGCCGACCCGGTCGGCGTCAACAACCGCGACCTGCGCGACTTCTCGGTCGATGTCCAGCGCACGCTCGAGCTCGCGCCGGGCCTGGTCGACGGCCGGCGCGTCGTCGTCAGCGAGAGCGGGATCCACGACCGCGCGACCTGCCGCCGCCTCGAGGAGGCGGGCATCGATGCCGTCCTGGTCGGCGAGGCGCTGATGCGCGAGCGCGACCCCGCGGCCGCCATCCATCGCCTGCGCGGCACCGTCGCGAGCGGGCTCACCGGCTGAGCGGCGGCTCGGCGAGCAGGCGCAGCAGCGCCAGCGCGGTGCGCCAGCTGTCGGCGATCGGCGCGAAGTGCGAGATCCGCCGCGGGGGATAGCAGACGCGCACCGCCAGCTCGCGCAGTGCGACCCGGCAGCGGCAGGCGCGCGCCACGGCCTCCGGCTCGAAGGCGTAGCGCGCGGCGCGCGCTCCCCACTGCAGCGCCGCCGGCAGCGGCCACACGCGCAGCCCGCTCTGCGCGTCGGCCGGCCAGCGGCCGCTGAGCAGGAAGCAGGCGGCGCCGCTCGCCCAGCGCCCGCAGCGGCTGGCCAGCGGCGCGCGGCGCAGGTCGCGGACCCCGATCCACAACGCCGCCGGGTCGGCGGCTGCCGCCTCGGCGAGGCGCAGGGCCTCGGCCGGCGGATGCTGGAGATCGGCATCGATGCTCAGCGCCTGGCGCCAGCCGCGTGCCGCCAGGTAGCGCAGGCCGAGGCGCAGGGCCGCGCCCTTGCCGCGGTTGCGCGGCAGGCGCAGCAGGACATCGCCGCCAGCCGCGGCCCCGCTGCCGTCGCGCGAGCCGTCGTCGACGACGACGATCAGCGGCGCGCCACCGGCCCGGCAGCCGGCGACGACCGCGCCGACCGTCTGCGCATGGTCAAAGACCGGGACGAGGACGGCGATGCCGCTCGGCCAGGCCATGGGTCGCTCGCCGTGGGGCGGGCAGCTGCGTGCGGCGCCAGGCCGCGACCAGGTTGCGGTCGGCGGCGTCGGCGTGATGGGCCAGGGCCTCGAGGAGCAGCTGCCCGTGGCGATGATGCAGGCAGCCGCCGCCGGCGAGCGTCGCGCGCAGACGCAGCATGTCCTCGAGCAGACCGCGATGCAGGGCGCGGTGTCCCTCGGCCTCCGGGTAACGCTCGGCGAGCTGGCGCATCAGGCGCTCCTCGCTGGCGAAGTGCCGGCGGCTGTCGCGGATCAGCCGCGACAGCAGGCAGCGCCCGGCGGCCCCGCGGCGCAGGGCGGCGATCAGCGCGCGCGTGTCGTCGGCGAGGCGCGCGTGCTGGCGATCGAACAGCGGGTGTCCGAGGCGGGGCAGGTGCCGGCGCATCGGTCTCACGATAGCGCGGCCGCAGGGGGCGGAAGGCGGGCTTCCCGGCGATGGTAACGGCGCAGGCGTTCGGCGAGCGGCAGCAGCGCTGGCGGCCAGGGCAGGGCCAGCAGTTCGGCCGGTCGCCACCAGCGCAGCGCGCTGCCGGCTGGCGGGGCGAAGAGCCGCACGCGGTAGCAGCTGTGGCGCAGCGGCGGCCCCGCGGCGGGCTCGTACCAGCCGTGGAGGAAGCGCGCCGCCAGGACCTCGCCGCCGAGGGCAGCAAGCAGCGCGGCGAGCGCGGGCCGCTCGTCGCTGGCCCGGCGCACCCCGATGCCGGGCAGGACCCAGCCGTCCGCCGCGCTCCAGGCCAGGTAGCGGCCGCCGTCGTGCACCAGCGCCCAAACGAGGCGGCCCGCGCCGCGCGGCGCGCGCGGCGCACCGTACTCGTGGCGCGGGCTGGCGGCGCGCAGCGGGCTGCGGGTGATCGCCAGGCGCCGGTCATCGCCGCGGCTGCGGCAGTGCAGTCGCCAGGGACAGAGCGCGCAGCGCGCCGCCTGCGCCGTGCAGACCAGCGCGCCGAGCTCCATCACCGCGTTGTTCCAGGCGATCGGATCGGCGCGGTAGAGCGCGCGCTCGGCGCGCTCCTGCAGCTGCGCGCGCGGCAGGCGAGGATCGAGCCCGTCGCGGCGGCACAGCACGCGCGCGGCGTTGGTGTCGAGCACGGCGACGGGCTGCGCGAAGGCGAAGGCGGCGAGCGCGCGCGCCGTGTAGGGCCCGACCCCGGGCAGGGCCTGCAGGCCCTCGACGCTCGTCGGCCAGCCGCCGGCCGCCAGCACCGCGCGGCAGGCGGCGCGCAGCCGCTCGGCGCGGCTCGGATAGCCGAGTCCCTTCCAGGCGCGATGCAGGCGCTCGTCGTCGGCCTCGGCCAGCGCCGCGGCATCGGGGAAGACGGCGAGGAAGCGCAGGTAACGGTCGGCGACGCGCGCCGCCTGGGTCTGCTGCAGCATCACCTCGCTGACCAGGATGCGGTAGGGGTCGCGAGTGCCGCGCCACGGCAGGGGGCGGGCGTGCTCCGCATACCAGGCCAGCAGCAGCGCTTGCGCCTCGTCCATGCCGCGCCGAGCCTGTGCTTGCCACGCGCGGGCCAAGACGCCGCGACGGCGTCTTCCGCAGCGGGCCGAGCGCCTATAAGCGCGGGATGCGCGTGCGCCTCGCCCTGCTGTCGGCACTGCTGTGCAACGGCGGCTGCCTGACCCACACGGTGCGGGTGGAGCCGGCGGACGAGGCCCCGCGCGGCGGACAGGCGGCGGTCGGGACGCAGGTGCAGGCCGGGGCGCCGCAGCTGACGCGCCGCAGCCCCTTGCCGCACGAGGTGCCCGTCAGCTGGGCGGTGCGCGACGAGGCCGGGCGCCTGGGCTTCGCCCAGGCCATCGTCCGCAGCCCCCTGCCGTGGTGGCAGCGCTTCCCGGCCGATTTCTTCGTCGATCTGTGGCCCGGCGAGGTCGAGGTCGAGTGCGTCCATCGCCTCTCGCCGCAGCCGCTGGTTCCCCGTTCCCATGCCGAGATCACCGCGGAAGCTCGTGCCCATGGCTACGCCGATTGATCCGCTGCGGCGCGCGTGCGCCGCGCTGTGCTGCCTGCTCGCTGCGCTCGCCCTGTGCCGGGGCGGCGAGGCGCCGACCGCTGCCGAGTGGGAGCCCGTCGCCCAGGCTCTGGAGGGCGGGGGCCGGGACGCCGTGCCGCTGCTCGACCGGATCACGCAGCAGTACCCGCGCTGGCCCGACGGGCACCGCGCACTGGCCCTGGCGCGGCTGCGCGCCGGCGACGCCGGCGGGGCCTGGAAGGCGGCGCGGACGGCCTTGGCGCTCGATCGCCAGGACGCCGCCGCCGCGGTCATCGGTATGCAGGCGCTCGGCAACCTCGCTGCGCAGGGCGATCGCCAGCGCTTCGAGCACGCCTTCCAGCTCGCCGACCAGTTCGGCGATCAGGCCGATCCCGGCGGCGCGGTCGCCGCCCAGGCCGCCGTCCTCGCGCTCGCCGCGCAGCAGGAGCAGCGCCTGCAGAACTACCTGGCGGCGGCTCGGCGGCGCGCCGGCCAGGCGCCGATGCCGATGCTCGACTTCATCGCCGCCAAGCAGGCCCTGCTCAAGCGCGATCTGGCGGCGGCGCGCCAGGCGCTCGAGCGCGCCGTCGCCGCCGATCCGCAGTATCGCGATGCGCTCTATGAACTGGGGCGCGTGCGCACGATGCTCGCGCTGCAGGCGGGCGATGCCGCGGAGAGCGAGCGCTTGCTCGCCCAGGCCGAGGAGGCTTTCCTCGCCGCGCAGCGCCTCGATCGCCACGACGCCGACAGCCGCCTCGCCCTCGGCCGCGCCCGGCTCGAGCGCGGCAAGCGCCTGCTTGCGGCCGGCGAGAGCGAGCGGGCCGGCACGGCGCTGCGCGATGCGATCGCGGCGCTCGACGAGGGCCTGGCGCTCGCGCCCAATCACCGCGACGGCATCCTGTGGAAGGGCGATGCCCTGCTGCGCCTCGAGCGCTGGCAGGAAGCCGCGCCGCTGCTCGAGCAGGCCCTGCAGGCCGGGGCGACGGACCGCGCGCTGCCCTTCAACCTCGCGCTCGCCCTGTCGCGCAGCGGCCAGCCCGATGCCGCGGCGCGGGTCCTCGCCCAGGTCAAGGCCGAGAGCGACCAGGAGCGGCTGACGATCGCGCTGACCGCGTTCAACCAGGGCAACTGGGCGGCGGCGCGGGCGATGTTCGAGCAGCTGCTGCAGCGCAGCCAGGCCGAAGATTCGCCGCTCAAGGACCGCACGCAGTGGAACAATGTCGTCCGCTACCTCGCGCACTGCACGCGCGAGCTCTCGGCCCAGGCCGAGGGCGAGCGCGCCGCCGAGCTGCTGGCCGAAGCGATCGAGATGTACAAGCAGGCCGGCGACAACGAGGACTTCCCCGCGCGGCACTGGTACCTCCACCTGCAGGCCGGGCGCGGCCCGCTGCCGGCCTTCGAAGCCGGCAAGCAGTGGATGAAGTGGGACGGCTTCTTCACGCCCCCCGCCTGGGGCCTGGTCGTCGGCAACTACGGCTGGAAGGTCAGCCGCGGCCGGGGCTTCGACGGCGTGCTGAAGCACGGCATCGGGCACCTGCTGCTGTGGTCGCTGCTCGCCTTCGTGCCGGTGATCCTGTTCATCAAGAGCTGGCTGCTGCCGAGCGGCGGCGGCAGCGCGGCGCCGGCGGCCCGGACCTCGGGCAAGGCTCCCGCGCGTCCGGGCAGTGCGCCGACGGCGCGCCGGCCAGCTCCTCCTCCGGCGCCGCGCCCCGCCTCGCAGGCGACGACCCGCCGCCAGCCCCCGCCCGGAGGCAAGCCGCCGGGCCGCAGCGCGCCCCCGCCCGGAGGCCCGAAGACGCCCTTCAGCGGCTAGCGATGGCCGTCCTGCTGCTCGCCGCCGGCGGCAGCGGCACGCGCTTCGGCGGCTCCGTTCCGAAGCAGCTGCTGCCGCTGGCTGGGGTCCCCGTGCTGCGCCGCAGCCTCGACGCCTTCCTCGGCCTCGTCGACGAGGTGGTGATCGCCGCCCACCCCGCACACCGCGCGGCGATCGCCGCCGCCTGCGCGGGCCTGCCGCTGCCGCTGCGCATCGTCGAGGGCGGCGCGACCCGCCTGGCCTCGGTGCATGCCGCCCTGCTCGCCAGCGCCGGCGATCCGTGCCTGGTCCATGACGCGGTGCGGCCCCTCGTGCCGCGCCGCTGCATCGCCGACTGCCTCGCCGCCCTCGCCGAGCATCCGGCGGCGCTCGTCGCCGTGCCCTGCGCAGCGACGGTCAAGCGCGTCGCCGCCGGCCTGGTGCAGGCGACGGTGCCGCGCCGCGAGCTCTGGCTCGCCCAGACCCCGCAGGGCTTCCGCCGCGCTGCCGGCCTGGAAGCCTTCGCGCGCGCCGCCGCCGAGGGCTGGGACTGCACCGACGACGCCGAGGTCCTCGAGCGCGCCGGCTACCCCGTCGCGGTCGTGCCGGGAGATCCCCTGAACCTCAAGATCACCGAGCCGGCCGACTGGCGGCTCGCCGAGGCGCTGCTGCCGCTCAGCGCCACAGCCAGCGCCACACCCGCAGGGCCTCGCTGACGCTCCACGCCTGGGCGTCGCAGCCGCGCGGCTGGTGCGGGGCGTCGCCGTCGAGGAGCTCCGGGACCTGCCCGTAGCAGCCGTGGGTCAGCAGGGAGGAGATGCTGGCCAGCCAGGAGCGCGCGGCGTGCAGCGCGGCCGGCGCGCGATTCCAGGCCAGCGCGACCGCCTCGCAGTAGCTCGGCAGCAGCCAGGGCCAGGCCGTGCCGTTGTGGTAAGCCGGCTTGCGGCTGCTGTCCTCGTCGCCGAGATAGCGCCCGCGATAGGGCCGCAGGGGATCGCCGAGCAGCCGGCCATCGGCGCCGCGGATGACCAGCGGCGGCTCGACCGGCAGGGGGGCGAGCGTGCGCAGGGCTCCCGGAATCAGCAGCCAGCGCTCGCCGGCGGCGCAGGCGCGGCGCGCGCGCTCGCCGTCGGCGCAGCCGAGCGCGATCGCGAAGTACTGGTTGGGTCGTAGGCTGCGGTCGGGCACCGCGTGGTCCGCGGTCTCGCCGGCCGGGGCGAGCAGGCAGTCGGCGAACCAGCCCTCGCGCTCGAGCCAGAACAGCCGCGCGAAGGCGTCGCGCGCGCGCGCGGCCCACTCGCGCCAGGGCCCGCGCGGGGCCGGCGCGCCGATCGCGGCGAGCTGTTCGAGCAGGCGGATCCACAGGGCCTGGATCTCGATCGGGTAGCCGGCGCGCGGGGTGCAGGCCGGGTGGTCGGTGTCCATCCAGGTGAAGTGCGGCGGGCTCCAGGCCAGGCCCGAGCCGTGATCGACGCGGATCCCGTTGTCCGTGCCGTCGAGCCAGCCGACGGCGATCTCGACCAGGCAGTCGGCGAGCGAGCGCTGCGGCGCCACCGAGAGGTCCCAGCCCGGCTGCGGGCGGCGCGCCACCCACTCGCTGGCGAGCAGGGCGTACCACAGCGGGGCATCGCTGGTGTCGCGGTTGCTCGCGTCCTCGCCGTGCAGCAGGTTCGGCATCGTCCCGCGCCGGATGAAGCGGCCGAAGGCGCAGAGGATGCCGCGCACTTCGTCGTCGAGGCCGGCGGCGAGCAGGCCGCGGCCGACGATGCAGGTGTCGCGCCCCCAGTCGAGGAACCACGGATAGCCGGCGATCACCGTCTTGCCATGGCCGCGGCGGACGACGAAGGCCTGCAGCGCGGCCGCCAGCGCGCGGCCGAGCTCGTCGTGCCCGGGCAGGTTGGCGCGCGCCACCTGGTCGGCGAGGCGTTCGCGGCGCGCGCTGAAGCAGCCGTCGACCAGCTCGGCCGGCGGGTCCTCGTCGTCGGCGTGGACGACCAGCGTCGCCTCGGCCCCGGGCTTGAGCGGGATCTCGAACCAGCCCGGACTCCAGGCGTCGCCGCGGTCGTACATCCCGCGCTCGCCCTCGATCGGGTGCGGGCAGTGGCTCCACTCGCTCTCGCGGTGGAAGCGCCCGCGGTCGAGGAAGGCGCGCAGCTGCCGGTCGCGGGCGAAGCGGCAGTGGAAGCCGCGCTCGTCGTGCTGCACCGTGCCCTCGAACCAGGCCTCGGCCTCCGCGTTGCGCCGCGTCTCGGCGTGGAAGGAGCGGTCCTCGACATCGAGGCGCACGGTGATCGACACCGCCGCCTCCGGCGGCAGGGGCCGGCCCCAGCGCAGGACGCCGCTCGGGCGCTGCCAGCGCAGGACGACGGCGTTGCGCTCGGGCAGCAGCTCGACGAGCAGGCGCACCGTCACCGTCCGGCCGTCGCCAGCGTTGGCGACGAACTCCCACTGCGCCGGCGGCCCGGGCTGCAGCTCGGCGAGGTTGCCGGCGTGGAGCGGCGTCAGGAAGCCGTCGGCGTTGATCCAGGCGCGCAGCCGCTTGACGCAGACCCAGCGGTCGCAGGGCGCCTCGGGGTGCAGGTTGGCGCCGAGCAGGCAGTCGTACTTGCTGGCGATGCGGCCGAGGTCGGCGTGCAGGCGGGTCATCGCCCCGCGGCCGTTGGTCAGCAGCACCAGGCCATCGGGCAGGTGCGGGCCGGCCAGCAGCGGCGGCAGGGCGAGGTGGCGGACCTGGATGCGCTGCGCGGCGCCCTCGGCGGCGGAGCGATCGACGATCAGCTCGGCGTCGCCCGGCTGGTCGCTCGGCGGCAGCACGGCGACGAAGCCGCGCTGCACGGCGACGGCGCGGGTGCGGCGCGTCACGCGGCTGCCGCGGCGATGGGTCAGCGCGAAGGGCGCCTCGTCGCAGACCAGGAGCCAGTGCCCGGGTGGAATCGGTACGCGGCGGCTGGCGTCGTGGGCGGCGATCACCGTCACCGGCGGCAGATCGGCGATGCCGGAGGCGGCATCGATCGCCGCCAGCAGGTTGGCGCGCGCCTGCTTGCGGTCGAGGCGCGAGAGGGCGGCGAGGAAGCGCACGGGGTCGATCGCGAAGCGGCTCGCCAGCTCCTGCCAGGGCGCCGGCCCGCAGTCCTCGTCGGGGATCGCCTGGACCACGGCCTGCAGAGCGAGCGCGGCCTGGGCGCGCGCCGTGCGGTAGGCCTCGCCGCTGAGGCCCTGCGGGGTCGCATGCTCGGCCAGGCAGTAGGCGGCGCCCGGCGGCAGCGTCACCACCAGGTCGCCCTCGGGCTGGGGGATGAAGGCCGGGGTCTCCTGGCCGAGGAGATCGATCGCCGGCGAGCCGAGCTCGCGCAGCTGCGCCTGCGTGAAGCGCAGCGACTGCTTGCGCTCGAGATCGAGGTTGACGAGCACCAACACGCTCTCGCGGCTGCCGCAGTCTTCGGGCGCGTCGCGGCGCAGCGCGAGCACCGGCGAGCCGTCGGGCGAGAGGCGGCGGATGCTCGCCCCGGCGTAGAAGCAGGGATGGTCGCTGATCACGCGGTTGAGCCGCGCCAGCTCGGAGACGATGTTCGGCTCGGCACCCCAGTTCAGCCCGCGCGCCTCGTGGACATCGAGCTTCTCCGCCGCCAGCCACTCGACGCCGGCGCTGAAGCCGAAGGCCCCGGCGTCGCTGGCCAGCGCGCACAGGCGGTTGCGCAGCAGCGACCAGGCGCGGCCGCGCTTGGCCAGGCGGTCGTTGTCGTGGGTCTCGCTGTAGTGCACCAGGGTGCCGATGCGCCCGCCGTGGCGCAGCGCGTGGTCGAGGTAGGCCGAGACCTGCTGCCCGTCATAGTTCTGGAACAGTTCGGAGTAGGCCCACTGCATGCCGCCCTCGGTCAGCAGCTCGGCGGTCGCCTCCCAGGGCCCGCCGAGGCCCTCGAGGAGGAAGACGCACTCCGGGAACTCGCTGTGCACGCGCGCGGTGATGTAGCGCCACACCGGCGTCGGCACCATGTAGCCGGCATCGCAGCGGAAGCCGTCGACCCCGCGCTCGCACCAGGTCAGCAGGGCCTCGGCCAGGGCGTCCCACAGCGCGATGTCCTCGTGCTTGAGCTCGACGAGGTCGCCCCAGATCACGCCCCAGGCCCCCGGGCTGACGAAGCTGCCGTCGGCGGCGCGACGGAACCACTCGGGATGCAGTTCGAGCAGCCGCGAGGCCCAGCCCGTGTGGTTGATCGCGACATCGAGGAAGACGCGGGCGCCGGCGCGATGCGCGGCGGCGGTCAGCTCGCGGAACTGGTCGACGCCGGTCGTGCGCTTGTCGAACTCGATGAGCGCCGGATCGATCAGCACCAGGTCCTGGGCCGCATAGGGGCTGCCGTAGCGGCCCATCCGCGCGTGGGTCGTCGGCGTCGGCGTCACTGGCAGCAGGTGCAGGATGCGGCAGCCGAGGCGCTCGACGATGTGCGGGATCTCGCGGGTCAGGCCGCGCAGGGTGCCGGAGGGCGGGATCACCGTCCAGCCGTGGCGGTCGAAGGCCGCGATCTGCTCCTCGAGCAGGCTGTCGCGCGTCGAGGGCTTGGCCTTGTTCGGCCCGAACATCCGCGGGAACGCGCAGTAGATCGTGTTGGCGCAGCGCGTCCAATCGGGATGGACGGCGATGCCGATATCCTCCCCGCCCGGCCAGCGCTGGCGGCCCTCGGCGTCGATCGCGTACGGCTTGGCCCGGTACCACCCGACCTCGGTCAGCGGCAGCTCGATCGACCAGCCGTCGCCGTCGGGACGCATCGCGACATCGCGCCAGCTGGCGCCGGCGAAGGTGTGCGCCCCGGCGTGGGTGGCGATGATCTCGTGGCGGTGCAGGGCGCCGCGTCCGAGGTTGGTCCGCAGCCGCGCCTGCCAGCCCGCGGGCCGCCCGCCGGCGAGGCGCAGGCTGACGCGCACGCGGTCGCCGACGAAGCGGCGCAGCCGCTCGCCGGCAGGCGGATCCATGGACAGCTCGCTCATAGGGTCCAGCCTGCCAGGGAGCGCGCTCGCTCCAGCGAAAACCCGCAGCCTGGCGTTCGCCCGCGGCTGCGACGCCTCGGCAGCTGGCGCCCCCCGACCCCTTCCCGCAAGCCGGCGGCCGCTAGGCTGGAGGCATGCGCGTCCTGGTCATCAACTGCGGTTCCTCTTCCCTGAAGTACGCGGTGATCGACACCGCCGAACGGCGCGAGCTGCTGAGCGGCCTGGCGCAGCGCCTCGGCTCGCCGGAAGCCTCGCTGACCATCAAGGCCGGCGGCGAGAAGCTGGAGCGCGCGCTGCCCGGCGCCGAGCACGCGGCAGCGATGCGCGCGGCCTACGACGACCTGCGCGCGCGCGGCCTCGCCGACGGCCTCGCCGGCATCGGTCACCGCGTGGTGCACGGCGGCCAGCTGTTCTCGGCCTCGGTGCGCATCGACGAGCAGGTCGAGCGCGGCATCGAGTCCTGCGTGCCGCTGGCGCCCCTGCACAACCCGCCGAACCTGCTCGGCATCCGCATCTGCCGCGAGCTCTTGCCCGGCCTGCCGCAGGTCGCGGTCTTCGACACCGCCTTCCACCAGAGCATGCCGGCCCACGCCTACGCCTACGCCGTGCCCTGGGCCTGGTACGAGCAGCATGCGGTGCGCAAGTACGGCTTCCACGGCACCAGCCATCGCTTCGTCAGCGCCCGCGCGCGCGAGCTGCTCGGCCTGCGCCCCGACGATCACGGGCTGGTCGTCGCCCATCTCGGCAACGGCTGCAGCGCCACCGCGGTGCGCAACGGCGCCAGCGTCGACACGACGATGGGCCTCACCCCGCTCGAAGGCCTGGTGATGGGCACGCGCTCCGGCGACCTCGACCCGGCGATCGTCGCCTTCATGGCCGAGCGGCTGCGCGTCGATGCCGCCAAGGTCGTCGACCTGCTCAACAAGCAGAGCGGCCTGCTCGGGGTCAGCGGCGTCAGCAACGACATGCGCGCCGTGCTCGCCGCCGCCGAGGGCGGCAACCAGCGCGCCCGCCTCGCCATCGAGGTCTTCTGCTACCGCCTGGCCAAGCACCTGGCGGCGCTGGCGGTGCCGCTCGGCCGCGTCGACGCCTTCGTCTTCACCGGCGGCATCGGCGAGAACAGCGCGCCGATCCGCGCCCGCGTCGTCGCCTGGCTGGCGGTGCTCGGCTGCCGCCTCGATCCCGCGCGCAACGCCGTGCACGGCCGCGACAGCGGGGGCCGGATCACGGTCGACGGCGCGACCTGCGCCCTGGTCGTGCCGACCAACGAGGAGCTGGCGATCGCCCTCGACACCGCGGCCCTGGTCGCGGGAAAAAACTGAGAATCGGTTGTGAAGGCGCGTGTCGCCCGCCGCGGCGCGCGGGCGATAATGCCTGCATGAACACGAGCACAGCCACAGCCGCCCTCGTCGACCTCCTCGACGAGCCCTATCCCCTCACCCAGGACCAGATCGCCGCCTATCGCCGCGACGGCTACATCAAGCTGCGCGGGGTCTTCGATGCCGGCACCCTCGAGCGCTACGGATCGCGGATCCGCGCCGTCGTCGCCGAGAAGGCGAAGAACCTGCCGCCGCTTCATGAGCGCGACACCTACGGCAAGGCCTTCCAGCAGATCTTCAACCTCTGGCTGGAGGACGCCGAGATCCGCCGCTTCGTCTTCAGCAAGCGCCTGGCGCGCATCGCCACCGAGCTGATGGGCACGCGCGGCGTCCGCATGTACCACGACCAGGCCCTGTTCAAAGAGCCGGGCGGGGGCTTCACGCCCTGGCACGCCGATCAGCAGTACTGGCCGCTGAGCAGCGAGCATTCGATCACGGCCTGGATCCCGCTGCAGGCGACCCCGGTCGAGATGGGACCGCTGCAGTTCGCGATCGGCAGCCACCGTATCCATGTCGGGCGCGACCTCGAGATCAGCGACGAGAGCGAGCAGCTGATCGGGCGCACGATGAAGGACTTCCCGAAGGACGAGACGCCCTTCGAGCTCGGCGAGGTCAGCTTCCATGCGGGATGGACGATGCACCGTGCCGGCCCGAACAACACCGACCGCATGCGCGCGGTGATGACCGTGATCTACATCGACATCGACATGCGGATGAGCGTGCCGAAGAACAGCAATCAGGCGCGCGACGCCGAGCGCTGGTGCCCGGGGATCAAGCCCGGCGAGCTGATCGCCAGCCCGATCAACCCGCCGATGTACGAGCGCTGAGCCGGAGCCGTCGGGCCGCGGGCCGGGGCGACTGCCGCCGCCCGCCCCGCGGCCCCGCTGGGCGCCCCGCGCGCTGGCCGCTTGTCCGCCGTGCTCTGTGCGCTAGAGTTGTCGCATGCGCTATGCGTGCTTCCTGCTCGCCTGCCTCTGCGCGCTGCTGAGCGGCGGCGAGCCGCCGCGCGAGCCGCAGCTCGTGCTCGAGACCGGCTTCCACACGGCGCCGATCAGACGCATCGATGTCGCCGCCGGCGACACGGTGTTGACGGTCTCCGAGGACAAGACCGCGCGGCTGTGGCAGCGCGAGGGGAAGGGCTTCCGCCTCGAGCGCGTGCTGCGCGTGCCGCGCGGGCCGGGCAACGAGGGCAAGCTGTATGCCGGGGCGCTGAGCGGCGACGGCCAGTGGGTGGCGGTCGGCGGCTGGACGGGCGGGGATTGGTTTGGGCAGTGCTTCGTGTACGTCTTCGAACGCGCGACCGGGCGCCTCTGCGCGCGGCTCGGACCGCTGCCAAATCTGATTCTCCACTTACGCTGGCGCGCCGACGGCGCGCTGGCAGTGTGCCTGGGTTCGGGCGGCCTGCGCGTCTTCCGCTGGCCGGGTGGCGAGCTGCTGTGGCAGGATGCTGAGTATGAAGATTCGTCCTTGGGCGCCTGCTGGCTGCCCGACGGCGGGCTGGTGACGACGTGCTGGGATGGTTTCGTGCGGCGCTATGCGCGCGATGGCCGGTTACTGGCGAAGGTGCGCACCCGTGCGGGGCAGCAGCCATACGCTGTCGCCCACGACGGTGCGGGCACCCTCGCGGTCGGGTTCGCAGACAGCACGGCGGTGGCGCGCTACCGCGCGCAGGACCTCGCCGAGCTGCCGCCGCTTGACACCGCCGGCATCGACAATGGCAATCTCGGTCGTGTCGCTTGGGCCTCCGGCCAGTGGTGGGCCGCGGGAAGGTATGACGTCGATGGAGAATCCCCCATCCTGACCTGGACAGACGCCGGCCGCCGGGCCTGTCCCGGCCCGAAGAACACAGTGATGGACTTGCTGCCGGCGCCCGGGGGCGGGCTGCTGGTCGGGGCTGGTGACCCCGAGCTGCTCTGGCTCGATGAGCGTGGCCAGCTCGTCGCGCGACGCGGCGCTGTGATTCCAGACTATCGGAACCAGAGGGAGACATTCGCGGTCAGCAGCGACGCCCGACAGGTGCGGGTGGGGCTGCGTGTGTTCGGCGCCGAGCCGGTGCTGCTTGATCTCGTCGCCGGCAGCCTGCAGCGCTCGCCGAGGCCGCCGGCAGCGCTGCGCCCGGCGCTCATCGAAGCTCCCGGCTGGGACTGGCAGGTCTCTGATGTTGGCCACTTGACCCTCAACGGTCGGAGAGTCGAGCTCGACCCTTATGAACGCGCGCGCTGCCTGGCGCTCAGCCCGGATGGAGCGCGCGCGGTGCTCGGCTGCGAGTGGTCGCTGCGCGCCTATGACCGCGCTGGCAAGGAGCGCTGGCGACAGCCAGTCCCAGGTGCGGTGTGGGCGGTGGCGATCAGCGGCGACGGGCAGAGCGTCGTCGCCGCCTACGGCGACGGCACCCTCGGCTGGCACCGG